>JBBRCE010000004.1:0-169226 GCA_038205115.1 Pirellulales bacterium
CAGTCGTCGTTGGGATCGACCGAATGCGGAGGCTGTCACCGCGCTGGATTCGCTCGAGCGTAGCGGCCAATGGCAAAAATACTGGCCAACTCCTTGCCCCACCGCGGCTTAACACCGCCAAGCACTTTTGTCACACCCGGCCGCATGGCAAACTCGACAAATGTCGTTACAACAACTATCGTTATTGCATGACCTCGCCCATCCCGCCCACGACGCCCGCCGTTCCGAAATTCGATTCGCTATCGCAGGCCGCGTACCTTGGGTTATGGCGGACGTACGATCGATTGAGGGCAGTGGAAGACGAGTTCTTTCGACCGTTCGGTCTGACCCCGCAACAGTACAACGCGTTGCGTTTGTTGCGCGCTGCCGCACCGCAGCGGCTGCCGACGTTGACGTTAGCCGGCAGCTTGGTCTCGAAAGCGCCGGATATTACCCGGTTGCTGGACAAACTCGATACTGCCGGTTGGATCGAGCGGCAGCGCCTCGCGGAAAATCGCCGCACGGTGTTTGTCGGCATCACGGCCGACGGTTTGAAGCTGCTGGAGCAGATTGATCCGCGGTTGGAATTGCTGCACGGCAAACAACTCGGTCACATGACGCCAGATCAGTTGCGGCAGTTGGCGGAATTGTTGAGGTTGGCCCGCAGTCCGCATGAAGCCATCGATAGCCCCTGGCGTTGAATTTGTACTGGGCGGCTGGCGAAGGCAGAAATCGGCCTGGCGCACGAAATTCACAAAGCAAACGTAATCAATGAAGAAGTCCGCCAGCTCGACGACCCCGGAGGATTGTCGAGCCGCGGACCGAATGTTTTTAAAATTCGAATTCAGCAGATTCCGCTGCGATTACAATTTGCCAAACTTGGCAATCAGATCGACTGTGCGGCAGCTATAACCCCATTCGTTGTCGTACCAGCTCACCACTTTGACCATGTTGCCGTCCATGACTTCGGTCCAGTCGGCGGCAAAGATCGAACTGTGCGGGTCGCCGATGATATCGCTCGATACGAGCGGCTCTTCGGTGTAGCACAAAATGCCTTTCAGCGAGCCCTCCGCAGCTTTTTTCACCGCGGCATTGACCTCGTCCGCGGTAACTTTCTTTTTCAGCACTACGGTCAAGTCGACGATGCTGCCCGTGGCGACAGGCACACGGAGCGAAATGCCGGTCAGCCGGCCTTTGAGGTTGGGTAGAGCCAGCCCGACGGCTTGCGCGGCACCGGTGGAAGTGGGAATGATGTTTTGCGAGGCCGAGCGAGCGCGATACGGATCGGCATGCGGCATGTCTTGCACGCGTTGATCGTTGGTGTAGGCATGTACTGTGGTCATCAAACCGCGTTCGATACCAAACGCTTCGTCCAGCACCTTGGCCAGTGGAGCCAGGCAATTGGTCGTGCAACTGGCGTTACTGACGCACTTCATGGCGGAGGTCAGTTTGTCGTCGTTTACGCCCATTACGCAGGTCAGGTCGGCGCCGTCTTTGGCCGGAGCGCTGAGCACCACTTTCTTGGCGCCGGCGGCCAAATGCGAATCGTAGCCCGCCTTGCCGTCTTTGGCGCGCGCGGTAAACAGGCCGGTGCTTTCGACGACGACGTCGGCTTCCAGTTCCTTCCAAGGCAACTTGGCTGGGTCGCGTTCGGAAATCGCGCGAATCTTCTTGCCATTGACGATCAAAAATTGGTCGTCGTAATCCACGGTGCCGTCGAAGCGGCCGTGAGTGCTATCGTACTTGAGCAGCGTGGCCAGCATCTTGTTGTCCGTAAGATCGTTAATTCCAACGACTTCGAATTCCGAGCCGCGAGCGATCAGATTACGAAAAACCAGCCGACCAATGCGACCAAAACCATTAATGCCAACACGAATTGCCACGGGTTGTCTCCTTCTCAGCTAAACCGACAAATCTCGACCGTGGTGGGCGTCGGCCGAAGTAACAAAAGTCAAAAATTCGATACAGCGTCGAATTATAGAGATTGCCGGACAGCGTACAAGGGTGGCGCTCGTGGCGCAGCCGCGTGAATCGCGCCGTAAACCAACACTGGGCACTTAATGGACGGTGACAGGGCGCGGAGGCAAGCGGGCAATCATCTGTTGATAAAGCGCCGTATACTGCTGGGCGCTTTTATCCCACGACCAATCTTGCGCCATGCCGGCGGCAATGATCTTGGTCCACTTGGCGGTGTCTTGGTAGTGATTGCATGCGCGGCGAATCGCCTGCGACAGCGCCAGCGCGCTGTGCTCTTGATACACAAAGCCGGTCGCCGTGCCGGCTGCCAAAGTCTCGTCGTTGACGTCCGTAATCGTGTCCGCCAATCCGCCCGTGGACCGGACGATTGGCACTGTTCCGTATTTGAGGCTGTAAAGTTGGCTGAGTCCGCAGGGTTCAAACTGGCTGGGCATCAAAAAGATATCCGCCGCGGCTTCAATGCGGTGCGCCAACGGTTCGGAAAAATCGAGGCGCGCGGCCACCATTCGCGGATTACGCTGGGCCAGCGTTGCCACAGCTTCTTCGAATTGCTGATGTCCGGTGCCGAGCAGCACCCATTGAGCGCCGCCCTGCTGAACCCAATCTTGAATCACGGCAATCAGTTGGTCGATGCCTTTTTGCTCGACCATGCGGCCAACAAACGCCAACAGCGGCGTACGCGGTTCGACGGGCAAGTTCAACTCGCGTTGCAGCGCCGCCTTACAGGCAGCCTTGCCCGCGACGACACTGGTAGCGTCGTAGCGGACGGGCAGGTTGTCGTCGCAGGCCGGATTCCAGCGGTCATAATCCGCGCCGTTGACGATGCCCGTCAGCGCGCTGCGGCGTTGCTGGAGCACGCCTTCCAGTCCGCAGCCCAGCGGACTGGATTGAATCTCTTGGGCGTATCGCGGGCTGACGGTATTTATGGCGTCGGCAAAAACCAAGCCGGCTTTGAGCAGATTCAGGTTGCCAAAGAATTCCAGTTGATGCCAATTGAAGTATTTCCAGTCCAATCCGGTCAGCAGCATGTCCCAATGCCAAAAGGTGCCTTGATAGGCCAAATTGTGTACCGTCAGCAGCGAGACAATTCGCTGATATTGTGGTGAATGACGGTACAGCGTCTTCAGATAAACGGGGATCAGTCCCGTTTGCCAGTCGTTGCAATGCAGAACGTCAACTTCCAAATTCAGCAGCCGAATCGACTCCAACACGGCCCGCGAGAAAAATACGAACCGCTCGCAATTATCGACATAATCGCCTTTTCCGGCGGTGTAGAGTTGGTCGCGTTCAAAGTAATGGTCTTGTCGCACGAAATACACCGGCACCTGACTGCCCGGCAAATACGATTTCAACAGGCTGCCGGCCACCGTTTTTTGCCCGATCGGAATTGTGAACTCGATTCCGGGGCATTCCATTTCGAACTGACTTTTGAGCGTGGAGCGATACGCCGGCATGATCAAGGCAACTTGGTGGCCAGCTTTTTGCAAAGCCAACGGCAGCGCGCCGCTCACATCGGCTAATCCGCCGGTCTTGGCGTATGGAACCGCTTCGCTGGCAGCCAACAAAATATTCAAAGGTGCGACCTTGCTGGAACAAATTTGAGCGATTCGACGGGCGAAAACAGCAAGAGACTGCTGCGATCTTGCCTACCTTATCAGAAAAACTTCAAAATTCAATTGGACGCTGGGGACCGCTGTTTGCACGCGCTGGACATCTGACCAATGTTGCCGCAGACGACGACAAAAGCGACAAAAAAGCCTTGATAGTCCGCATTTGAACTTTTACAGCCCGTCGCGCTACTCAACTCTAGCACACTGAGCAAATTGAGCCAATTTGCAGACTGCGGGATCTGAGAGTGGCAGATTAACCCACCGCGCGTACATTTCATGGATTCGGGCAGGTCGAGCGGCTATTATAAATGCTGTTCTGAATATTATCTGGAGCGTGACCGTTATGAGTTTGCACAGTTATGCTCCCGACTTCATGTTGAGCAGTTAGGTCAATCGAGCATGCCTGCCATCGATATCCCGAAAGAAATTGCCGAGCATTTTCCGCGAATTCATCGCGCAGCACTGGTTCTCAGCGGAAATCCCTGGGATGCCGACGATCTGGCGCAAGAAACGTTTTTGATTTTCGCGCGAGAGATCAACCGTTTTGAAGGGCGAAGCAGCGTTTACACCTGGCTGTACGGAATACTGTTGAATCTCGACCGCCGTGAGCGTCGCCGAATCGGCATGCGTCGGCAAAAGCTCCGCGTGCTGTGGGATAATGAACCGACTGGCGCGAGGACGACGCCCGCCGCCGAGACGAGCATTGAAGTCGGTGAGTGGAAGCGCGGTTTGTGGTCGTTTGTGGCGAAACTGCCCGACGGCCAGCGTCAAGCTTTGGTGCTGCGATTCAGTGAGCATCTGAGTTACGACGAAATTGCCGTGGTGCTTGAGTGCCCGCTGGGTACTGTGAAATCGCGGATTTTCAACGCGTTGGCGTCACTTCGTGCTGCGATTTCCGGCGAAGACAGCGTGGCTCGCCAAATTCCGGCTCATCCTAGCGAGGATCTCAGCCATGTCGTTTGAACCACGCCTGTTCGACGGCGACGATCTCGATTCCGAATTGCTGCAGCCTGCGAATGACATCAGCGAAAATGCTGCGTTGGAGTCGTCCGCTGACGACGCTTACGAACTGCCCGACGATCTGTTGGAATTGGCAGCGCAGTTGACGTTTGACGCCAATTACTTGACGCAACGTTACCCTGCGCCGGCGAATGCCGCCGCTGCAGTGACAGGCGCTGCAATAACCAGTGCAGTGATGAACGGTGCAGTGATGAACGGCGATTTGCCGGCGGCAACCGAAGTTGCTGTTCCATGCGCGGTCCGCAGGTATCGGCCGCAATTTCCGTTACGTGCCGCGATGGCCTTTTTGATATCCGGAGTTGCGATCTGGACGGCTGCGCATGCGATCCGCCAGCGCGCTGCGTTGCCCGTCAGGCGACTGGTAACCACGACGGTTAGCAACGTGAGTTCGCAGACCTTGCGTGCTGGCGATTCGGAAACCGCTGTGGCCGCGTTGGAATTAGATCGTCGGCCGGCACCGAGTGAATTGGAAGCGGCGGAGCACTGGACGGCGAGAGAATCGATGCTGCGTTTTGAGCGACTTAGCGGCGCTGAGCAGGAAGCCGTGTTGGATTTGATGGAACATGGTCCGGCCGCGCAAGAGATGTGGGGTATCTAGTTGAATTGCCGCCGATCGGACATCGTCATGACATCGGGCCAACCACCACATTGGCAACTGCGTCTGGCTGTTTTGGCGCTCAGCGTCACTCTTTCTCTGGCGAATCGCGCGTCGCTGGCTGCTGACGGCGAGCGAGCGGCCGCGAAAATTTCGGCCGCGACCGTAACACTGCGAATTTCGAGCGAAAGCAGCGAGAGGCCCGTCGCAACGGGTGATCTGACTTCCAGCGAAGTTGGCGGAACGTCGACCACCAAGCGCGCTCCGCCGGCGCGGACTGAGGAGGTACTGGTCTGTAGCGCAGTGAGTCTGGGCGAAGGCCGCATCGTGACCTTTGTTCACAAGGCAGACGGTGCGGCGAGATTTCGGGTTACGCTATCCAGTGGCGAACAAACGACGGCCGAACCGCGCGTCAGCGATCACTACTCGGGCTTGATGCTACTTGAGATTGGCGACAAGAACGTGCCGGGGTTGAAACTGGCCGATAAACTGCCGGATGTGGGCGCGACGGTTTTAACGGCGGCTGCGGCCGGCATCGAACGGCCCGCGGTCTCGCAAGGAATCTTGGGCGCATCCGACCGCACGCTCTCCGGCGTGAACTTGCCGCCACTGTTGCAATGCGATGTCCGCGGCAGCGAGACCGTTTGCGGCGCAGGCGTGGTCAATGTCGACGGGCAACTGATTGGCATCGTGGCAGCCACGTCCGCCGAACGCGGCGGCTGGAATTATGCGTTGCCGGTGGACCACGTGCGACGCGCGCTGGCCGCCTGGCAGGTGGGCAAATTGGTGGAATTGGAGCGACGGCGCCCGGTGGTTGGTTTGACGATTGGTCCTGGCGCCAAGGAAGGCGATGTCGTTATCGAACGCGTCGAACCGGCTGGCCCGGCCGATAAAGCCGGCTTGGCGGCGGGCGATCAGGTCATTGAAGCCGACGGTCGAAAAATTCGCAGCGCTTATCAGGCCGTCAGTTCGATTCTCAAAAAACAGCCAGGCGATACGTTTTCGCTGACGGTGCTCAAGGACAATCAACCTCGCGTTTACGAAATCCGATTGGAAGGCGCAGTGGTTTCCAAGCCGGCGAGTCCCAATCCGGTGATTGCCGGTGGCGCAGTTTCGAATGCCGCGACTGGCAGCGCCGAAGACGCTGCCGCGTATCGCGTCGGGCCGCAGCTTCGCGCGGTGGCGCGCGATGGAAGTCCGATTGAAGTCCGTAATGGCGGTAGCGTGCAGGAAGTAGCCATCGACGCCAATGCGCCAGCGCGCAGGTCAGCCATCAATGAGCAGGACATGCTGCGAATTCAAGTTGCGGCGTTTGCCAAAGTCATCGAGAAGTTGCAGGTGGAACTGCAAAATCGCGATGTTTCGCAAGCCGACCAGCAAAAGCAGATCGAGTCGCTCAAGCGTGAAGTCGAGCAACTCGAACAGCAGTTAAAAAAGTAGCCGCCTAACGATTTTTCGCCGGGCTTGTGCCGCCGCTTGGCTGCGTGGTTGCGCCCGACGCATTGCTGCCGACAGGCAGCATGAAGTTCAAGCCTTTGCCGCCGTCGAGGTTGGTCCAGAATGTGCCGGGACCGCTTTGGAACAATCGCACCACCAACTTGGGGTTGAGCTGCTGCGAAAGTGTGTAGCGCAGGAATGCGTCGGCGTCATTTTGAAAGACTTCCATTTTCATTTGATAGATGCTGGCGCGGGCCGTTTCTTTCATCTTGGTGACTGACGCCGCCGCGCCGCCTTCGATTTCGATTCGCTGCGTATCGATGGCGGCGATCTTGGCCGCATAATCGGCTTCGAGCCGCTCGACGTTGGCCTTGTTGAGCGAACTCAGGTTCTGCACGTCGCGTTCGATGCCGGCCACCATTCGCGCGGTTTCGGCTTCGACTTTGGCGACGGCTTGCTTGACCATTTGCTGCGCTTGTTCGACCAGGGCATCGCTTTCGGCCGTGGCTTGCTTGGCCTTGTTGGTGATTTCGGTTTCGACGGCCACCTGCTTTTCGCGCAGCGGTTTCAAATAGGTTTCGGGAATGACGATGTCGCGGATGAATGCCGAGCGAATCTGAATGCCTTTGGCTTTGCAGATGGTTGTGAGCTCGGTGGTGAAGTCTTCTTGGTACTTGGTACGGGCCTCACCTTCCAAGAAGTCTTGCACGCTATAGTCGACGCCGCGATCGCGGCCGATGGCATGCGCTTGCGCTTCGATGACGGTTTCTTCGATGCGATCGCGACCGCCATATTTGGCCATCAGCAGCGGCATATCTTCGGGCAAAACTTCCCATTCCACCGTGCAGTCCATGCTGATTTCGAATCCGCCCTTGCTGACAAAGTTG
Source organism: Pirellulales bacterium (assembly GCA_038205115.1). Lineage (GTDB taxonomy): Bacteria > Planctomycetota > Planctomycetia > Pirellulales > JBBRCE01 > JBBRCE01. The sequence continues at coordinate 7,506 of JBBRCE010000004.1, forward strand.
ATTGCCGTATTTTTCGATGAATTTGGACTGAAGTGAAACGTGGTCTGGTAAACGCCGACTTCTTGCTGGCGAACTTCGTACTGCTTGGGATTCAGCGCGTACATGCCAGGGTGGAGCACCTGTCGAACGACGCCGCGACGATCGGAATCGAGTTCCACCAGTTGCACGTTGCCATCAGCAGGCGCGCCGGCGTCGGATTTTTCGGTATCATTGCCCAACAGCCGCCGCAGCACGCCGACGAATCCGGGTTTGATCTCCACGGCGTCAACAACTTCCACATCGAAGCCAAAGGTGTTGATGCGATACGTGCCGGGCGTCAGCACGCGGCGCCAAATGCCTTGTTGTCCGTCGTCGGCCAGCACCTGGCCAGCGGGCAAGGGATCGCCACCGCGGGCCGTCACGACGCCCACCTTGCCAGGCGGAATCACCGTGTTGTCCTTGACGACGACCTCTTTGATGATGGGCATCACAAAATGGAAGCCTTCGCCCCAGACACGCTTCTGGATGCCTTTTTCTCCGTCCGCGGCCAAGACATGCCCTGGCGGCAAGGGCTTACCGTCTTTGGAGATGATGACCAAATGTTTTTTTGGCGGCACGTACACGAAGAACGCCTGCCAAACTAGCGACAGCATGATCACCGCCAGCAGCAGCACCACGCCCCAGATGATGAGAATCCGGCGCCAGTTACGGACGATTTGAGCACGAAAGATCGTTGCAGAAGTTGACATATAGATGTATCGAGTCGTTTGAAGATATCGGTGGACAAATCGTTCGAAGGAAATTGGCGGGCGATCGGTTTAAGGTTGCGCGACAGATTTCTTAGGATCTCCGAGCGGTTTTTTCGCATCGCCGTCGGCCGGCTTGCCGCTCATGAGGCCGGCAAAAATCTTGGCGAACTCGCCGTCGTCCGAGCTAAACACTTCGCCCAGCGCGGGCGCCAAACGCGATACCATTTGATAGCGCGCGAAGTCTTGCACGTTGGAAAATCCCTGAATGGTTTTCTTGAGCCCCGAAACCTCGGCTTCGTTTTGCAGGTTGATGACGGCCGCTTCCGCCTTGCCGGTGGCCAGTTGCGCTTCGGCCTGTTTCTTGGACGCTTCGAGTTTGATCTGCGCGTTTTGGAGTTCTTGTTTGAGCCGCGATTCGGCCACTTCGACCATTTGCTGAGACTGAGTGGTGGCCTGCACCAGCCGGGTTTGCGCTTGAACTTTGTCCGTGGCTTGTTTTTTCAGAGCCATGGCGCCTTGCAGGTCTTGTTCGGTTTTAAATTGCGAGAGCCGCGCTTTGTTTTTGGATTGCTCGACGCGGGCCAGTTCGCGATCGGCAATTTGAGTGGCCAGTTCGTTCGGCGGGGGCATGTCGGCAATGGTGGCGGAGCGAATCTCGATGCCGAACTTCGCGCAGTCTTCCTTGAGTCGCTTGAACAGGCGTTTTTGTAAAACTTCGCGCGCGTTATCGGTCCGCTCGACTTTCGCTGGCGGTTTGCCATCTTTTGGCGGTGGCAACGGGTCGCTGGCCGTCAGGATGAACGCTCGCGCGTCAAAATTGCTGCCTTCCAGGCGTGCGTAACCGCGGATGTGCGGCAAAATGATCTTTTGCAAAACTTCGTTGTTCTTCTGCTCTTCGTCGGTCGAATCGAGCTGATGGACCTTGCCGTGATCCGATAATCGCACCAGCAACTCGGGCGCGCGATCGGGCTGCACGGCATATTCGACTTTGACAATTGGCTTAAGCGTAAAGCCGTCGCGCGAAGGAAATTTGATGTCGCCGATGACGACCAAGTGGCTGCGAATATCGATCGGCGTGACGGTTTCTTCGTAGGGATTCGGCCAGTACGTGCCGGTCGGCACGTAATCGCGCTGCACGCCACGGTAGCCTTTGGGCACGCAGTAGACGGCAGGCGGATCGAGCGTGGCCGGATCGAGCCCGACTTTGAGCGTGCGGACGCCGACTTGGTCGACGCCAATCTGCACGCCTTCGACGCGCTCCGACGTGTAGGCGTAGGGGTTGAGCTTGTACGTGCCCGGTTGCGATACGCCCGGCAGCACGCCGCGTTCGTCATCTTGCCGCGCCAGAAAATCGCCCGCTTTCAGCCGCGACTCGGGAATGTCTTTGCCCGACTGGCGGATCAAAACCAATCGCTGCGTGGGCGGGACGACGATCGCATCTTCGAGCTTGTAGCTCCAGATCAGCGGATTGACGGAATGCCAACCCTCGGACAACACGTCAGGCATCACGCCTTTGTACGAATCGTCCGGCGCGATAATTGTGTCTTGTGGCAAGTCTTTGCCCCAGCGATGCGTGCGCACCAGGAATTTACCGGCCGGCACCTCGACCAATTCGACTTCCCAGTGCCAGATTTGTTGCAGCAGCACCAGGGCCACACCGGCGACTAGCGCAATTCGCCAGAATTTGGCACTCTTGAAGACACTCATGGTAAACACCGTTTAATGAACGCGATGAAATCGATGGTTGAATTACTGGGTTTCGCGGCGACGCGGTTGTTCGTCGCCCGATTGGTCTGGGCTGGCAGCAGGCAGGTCGATGATCTTGGCGTCGAAGGGCCGTTCGGCGGGATCCTTCATCAGCCGCGAGAGATCTTCGCGGACGTGCTCCACGGCACTGGCCCGTAGCAAACGCTCGTGAATCATGGTTTCCGCTTTGCGCCAATCGGACAGCGCATTGAACGGATCGAACTGATCGACAATGGCGTATTGCTGTTCGACATTTTTTGCCGCGGCCAACTGACTGAGCAAGATATTGCGACCCACTTCATATTGCCGAAGTTGCAACTCGGTTTCGAACAGCCGGCGTTGCGCCTCAATTATCAGTTCGCGCTGCTTTTCTAATTGCTTGGTAAACGTCTCGACGGCCGATTGTTCCAAGGTCTGTTTGTACTTTGCGGCGTTTGCGGCCAGATGGTCGCCACGAGCGTCGAGTTTTTGCCGTTCCGCGTTGAGCAGTTCGAGACTGAGTTGGCTATGTTCCAAGTTGTTGCGGATTTCTTTTTCCGTGGCTTCTGCCTGTTGCAGCGACTTGCGATTTTGCGCGAGGTGCTGCTGGTGCTGCTTAACGACGTTGGCCAAAATGGTTTCCGGCGGTTGACGCTTGTCGCTGATCCATTGCCAAAGCTTGCGGCACTCGCGCTTGACGCGCGCCGGCCCAATCGCCAGCACGCCCAAGGCGATGGGCAGGCAAATCCAGAGGATCAGTCGCAGTATGAAAAATTCGATCATGAAACATTTTGCCGCAAAGAGAACTTGGATCTCCGGAGCGTGGCGGCGAGTTGGCTGACTGTTGCAAGTGCCAATTGCGGCGGCGTCGATCGCGTCGCGCAATAATCCGCACAATCCTACGTTACAATTTGCGGTGCCTTGCCGCGAAACTTCCCCGGCGCGATGCAATTTGAACCGCTCGTTGGCAAGCCCGCGCTAACAACGGCCAAACGACGGCACTTTCATCCGAAATTGCATCCTGTCGTAGCGAGCTTGACGGTGATATCGTTGGCCTCAATATATCGATTATCCGCCGTCAAAGACAACGAATTGCCAAATTTGCCGTCACGTTTGGCGGATTCGTGAACGGCTCAGACCCTTCAGGCCCAGCGTACTTATTCGCAGATCATACACGGGCAACGGTTAGCTGACCGGAAGCCGGTGATTAGAGCAAGTCGCTTCGACGGGTGTGCAACGGTCCAATGGCAACGAGTGTGCCGGGCCGCAGATCGACAATCACCTTGGTGCAAAACGCCATCCGAAAAATGATTGACCGGGATTTCCGCGCAGGCGATAATAAATCCACTTGCCTGACTGTCATGCCACGGGGGTTTTTCTCGTGCGCACGACGTTTATGACAGCCGCGACATTGCGAGTCGTTGTTGCCCCGCGATACGCTCGGCCCCGCTGCCGCGCTTCTGTACGTTGACTGTAAAACCGGAAAGCCACTCATGTCTCTGATTCTTTCTCGCCGCGCTTTTTTGGGCGCGTCCGTCGTCAGTCTGGCAGCTTCGCGAGCCTTGCGGGGCGACGAAGCGGCCGATGCGACCGCTACAAAGCTGATCGACGATCCCACGTTCGAACCCAACACGTTGTTTTTGACCTGGCAGCGCGATCCGACCACCACCATGACGGTGCAGTGGATTGGCACGCGGGGAGAAACGCCCAACACCAATATTTACTACACGTCGGGGATCACGGCGGCCGCCACCGCCGTGGTGGCATCGGTCGCCGCGCCCATTTCCGCCGGCGTCATCAAGAGCGGCTCCGCCGTGAGCGCTGCTGCTGTGGCTGCCTGGAATTCGCAAGAAACCAGCAGCAGCCCGTTTGGGCAGTCGGATTTAAAGGTCTTTCGCGCCGAACTCACTAAGCTGACCCCGGGCACGAACTACCAATTTCGGATCGGCAAGCATTCGCCAATCTACCGCTTTCGCACCATGCCGGCCAAAGCCACCGATGCCATTTCGTTCATCTCGGGCGGCGACTGCGGGGTCAACGCGCACGCCATCGCCAACAACATTCAAGCCGCTCGCCAAGATCCTATGTTTGCCGTGATCGGCGGCGATCTGGGCTACGACAACGGCACGGCCATCGACACCAGCCTGGCGTTTGTACGCAACTACAGCAAGCACATGATTGGCCGCGACGGGCGGCTAATTCCGATGGTCACCTGCATTGGCAATCACGAAGTTGAAGGCGGCTACGCAAAACCGCGCGGCAAAGCTCCGTTTTATTACAACTTATTTGACGGCCTGTTCCCAGAGACAGGCTATAACACGCTCGATTTTGGCGATTATCTGAGCCTGGTTCTGTTGGACACGGGCCACACCAGTCCCATTGAGGGCGCGCAAACCGACTGGCTCGAAAAGACATTGAAAGCCCGCGTCGATCACCCGCACGTGATGGTTGTCAATCATGTGCCGGCGTATCCTTCGTTCCGAAATCCTGAGGCCGTGCCCAGCAAAGATCCAAAGGCCATCGCGCACGGTACGGGCGAGGGTAACCGCAAACATTGGGTGCCGCTGTTCGAGAAATATCGCGTGCCGGTGGTGCTGGAGCACCACGACCACACCTTTAAGCGAACCAAGCCGCTGATTGATGGTTTGGCCAACGAACGAGGCGTGCTGTATTTAGGCGACGGCTCGTGGGGCCGCATCCGCTCGCCCAACGCGGCCGAAAAACTGAGCTATTTAGCCGTCACCAGCCGAGACTACCACCTTTCACTGCATCGTTTGCAAGGCGCAGAGCGTTTTCACGTTGCGCTTAATGAGAGTGGCAAAATCATGGATACCTGCCGCAGCGGTCAACGGGCAAGCAGCTAGGGAATTTCAATACGCGCTGTGCTCGTTAGCCGTCGCCAACCCAGAAATGACGACAATCAAAAAACAATCGTTCGGGCAAGTATCAAAAAAAAGTCGCGGCACGGCTGGTGCAACGACTTTTTGACGGATGAATCGGAGCGACAAGATTCGAACTTGCGACCTTCTGGTCCCAAACCAGACGCTCTACCAGGCTGAGCTACGCTCCGAACTTTCGGCAACATATGGACAGGCGGCGTAACCTGGCGGTTCGCGCGCTGCTCCAAATTTGCGTGGCTGTATGGTAGCCAATCCGCCCGCTCAACGCAAACCGAGTTCGCCCGTTTGCCGGCGTTTATCTTCGACGCCTCACCTAGCTCGGCAGTTCAATGTTGTGAAATACGTCTTGCACATCGTCGCAATCGTTGAGCATGTGCATGAATTTTTCGAACAGCGGCAAGTCGTCCGCACTGATGGGTTTGCTGGTCTGCGGCAGAAAGGTAATTTCCTGAACTTCCAGTTCCACTTCCGGAAATGCCTGCAACAGGGCCGTCTTGGCTTTGAAGAATTCGTCCGGCGGGGCAAAAATCGTGATCGTTCCATTTTTGCACTCGACCTCCTCGACGTTGACATCCGCGTTTAACATCGCCTCGAGCACTTGTTCGTCGTTGTCGCCTTTGAACGACAAAATCGCCAACCGGTCGAACGACATGGCCACCGATCCACTGGCAGCCAGTTTGGAACCGGTTTTAGTAAAACAACTGCGAACCTCGGAGATCGTCCGCTGATTGTTGTCGGTCAAGCAATCGACAATCACTAGCGATCCGCCTGGGCCGAAACCTTCGTAGCGGGCAGGCAAAAAGTCTTCTCCGCCCATGCCCTTGGCTTTTTGAATGGCTTTTTCAATCACGTGGGCCGGAACTTGATCGCGTTTTGCTTTTTCGATCATGCTCCGCAAGGACGGATTACCGTCGGGGTCGGGCACGCCATTTTTCGCGGCCACGTATAACAGCTTGCCATACTTGGAATACAACTTGGTTTTGTGAGCTGCCGTTTTGAAGATCGCGTTCTTGCGATTTTCGAAATTTCGTCCCATTGCAAAGTCTCTTTTCGTTATCTTGGCCGAATTGCCCAGACCGACTCGAACCCGCTGCGGTGTTAAGTCGTGCTCGTCAATTGATGCCGCGGGCAGGTCCACATATGTTGCCTCATCACCCCGCTAACAATTCTAGCGATTTGGGGAGTCATTTCGCGAGGGGGGCTTGGCGATAAGCAGGCCCCTTGCCAACGCTGAGAATTTTGAGAACGTGCGTGACAGGTTCACGGCGACGCAGAGCGGGGAGCGAAGCTCGCAAAAAGTTATTGCGTCAATCCACTATTCATGGAGTAGTAAGCCATCATTTTGCTCGATTCGAGGAATTCTGATCGAACAAGTCAGCCAGGAAGGCGGCCGATCGCCCATTTGCGGCAAATCCGCGCGCAGAAAACAGGTTTCGGATTATGATGGATGATCCGACGGGTGGTAAGCAGCACCGCTCAGGCAGCAAACCGTCGATATTCACGCCCGGCGGCGACTCGAACTCATTGAATTTGTCCTCTACCCAGTGACACTTTAATTTACCTGCCATGAAACCCCGAACTTATTTCGAAAGCGGTTGCAATCGTCATACTCAACGGATGAGAATGGTCATCGAAGCATTTGAAGATCGGCGGATGTTAAGGAACGACCGAAAAATAACTTCCTCTGAGTGAGACGCCCGCTGCTCGTGATAGCGCGCGTCGACCCGAACGAAAAACGGAAGTTATTTTTCGGTCGTTCCTAACTGCCATCGTAGTGACCAGTTCCGCCGACAATCTGATTGCCGATGGACAGGTGACGCTGCGAGAGGCCATTCAGGCGGCCAACACGGACACATCGGTCGACGGATCGGCAACCGGACACGGTGCTGACACCATTACCTTCGCTGCATCGTTGTCAGGCGCGACGATCCGATTAAGTGGTTCAGAGCTGCTCATATCCAGCCAGTTGACGATCAATGCCGCTGGGCTCGGCAGATTCACCGTCGATGCACAGAATTTGAGCCGGGTCTTTCATGTTGCCCAGGGTGGTAATGCCGAAATCGATTCACTGAGAATTACGGGCGGAAATGCGCCGTTTTCCGGTCCGGACGACAACTTCTCCGGCGGCGGCGTGCTGAACCAGCGCGTACTCAGTCTCCAATTCTGCGAGATTTCCGCCAACAGCGGTGGCTTTGGCGGCGGGATCGGGAATTACTCGGCCACACTCAATTTGCTGGATGTGACCGTCGTCGGCAATTCCGGTGGCATTCAAAACGACACCGGTACGGTGACGATCAATAGTTCGACAATTGAGGGTAGCACGGAAGGCAACTCCTTCTTCAATAACGGCGGCACCGTAAAAATCTCCAACACTACGATCAGTGGCGATCAAGGCGGCATCGTCAACGCCGGTGGCGACATGCAATTTACGGACTGCATTTTTTCCGGCAGCGGTGACGACGCCACGGCTTATCATGGCGTCGGTGGTTCCGCCACGTTGACTCATTGCACCTTGACGAACGCCCGCGCCGCGTTCGGTGGCAACCTGATTCGATGTCTGGGCGGCTCATTCACAATTCTCGACAGCTCCTTCGAAGGTAATTCCGGCACAATGCTGGTCGGACAGGCGGCCACGTTCAGCATCGCGCGCACGTTATTCGCAAATAACGGGGCTGGCGACGTGTTGATTGACGCGTCGGTTAGGAACGACCGAAAAATAACTTCCTCTGAGTGAGACGCCCGCTGCTCGTGATAGCGCGCGTCGACCCGAACGAAAAACGGAAGTTATTTTTCGGTCGTTCCTTACGCCAGTTGCGATCAGCGATTCGACCTTCTTCGGCAATGCACAAGCGCTAACGCAAATCGCAACCAGCGGTCCCTCGCCACTGACGGTAACCAACTGCACGTTTTTCGGAAACACGCATGGCCCAGGCGGAGTCATTCAGGCGAGTAACATCACATTGAACAACTCAATCGTTGTCGGGAACAAACGAGCTGACGCAACTGCGGACGATTCGATTAACGCTTTTGCAGTGAGCGCACACAATAATATTTTCGGCGTCGATCGGATTGGTGCGTTCACCGATGGCCAAAACGGAAATCACGTCAACGCTATTGCGAGTGACATTTTTGCCTCAGGCCTCTTGGCAGACAATGGAGGGCCATCGTTCTCGATTGCGTTAAAGCGCAATAGTATTGCGATCGACGCCGGCTCAACGGCTTTGGCAGTCGATTCGGCAGGTGCGCCGTTGACCGTCGATCAACGACACTTTCCACGTATTTCTGGCGCGGCCGTGGATGCTGGCGCGATCGAGTTTCAGCTCTCGATTACGGTGACCGCCAATGTGGTCCAATTGAACGTCAACTACGTCACCGTGGGCGGAAATGTTTTTGCCGAAGCTGATGCCGGTATTACCGAGCGCGGCTTTTTATTCTCGCTGTCATCGGTTAATCCAAACCCAACGCTCGGTGGCGCTGGCGTCACGGTGCAGTCCGTCGATGGCAGGGCAGGTGCGATGGTAGGTGGCGGAGCTTTTCCCGCTGCGAATTATTCCTTTGTCGGCTATGCGACAACCCGTGGCGGAACCGTCTACTCCAGCGTCGGAAACTTCGCGCCTTATCCCGAAGTCGGACAACTTCCGGGAGTGACGGTCCAAGTGCTCGGCAGGCAGTTGATCATCACCGTCGACAATTTGGCTGACAACATCCGCATACAAGGCGACGGAGTCGAGCATGAGTACGCAATCACCGCATTCAATGGGACGACCGTGAACGGAGTTGTTAATGGCACCGTGACGGCTGGCCTTGTGGAAAACATGCTGCTTAAGTTGACCGCGGGCGCGGACGTTTACTCGCTCGATAACGCCAACTTGCCGGGCGACATTGTCATTGGCGGCGGTAGTGGCAATAAAACCATCACGCTGGGAACATCGGGTCAGCCAATCATCGTCGGTGGTAATGTGTCCGTTAATGGCGGTACGGGCAACGATACCATTTACGTCAATCAAACTTACGTGACCGGCTCTCTGACGATTATCGGCGGCAGCGGCGGCTCGTCAAATCGAATCACTACGGCCTTTAGCGCGATTCACGGAGATCTCACGATCACCGGCGCGGCAGGTTACGATCTGGTGCAACAGACTCAAGTTTCGATCGGCGGAGTGTGGACCATTGACGTCGGTGCCGGTAACGATTTGATTAGCGCCGCACAATGCGCGGCGACCGGCAACGCCACATTTTCCAGCGGAACGGGAATCGACACGATCGCCATCGCCGGAGTAGATTTGAAGTCGGCCGCCACATTTGATGGCAGCCGCGGTGGTGGCAACAAAACTCTCACTCTCTATTCCTCAATACTCGGCGCGACCGCCTATATGATTGGCGGCACAGGCGACGATTCGATTTCTTTCGACAACAATGTGGCAACCGGACTGGTGTTTGGCGGCAGTCAGGGCAAAGATGTCATGGCCGTACGAACGTCGATTCTCGACTCGCTGTTTGCCAATCTCGATGCCGGCGACGACACGCTTGAAATCCGCTACACGCACGTCCGGCAAAATGCACAGGCCAATGGCGGTGCAGGATACGATATCCTTCGCAACGTCGGCAATTTGTTCGACTCGCCACTGCGACAGAAGAATTTCGAAAAAATCGACGCATCCTAGTGCCGCCGACCGGTTTCCCTTTTGGATGCAATGGGCAGATACTGCGTCACTGCGCTTGCTCGGAAGCCATTGCGCCGGGCACCCAGGTGCAGAGATACCAGGCACGCGGAGCGGCCATGTCGAGCATTGCTGCCAGATCGCGCGCGTTGCCGCGCTGAGCTTGGGCCGATTCGCTGGCACCAAAAATATCGATCAGGCCATGCGGGCGCGTATACTTCACCACGCGCGTGTTGGTTTTGTTGAGACTTGCCAATTCCATCGCACGATCGATGGCGTCTTCAAGAAAACCGATTTCGTCAACCAGCCCCGCCTCTTTGGCTTGCTTGGCGGTGTAGATTTGACCGGTGGCTAGGGCATCGAGCTTATCGGCGGTCAGCTTGGGTCGGCCGGACAAAATGATCGCTTTGAAATCACCAAAGCTACTATCGACCAATTGCTGGAGAATCGCGTGTTCTTCGTCGCGATACTTGCCCGGCAAATGCTTGGTTGGGCTCAACATTTGTTTGAGCGGGTGACTGACGATCGAATCGTCTTGGACGTCCACCTTATCCATCAGGCCAACCAGATCGTAATGCGGAATGATCACGCCGATGGAGCCGGTCCAGGTGGTCGGCTCCGCGTAGATGGTTTTTTCTTTGTTGCCGACCGCCATCGAAATGTAGTATCCGCCGCTGGCCGCCAGTGCGCCCATGCTGACGACCAAGGGAATCTTTTTTGCTTCCGTGATCTTCAGCAAGTGTCGATAGATGTAGTCGCTGCCGTTGATGGTGCCGCCCGGCGAATTGACGTGCAGCACGATGGCTTTGACGTTGTCATCGTCGCGAACGCGGTCCATCTGCCATTTCACAAAGCCTTCGGAGCCAATGATGGCGCCGCTGACGTCGATGATGGCCACTTTATTAATCGCCGAGGACGACAGCGAATGGTATTTTTCTTCGACCGGATTTGAGTCTTTGCCCGCCTGTCCCAACGTCAATGCGCCGATGCTGGCCGCCAGAAACGCGCCCAACGTCAGCAATAGCAGCAGAATCATCGCCACCCAAATGAACGCCTTGGCCAGCGTTCGCAACAGGCCTGGCTGCTCGACGATTAACCGCAACGGCGGCTGTGACTGTGGAAAATTTGAGTTGCCTGGCGGCGAAAGTCCAATCGACATGTTCAAGTCCTGTGAGTTTGGAAGTGGATCGCTCGAAGGCGCAATCGACAATTGAGGTCATGAATCGCCGGCCTTGTAAAAACGAACCGTCGGCTCAGACGTCACGCCGAATTCGATTCTGGCGAGGCCAGACATAGGGCATTATGAGCGAAGAATTGCCGAGTGGGAAGCACGGTTGCCGCCACTTGCGGCTCAAGAACCGCGGCGCGCACCCCGCGCGATGGTAACCGAGCGCTGCGCGGAATTCATTTTTCGATCCGCAGCACGCGATGATTATGGCTATCACAGATGAACAGTCCCAACTGCGGATGAAACGTGATGCCGTGCGGACGATCCAATTGCACTTGAAGTGGCGGGCCGCCGACGCCTGCCGAGCCGGCCTTGCCCGTGCCTGCCACGCGGACGATCGTGCCATCGGTGGGATTGAATCGGCGGATGACGTGGTTTTCGGTATCGGCAATCAGCACGTTGTCTTGGTCGTCGCAACACAGATGCTTGGGGCCGTTAAACTGCGCTTTGAGCGCCGGTCCGTCGTCGCCGCCGCTGCCTTTGGCGCCAGTTCCGGCGACTAACTTGATGCGGCCTTGCACGTTCACCACGCGCAGATCGTTGCCGCCACGTTCCAAAATATAAAGATTGCCTTGACTGTCGACGGATGCAGCCCGTGGATCGGCCAGCGGCGCGCTGGTGGCCAACGCGCCATCGTCTGGCTTACCTTTTTTGCCATTTCCGGCCACGGTGGTGACAATGTTTGTGGTCAGATCGACCATCCGAATTCGCCCGTTGTCTAAGTCGGTGATGTAAAGTTTTTCGCCGCGCGGATCAGTGGCCAAACAATAGATACCGCCGAACTGGGCTTTGTCGGCCGGTCCGCCATCGCCGGAAAAACCTTTTTCGCCCGTGCCGATGATGGTGCGAATACGACCGGTTTTGAGGTCGATGCGTCGCACGCGGTTGTTCCATGTGTCGGCCAGCAGCACATCGCCAGACGGTAGCACGCACAGCGAATGCATGGCGTTGAACTGGGCGTCGGTTGCCGGTCCGTTGTCGCCGGCGCTGCCGACTTTGCCATTGCCGGCCAGTGTGGAAATCGCGCCCTGCGGATCAACGCGGTAGACGAGTTGGCCGGTCATATCGCAAATCGTGGCGTGATTATTGCGATCGAAGGCAATGCCAAACGGCTCGCCCAGTTTGGCATCCACGGCGCGCTGCGCGCCGGGCGTGTTGCCGCCTGCGTACAAAGCGACGGTTTCCGCTGCCAAGGAAACGTGCAGTCCAAAACATCCATTGAATAGTAAAACCACGGCGGTGGTGCGCGTCATTGAATGACTCCGCGGAGTGAGCCGTCGGCCGATTTGCGTTGGCCGTAAGCGGCGAATACGATGGAACGGCAATAACATAAATCATTCGAACACAGTATGCCAGGAACATGACGATGCCTGCTCCGTTGCCGCTTGAAGCCGTGAATCATCTGGGCCTCATGTCGGTGCGTGTCGAAGAGAGCACACGTTTCTGGCGCGACGTGCTGGGCTTTCGCGAGGTTTCGCGGCCGAACTTCGATTTTGCCGGGGCTTGGCTCTATAACTTCGGTTTGATGATTCACATCATTTATAATCCAGCGGCCGGCGATCCGAGCGGCGAAATCCAAACCCGCGCCACGCACATTGCCTTGCACACGCGAGACCTGGACGCGGTTGAACGGTTACTGCTGGAACACGGCGTGTCTTATCGTAAAAACGAAATCAAAGATCGCAACATCCGACAGATTTTCTGCCGTGACCCCGATGGCAACCATGTCGAAATCGGCAGTTATCCGCCCACGCCGCCCTATGTTTAAAAGCTACGCGCGGCGAAAACGTTGTGCTCCGCCGGATGGAGAGCGTAGATTAACTTGCCGAGCACGAACCTTTGCAACTCAAATCCGTCATGATCTTGACCTGCCGATCGTCGCGGCGAATCGCTCGAACGCCTCGACGGCGTTAAGCTTTGCGTATCAAATTCGGTTGCTAAGCCAAGCGACGCAACGTCGAAGATGTTTTAGGGCATCGACAGGAATTGCCAAGACTCATGGAGATTCACCACGGCGATGAAGACCCAACGACCATTGTCATTGACCGATTGTCGCCTGCGCAAAGACCAACCGTGCGGCAGGCCGGCTACCAAACGTGGACAGACCTGCTCTTCGTCCACTGGCGGTTGCCGGCCGCGGCGATTCGCCCATTGATTCCGGCGGAACTCGACTTGGACTGTTGGCACGGCGACGCCTGGGTTGGCTTGGTGCCGTTTCACATGTCGGGCGTACGGCCCTGGTGGTCACCGGCGGTGCGCGGGGTTTCTGAATTTCACGAAACGAATGTCCGCACCTACGTCCACCAGCGAGGCCGCAAACCGGGTGTTTGGTTTTTTAGCCTCGAGGCGGCAAATCGACTGGCCGTTTGGACCGCGCGCCGCTATTGGAATCTGAATTACCAGCACGCGACCATGGCCATCGAACGTAGCGGTCAGACCATCCGTTACCGCAGCGTGCGACGTGGGCCGGACGCGCCCGGCGCGAGTTGCGACGTGGCGGTTGAAATTGGTGCGCCGCTGGGAAGTCCGATCGCCACGCCGGGCGAGCATGGCGGGCACCCGTTGGCAGATACACTCGAATACTTTCTGGCCGAGCGCTATTATTTGTACGTTCGCTCGCGTCGCGGCGGCCTGTTGCGCGGACAAGTTCATCACATGGCGTATCCACTTCGTGAAGCGAAATTGCTCGACTGCCGCGAAACGCTATTAATCGCGAGCCAAATCCAGGCCCCACAACCGCCCTGCCATCTGCTTTACAGCCCTGGCGTCAACGTGCAAGTTTATTCGCTGGTGCCGAGTGAGAGGTGAGAGAGGCGGATGGGTGAGAGAGGCGGAAGAGGCGAAGGCGAGGAGGAAATGAGCGCTGCGCGGTTAATTGGCGCTGTGGATCTGGGAGGGCAGGGGGCGAAAGGTCTGCACGCGGATGCCGCGGGCGTCGATGTTGACTTGTATTTCGCCGAAGTCGGCCGTGTTCAGCACTTTGGCACCCGACATTTCGTACAGACTAACGGACTTGCCGGTTTGAAAGGCCGGCGCATTGCTGACAATCACATAGTCGGGCGTGCTCCACTGCGCCAGCCCGGCCGGATCGCTGGCCATGCTGCCGTGATGCGGCGCCAACAGCACATCGCAGTGGCAAGGCAACTCGGCCATGACGTTCCGCAAGCCCGTGCCCTCAAGGTCGCCGGTGAGTAACACGCGTTTGCCGGCATATTCGATGTTCAACACGATACAGTTGGCGTTGTGGCGATCGAGATCGCGCCCGACAACGCCGGCCGCCGGTGGATGCCAAACGTCGATGCGGCAGTTGCCAGCGGTGACTAAACGGTCGCCGCTGGACGTCTCGCAAATCGGCACGCCGGCGATTTCGATGCCGGCGTGCAGTGCCGCCAGGGCGCGGCTATGATCGCGGAACATGATTGGCGAAACGTAAACCACGCCAACTGAGAAGCGTTGCAGCAACTCCGGCACGGCGTTGTAATGATCCGTATCGGCATGCGAAAGCACGATGGCGTCGATGTGCGAAATACCGCGCGACCACAAGTAAGAAGAAACCGATTGTGTGCCGCCATTGGGCGACCCCATCTTGCCGCAATCGTAAAGCAGCGTTCGCCCATCAGGCAGTTGCACCAACACGGCTAGTCCATGCCCCACGGAAACGAAGCCGCATTGCAATTGTTCGTGCGTACTGGAGCGAATCTGCGACGTCAGTAAACCCAGCAGCAGCCACAGCGATGCCAGCGCCACCGGCCAGCGCGCGGGATGAGCGAGCATTCGGGAAAAACGCGACGTGCTTATCGATTCGACCGCGACGCTCGATGAATTGGCTGCCGTTTGACCATCGCCCTGACCGCGCAGCTTGTCGAGCAATTGCCGCAGCGGTCGGCGATATCGTGGCCAAAGTGCCATTAGCACCAGCCCGATGTAAAATCCGCTCAGCCACCAATCTTCGGGTCCGGCGACCCAAAAATGTCCGCCCGGCAAGCGATCGGCCAACGTGATGCCATGGTCGAACATCTGCAAATTCAGGTCGCAAACGCGGCCGAAGAAGTCCGCCACCGCTGGAATCACGGCGCCCACGGTGAGCATCATAAAACCGGACGCCATGGCCACCGTCATCGGAATTGCCAACAGAGTGTTGAGCAGTAAGCCAACCGGCGAGACGATATGAAATCGCGCGGCGGTAAGCGGCAACGTCACCAGCGTAATCAACAAACTGACCTGCGTCATTTCCCAAACCCAGTGCGCTGCCAGCCGCGCCATTCGCGTGGGCCACGGACGTGTTACGCGAATCAGTTTGTCGAGCGGGTCTTCGTCCTGTTGATGACGTGGGCGACTGGCAATCCAGGCCAGGCAACCGACGCATAAAAAAGAAAGCTGCGTGCCTACCCGAAACAGATCGCAAGGGTTGATCGCCAATACCACGATCGCCGCCAAGGCCAGTGAGTTGAACGCCAAGCTGCGACGGCCCAAACATATCGATCCGCAAACAACCAACACCATCACCAGCGCGCGGACTGCCGGTGGTTCGGCATCGGTTAACAGCGTGTAGCCGAGGGTGATTGCCGCAACCAGCAGCGCGGCGAGCCAGCGCGGCAACATGCCGCCGCGCAGCGCCAGAAACAACAGCGAAGCCAAAATTCCCACATGCATGCCGGAGATGGATAGCACGTGAATCGTGCCAGTGGCCAGAAAATCTTCCGTGCGCGGGCCGTCGATTTCTTCGCGCGCACCCAGCAGTACCGCGCAGGCAAGCGGCGCTTCGCGCGCCGAGAGTCGGCTCCAGAGCAGCGCCACGCCACGTGTCCGGGCGGCTTCTAGCCATCTTCGCACGCTGAACCAGGAGCCGCGCTCGATGATCTGCAAACAGTTCGGCGATTTGAGCGACAGCAGGCATCGCTTCCCGTCTGCCCGCGAATGCTGGGCAAAATCAAACTCGCCCGGATTCATGGGCGCTGCCGGCGCGGACATCCGCGCAAAAATCCGCATCCGATCGCCGGCGTGGATATCCGGCACGTTCAAAAATGCCGGCAGCGGGTGTTGATCCAGCGGCGCGTCATCGGTCGCGTCGCCAGAATCGTTTGACATCGATTCGCTCAGATCACTCGGGTCGCTGGTCGGCAGGGTCGGAATATTCAAAGACGCTAGCCCCGACGCGCTCCGCCAAGATTGTCCGTCGCGAACGGCAGTGACGCGCACGCGCAGTCGCAGACTCGGTCGAACCGGAGCGCCGCGCAGCGGATCGTAAGCTGGTGCCGGCACTGGTCGCGGACCGGTCAGCGCCACACATTCCAGGTAAACCGGTTTGGGCTGCTCGTCAACGGTCAGTCCCACCTCGTCGTCGGCATACAAGTGCCAGGCCAGGTGATGTCGCGCAGCGCCAGCGGACGCCACCGCCAGCAACAACGCGACGACCGCAACGGCTGCTGGCAATTCTTGGAAGTGCTTGCATGCCAGCCACCAAACCAGCAGCGACAACCCGCCAAATAAAATCCAAACGGGCAGCGGCCAGGCCGACTGACGATCGACAAAAATGCCCACCGCCAACGCTGCCAGCAAGCCTACCAACGGATAATACCGTGTGGAATCGGAACTTCGCTGGGGCAGTGGTGAATGTTGATCGTTCACGTCGGCGGCGATTCGCGTTTACAAGGCAGTTCGGGCAAGCGGCGAGTAAGTTTCATGCTAGCACATGGGAAGTAAAGTCCACATCCGGCTCATCCGATTCAAAGGAAAGCCACGCTCGGCAAGGACGCCGCCCGTTGGCAATTCGCAACATGCCGCTCGGAACCCACGAACAACATTGCTGGCTGCTGACTAACTGGAGCACTTGCCCCAGGCAAGCCACGTAGCAGCCAAAGCTGGATTCGGTTCCGCGCGTCCCACTCTCTGGAGATTTCCGCATGGCGGCAGGCGACGCCAAGAGTGGCGCAACATTGGGCTTTTTGACGGTGCTTGAGCACGAGCAGCATGGACTGTTCGGCGGCTATTTGATTCTCAATCATTTGGGAAGGCCGCTGGAATTCCATTGCACCGCGCCGGTCAAAGCCAATCGCGCCCAGCAAATTCTCTACGGACCCACGTTGGAACCCTTCCTCTACGGAGAGCAAATCGGGCTGACGCTGTTGACCAAGGCCACGCATCGTCCGGCGCTGGTTTGTACCGACGTGCGGCCGGCGCTGGCAGTTCGCGAACATGTCGATCTGCCAATTGCGCTGGTGCTGGCTTCCGAAACCAACCCGCCTGCGGCCGGTGGCGAAACGCTGTGGCGCGTTGACGCCGCGCATCGCACCGTCGCCAATTTAACAACCTTTCGGCACGGCCGCCATGAATTATGTCTGCCGCCGCACCGTGAACTCGATCGCGCCACAATTGCTAAGCCGCTCGAACAATGGGGCGACGGATTCGATCTGCTCGAACCGTTTGGTCGAATTCGCGAAGCCATCGACGAGGCGCAGCGATCCGGAAAGCAGTAAACGCGCCGGCTGGCCGGATGTTTTCGGCCGGCGCGCGATCAACAGCGGAAGCCTGGGCAACGCATGTCAATCGATTTTCCAGCTTCGCTAGGTTCTTGGCAGCCCGACGCACTAGCGCCGCGAATTGCCGCGTCGATCGCCTTCGAACCGGCGGCCATCGAACTCGAGTCATCGGTGGTCTTCTCGCATAAGCCGCGTTCGGCTGGCGCCGCGCAGGTATTGAGTTTGCCTCGCCCGCTGGTCGTATCTGTGCCGATTGTTGCACCGCGGATCAAAGCCACCAGCTTTACGTTTTCGGTTTGCGCGCCGCTTAATAGTTTTGGCGGCGAACCGGCCGATGCAACCGGCGCGGTGCTGGTGCCCATTCGTCCGCGTGAGCTAGCCAGCAATCTCGCTGGCTCGTCTGTTGCGAGCAACGCACCAAGTGCGCCGCCCGCGACCGAACCGCAAACCTTCACACGATTAAAGCCGCCGCGCGATGTGGTCAAATTGGTCGATCGCTTGCATTACCTATTGCAGCCGGCGCTAGAAACGCTGACCTCGGCGGGATCGTTGCAATTTCCGTTTCGGCCTTTTTCTTATCAGTTCGAAGGCATTGCATTTTTATATCCGCGATTTGCCGCGGTGCTAGCCGACGAAATGGGACTCGGCAAAACCATGCAAGCCATCACCGCAACGCGGCTGCTGCTGCATGCCGGCGAAATTCGCTCGGTGCTGTTGATTTGTCCCAAGCCGCTGGTCACCAACTGGCAGCGCGAGTTTGCGCAGTGGGCGCCAGAGTTGCCAATTACGGTCATCGAAGGCGATCAAGCCCGTCGCCGCTGGCAATGGCAGTTAGCCGACGCACCCATCAAGATCGCCAACTACGAAGTGCTCATTCGCGATCGGGACGTCGCCACCGCCGCCGGCGCTCATTACGACCTGGTGGTGCTCGACGAATCTCAACGCATCAAGAACCGTACATCCACCACCAGCGAAGTCGTACGCTCGATTCCGCGGAGTCGCAGTTGGGCGCTGACCGGCACGCCGGTCGAGAACAGCCCGGAAGATTTAGTCGGCATCTTCGAGTTCCTGTCGCCCGGCTATTTGAAGTCCGACATGAAGCCGCGACAGATGGGCAAAGCGGCTGGCGATTACATTTTGCGGCGCACAAAGGACAAAGTGCTGACCGATCTGCCGCCCAAGCTGTTCCGAGATGCCACGCTCGAACTTTGCCCCGAACAGCGCGAAGCTTACGAGCGAGCCGAGAACGAAGGCGTGGTGCATTTGACCGAAATGGGCGATGCGGCCACCATTCAGCACGTCTTCGAGCTAGTGCTCAGGCTCAAACAAATTTGCAACTTCGATCCGGTTAGCGGCCAAAGCAGCAAACTCGAACGGCTCTGCGCCGACATCGAAGAAGTGGCCGCCAGCGGGCAAAAAGCCATCATTTTCAGCCAATGGGTTTCCACGCTGCAAACTTTGGCCGGCCATCTCCGCCCGTTTGGACCGCTGGAATATCACGGACAGATTCCATCGAAAAAGCGCGATGGCGTAATTCAGCAATTCAAAACCGACCCCAATAGCCATGTGATTCTGATGAGTTACGGCGCGGGCGGCGTGGGTTTGAACCTACAGTTTTCCAGCTATGTGTTTCTCTACGACCGCTGGTGGAATCCGGCCGTCGAAGACCAAGCCATCGCGCGGGCGCACCGCATTGGCGCGGTTGGCCCGGTAACCGTTAGTCGCTTCTTAACCACCGGAACCATTGAGGAGCGAATCAATCAGGTGTTGGACGAAAAGCGGGAACTTTTTGACACGATCTTCAGCGAGACCGAGCCGCACAAACAACTCGGCCTGACACAGTCCGAAATCTTCGGTCTGTTCAAACTCCGCTGCCCCCACGGGCCGATCAACGCCGCGGCATGACGGCGGCAGCGGTGCTGGACATAATCCATATTCAAGAACGCAAAAAACGTCGTTCCCAACTAATTGAGAACGACGTTATTTAACGCCGGTCGGCAAAGTGCTAGTGTTTAATGCGCCATTGGAGCAGCATCCGCTGCACGGCTCGCACTGGGGGCGGTCAGAGGCTGATTCATAGTGCGTTGCGGCATTGCGCCGCGATTGTCTGGCGATTTTCTAATTGGCGTGCTGTCTGTCGATCTTTGCACGCCGTTCATGGATCGGTCGTCAGCGCCGCGGTAAAAGGTGCGATATGCCGGTTCAACTGCCCCCGAACGGACGTAACCGTTTTGCGGGCTGGTGCCGTACGCCTGCGCGGGGTCGACCCATTGATTGCTCTGATAAGTCAGCCAGTGATTGCTGGGCATCCAGTACCACCAGGCGTTGTTGTAGAATTTCCATCGCCATTCGTTATTCGTCGCGTTGTTCGCAGCATTCATCGGTGACTGAGTGCCATCATTGCGGTTGAACGTGTTGCCGCTGCTACCGCTGGCTCGGCTGGAATCGCTGACGCCATTGCCGCCATTCGGCTCGGACGAGGCACCAGACTGCGAACTCAAACCGCGCGCCGCATCAGCCGGCTGACCCGCGCCGATAACAGCGCCGTTGACGCCCAAGCCAGTGCCGTTGACTCCTAGACCGGTGCTGCTGTTGCCGTTGATCGCTCGATTGGGCACCAGACTGCCTGATTGACCGCCATTCAAGGAGCTGTTCGCCGCGGAATTGCCCAAGTCGCCGGCGCTCCGCGCGCCGGATCCGCCGATTGAGTTGGTGCCCGAACCCAGCGATGAGTTGCCGTTGTCGAGCGTGCCCGCGTTGGTACCAGACGTTGATCCGAAACTGCTCGATGAGCCGCCACGATCGCCACTGTTGAGGCTGCTGCCGAGACCGCTGCCCGTGTTGTTCGCGCCAGCACCGATACCGCCGGAACTCGTCGAGCCTGAAGCGCCTGCGGAGCCACTCGAGGCACCTCCAGCGGATCCGCCGCCACTCGCTCCTCCGCCACTCGCCCCTCCGCCAGCAGCAAATAATTGTGCCGAGGGCAACATGCAAACTAATGACAACAAGCCGTACGTAATGAACCTTCGCATTTTAAAATCTCCAGCGGGGCACGCATTTTTGCTAATTGTACGAGACGAGCAAGTTTCGAAACGTCCAACCTCGAACTGCGTCGAGCAGAGCTGCACGAATCGGACCGCAACGACGACAAATCCTCAATTTACGCTAAATTCCGCGAGAATCTTCGGCGAGATTAAACGACAGCGGCCAATCAGACTTTTCAATCTGATTGGCCGCGTACGCAAAGTCCACTCTTGCCATTAGGTTGAGCGACTATTTGCCATCATTCAATTTTTGAGCGGCGTCTTTGACTTTATCGGTGACGTTTTCGATCGCCTGTTTGACTTTGCCGCTTGCCTGATCAATCTTTCCTTCGCGACGCAATTGATCGTTGTCAGTCACCGCGCCAGCGGCTTCTTTGACGCGACCTTTGATTTCTTCTGCTTTACCAGCCATGACGGTCTCCGTCTGGAAAATAATGAGGAATTCACGGCGTCGCGATTCGCAAACTATGTGATCGGCGGTGCTGTGAACTTTCGGGAATTGACCACTACTTCTTCACGCCTGAGTGAACGGATACGACCTTGCCGTCCTTGGTGCCGACGGTGATTTTGTCGCCCTTCTTCAAATCGGTCAGTTTGCTGTCCTTGCCGTCGATGGTCACTTTGACATCGCTGCCGACGGTGTGACTGTGCTCTTTGCCTGCGTTATCCGTCATGACCAACATGCTGGCCGTGGCCGAAACGACGGTTCCCTCGTGATTCGAAACTTCGCCTGCCTTGTCGGCGGCACGCGCGCTCGCGGCGGCGAACAGCACAGCAACCAGCCCAAAAACCATCAGTGACATTGCGCTTTTCATCTTAAGATCCCCTAATCGCAAATGATGCCTGCCGATCCGATTGCGGCTCCCCGCCGCAACCTCAGCAAAGCGGATGACCGTATTTGCAGATTTGATGCCGTGGCGAAAAACAGCAGAGTTTGCGAGCTTGACGTAGAATTGTGGCAGTTGGCTAACCAGACCCGCACGCGCGTTGCACTTTCGGAAACCAACGTCGCACCGCCAAAGAGCCGGAACACGCGTCAGATGTTCAACGCCTCTGGACCACTTCCGCGCATTGAATCGGATCCGGGGCATTGACGCTGGCGTGCATGGAGCGGCGGCAGCAGCTGGCCGTTCGAAAGAAACTCAAACAACCACTCCGTCAGCGATTTGCCAATGTGCAGATTGCGAATCCCTGGGACGCCTTCGGTGGCAGCGATTTCAACAAGCGGGCGCGGCAGCCGGCGGATGATCTTAGCCGCCGTGCAATAGGCCTCAATCCGCCAAGGGTTTGCCCCTTGCCGGCGCAACTCGGCCGCGACGGCCAACAACCGCTGGGCGATCGCCGGGTTGGTCAACGATGCGGAATCAACGTGAGCCCAGACCATCTACATTTCTCCATTCGGGCCCTGTACGAACCGTATGGAATCATACGCAGCAAGTATACCAAAGTACAGTGTGCGGAGCGTCGGCGCTGGAAAAACGTGGCAGAAATGCGACGGGACAGAAGCGGAGGAGGAGCTACCGCGGGAGGCTCCGCTTCCGATGCGGCGATTGGGTTAATGCGTGGCTCGCAGCGCAACGCTTGCTTCGCGCGGCGGGCGTTATTTAGGTGCCGGCGTAATTCCGGCCGCCTTATCGCAATCGGCAATCAACGCCTTGTATTTAGCGACCATCTCTGGGCCGCTGAGCGCCGGGGTGCGGACCAGTGTGTTATTGAGGATGGTCGAACCTTCTTTGGCCAACTCTTTGGCGGCATCGCCACGCAAGACTTTGGTACGCTGCAGCAGGCAGTAGGCCCAATTGTAATTGGCTTCGTAATATTCCGGCGGCACGCGGGGTTTCATGTTGCCCAGCGAGTTGGCCGTATTGCCCCAGTAGTTACCGGCCGGTTCGAATCGTTTGGCGCTGCCGGCGGTCTTCATGTCCTCTTCGGCCCAGGCTTGCAAAATCCGGCCTTTTTCCATCAGCGGTTCCAACGCCTGCGCGACCTTGAGAAGTTCGGAAATGTTCTTGTAGGCTTCATCGAACTTCTTTTGCTGACGCTGTAAGCCAACCAGCTTGGCGCGAACGGCAATGCTTTTCTTGCCCTTCTCGCCTTCGGCGGCAATGATTACGCCCAGCACGTTGTCGTACAGCCGCGAGGCCTCGGCCAAGAGGCCGACTTCGGAGCAGAGATCGGCCAGATAGAGTTGCTGACTCTCGTTGAGGTTCGAGCGGCCCGACAGTTTGGCCAGCAGTTCCTTGAGCAGGTCGATGTTGCGGGCTTGCTTGGCCAGGGCCAATTCGAGCACTTTTGGGTCTGGATTGAGTTGCGCTTCAGAACACGCCGTCCGCGCCTTCTTGACCTCTTCGTTGACTTGGGTGACGAAGACAACCAAGGTTGTGTTGGTGGAAGAATCGTCGGTGCCGACGGCCAACAACAGTTGACCGATCTTGGCAGCCTCGTCGAATTTATCCGTCTTGACGTAAACGCGCACCGCCATGACGGCGATGTCGAGACTGGTTTTATCCAGCGCTTGGCCGGTCTTGATTTTGTCGGCCAGGGGCTTGATGGCCGCCAGAGCCTTTGGCAAGTCGGCCGGCGCGCCCGAGTCGAGATAGGCCTTGGTTTCAATCAACCGTAACTCGGTGACTTGCTGGTCGAGCTCCTTGGTTTCGGGCTGCGCTTCTAAGCCCTTGACGCCGGCGTCCACGTTGCGAATCACGGCGTCGCGGTGCAGCTTTAACGCGGCCTCATTACGTTCGGCAACTGGTTTATTGCGTTCGGTAGCATATTGTTGCCAATGTAACTTGGCCGCAAGCTGCATGGCATCCCCGTAAACGGGTGAGCTTTCAGCGACGTTTTCCAGCGTTTTGGCGGCCGCGTCGAACTTGTTGCGGCTGATATTGATGCTGGCGATGTACATCGCGCACTTGCCGCCGCCGGAGCTATTGGGCCAATTGTCGATCACCGTCTGGGCCGACTTGAGCACGTTGTCGCCGGCTTCGGGCTCTTTGGTTTTGTCGGTCTTGATGCGGTTGTAAAGCCAGACCGCGCAGCCGACGGCCAAGCTGGCGGAATTTGCGGCGATGGGGCTGGTGCGGTCAAGCGAGGCGGATAGCGCGCTGGCTTTGGTCATGACTTCCGTCACTTTGGCCGGATCGTTGGCGGCGGCAGCGGCCGTATAGCTTTGCTCAAGCAAAAACATGCGAGCCAGCGCGTATTCCTGCTTGGCCTTGGCCACGAGCTCCTGGTCTTTTTCTTTTTCGCTGAGTTTGACGGCTTTTTCGTAATAACTGATAGCTTGCGGCCAATGCCGCTGCTGCGCTTCATCGCGCGCCAAGGCCAAGGCGTCGGCAAATGTCGTAGGGTCCAGTTCTCCACCTTTGGCGCCCTCGCCACCGACTTTGACCGCAACCGTGGCTTTGAGCCGCAGCGCTTCGGCCGTGTATTCGCTAGGAAACTTCGACATCTCTTGCAGCAGGCCTAGGGCCTCTTTGAAATTGGCGAGGGCCTTCTTTTTGTCGGGCTCTTTCTCGCCCATCTCGATCTTGCACTTTGCCATTTGCAGCGTGATGCCTTGGTAGCCCGGGACGCGCGACCAACCGCTCGTCTCGCGACCGTCTTTGTGGGCATCTCGCCAAACTTTGCCATCGTTGAAGCTGGGTTCTGCGCCCTTCTTTTGATAAATGGCCAGCACGATTGCCAGCTTAACTTGCGCGGCGTAGGAGACGTTAAACGGGAGTTCGCCCTTAGCGGCAATCTTGCCGGTTGGTTCATCCCCCACGCATTCTTCAAAAATGTCGATCGCGACGTCCACGTTGCCAAGTTCCAACTGCGTGCGGCCTTCCCAAAGCTTGGCCAGCATGATGGGCGGCAGATTGCCGATGCCCTTCTTTTGCGAATATTCTTTGACTTTGTAGAACTCCTTGGCGGCCGTCTGCAAAACCTTTTTACGTTCGGGATTCTTGATGTCGAAGTACGTCTGGCCGACTTGAAATTCTAGAAATCCGAGCGTACCCTGCGATTCCAACCAATTGAAAATGGCGTTTTCCAATTGCCGAATGCGTGGATCTTTGGCGGAGGAACTCGACGAACGTCCGCGGCCGCGCGCCGCGGCGGGCGCCGCCTTGAGCGGATTCTTGGAGATATCCAATTCGATGTCGTTCATCTGTTTTTCGAAGAACGTGGCAGCCTCCTTTAGCCTGGTACGTGCTGCTGCAAACGCCTTGCGAGACTCTTCGGCCAGCCGATCTTGCTCGTTCTTTTCCCCGTTGCCCTTGGCCGAAGACAATAGCTCCAAGCCGCGCTGGAATTCGAAATTGCCGGCGGCCTGGAGTGCGCCTGCCACTTCCGGATGCTTCGGATATTCTTTGAGGAACTTGTCGAGATGCTCCTGCGCTTTGGCGAGTCGCTTTTTGCTTTCCTCGGGAGTTATTGCTTCACCGGCCGCTGCCCGCAAGCAATTGGACAGTTCCAAATCCAGCGTTTCTTTGAGCGCCGGCGGCAGTCCGTTTTTCTGCAGCAGCGAAAGATACTCTTGGGCTGTCTCGCCGAGGCCATTCTTCTGCATGGCGTGCAGAAATTCGACCGGCTGCTCCTCCGCGCGAGCAACGCAAACAGCCATCGTCAGGCCATTAAAGACAACCAGAGCAACCAACTTGGAAATATGACGATGCATCATTGGAACTCCCCACCGCCGGCAACAACGCCGAGATCGCGAATGCGCCGCGATACGTGCAGATTCGTCGAACAGAAATGACTCATTGAAATTCGAAATGAAAAATCACCGGGCTTTAACGAACGGAATCGCTAAAGCACCGGTGATTCAGTTTTAACATTGATCTGGTTTGTCGACCATCAAACTCTACTTGGCCGCTTCCTTGGCATTCGCCTCGGCCGGCTTATCCAACTTGTACAGCGGAAGATAACGGTAATACACTTCCAGAGTCAGGCAGGAGAGACTGGTGACCATCAGGCGACCGCCCGCATCACTCCAGTGATCTTTGGTAGGCCGATCGGGATCCCAACTTCCGACAGCGCAGGCATTGCCGCCGTCCTTAATCTGGGTGTCGATCAGCAGTTTGCGCATCTTGCGATTCCAAGTGTCCCAGTCCGGGCCGAGCATGTTGTGCATGACCTGCGTGGCGTAATACCAGTAGTAGATGTTACGCTCGCCGCCGTCGGGCTGGTTGCCCATGATGAACTTCACGCCTTCGGTGATTTCCGGCGAACCGCGCTGCGAACCCATGTATTGAGAACACAACACGCCTACGCCCGTCATGGCCGGAGTCGGACCGCCGGCGGGTTGGTAACCAAACAGGCCACCGTAAGCGTTGTTCTTGCCTTTGAACGAGCCGAGGTACGAGTGCACGCCGTCGAGCGTTTCTTTCTTGACGGTCAAACCGGACATCAGGCCGCTCTTGAGCGCCATCACTTGCCAACCAACAACCGAGGTGTCGCCGGCCTGGTTCAGTTCATACCGCCAGCCACCGCCAGCCTTGTCCTGAGCGTCTTCAATGAACTTAATGGCCTTTTGAGCGGCCGCCCGCACACGCGAATCGTCGCTCAAACCGTAACATTCGCAGAGGGCGATGGCTGCCAGTCCGTGCGAATACATGCGGCTATTGCCACCAGCCCCAAACGACAGATCGCCATCGGGCTTCTGATGACTGATCAACCACTGCACCGCGCCATTGATTTTCGTCTGGTAGGGGCCCTTGCTCTGATGCGTCTGGCCAGCAGCCAAGAACGGCAGTAAACCGAGCGCGGTTGCCGCGGAGTCGGACTTGTGATTACCAGCGCCGCCGCATTGGCCGCCCTTGCACTGTTTGGTGAAACTTTCGATACCCCAAGAACCATCCGCGCTCTGATGACGCGCGATCCAATTCAGCGCGGCGGCCACTGCACGTTCGGAATTCTTCGTGCCGCCATAAGTGCCCAGCATGGCTTCGCGACTGCCTTGACCGCGGCCGCCAAACCCCGAGCCGTCGCCGCCTGAGCCACCATTTTTGCCGAATCCGTCGCTGCCGCCGATGCCGCCGGCCATGCCGGTGATTGCCCCGCCCGCGCCCATGCTGCTGGTGTTAAATCCACCCAAGCCGCCCGCCATGACGTTGGCGCTCGACTTGACGCCGCCGCCCGAATCTTCGAACGGTAGGCCGCTATCGTCGAAATGTTTGGCCTCAATGGCGGCCTCTTTATTTTCGGCGGTCAGGCTTTCGGTGGTTAATTCCGTGGGATCGTACGATGTTTTGGTCAGTTCGAACTTGGCGATCTCTTCCGTCGCTGCCGGCGCATCCACCGCTTCGAACGTTGGCACATCGAGCGGTTTTTTCTCGCGGATGACGCCGTAACCCAACAGCTCCAAAATCAGCCAGGTCGATAACAAAATCACGGCATGCGCGGTGAGGCTAGTGGCCATCCACGCACCTTTTTCCCGCATCCAGGTCTGAAACGCCTCGACAATTGGGCTGGGCGGTGCAGACACGATTTCTTCGTCTTCCAACTGGTCTTGAACGTCTATAGCCATGATGAAAGCAGGCCTCCCGCCGATACGAATGAAAACTGGCGTTAAAAAATGCGCGACCAAACCCAAAACCCAAGCCACGGCAAACCTAGATAGCATTATCCGCTGGCTAGACCGTAAACGTCAAGTCTGACGCGAAAAGCATACAAGTCAATGGAAAACTTCAAAAAACGTTTCAGTGCCGCAGGACGTGACTTGTATGTCGATCTCCGAGCGGAGCGATTTGATTCATCCGGAAAACGCTTCGCCCGCCCTGTTGCGACGCATCGGACGCGCTCGACAACGTTTCGTTCGATCCGCTGCGGAGGTTCAGCGGGCACTGACCCTGCCTTGCGAACGCGCGGCAGGATCGTGGACATCAGTTACAAGCCGCCGGAATTCGCTTGACCGTTGACGCTGTGTTCATCATTAGAATCGTCGTCCGACTCGGATTTATTCCCGTCCGCGGATAATTCGCCATGCTCGGCCTGATCGAGCCAAGTATCGATGTCCACGGCCTCCTCAGTGCCGCCTAACGCTTGCGAAGTTTCCTGCAACAACCGACCACGACGGCGCGGAGCCAGCATGAATCCGGCGACGACCAGACAACAAAACAGCGCCATTCCGCCGACGCCCCACCAGAGATAGTCGCCCATGTTCTCCACGGGCTCGCTGGCAATCTTGGGCGCAACATCAAAACGCCCCACAAACAGCGGCGCCACCTGCGTGGCTTTTGGCTTGGCCGCTGAAGAATAGCCCTGCAATTTGAAGAAATAACCATCAAAGCGGATTCGTTCTTTAAAATCTGCTCCGATCGGCATGCCCTCCGGAGGATACACGGTGATGACAGAGTACAACTGATTGTCGTGATCCCGATCCTTGTTTTTCGAAAATCCCCAGAACTCAAAGTACTTTTCGACGCCAAATTGCTTCATTCCGTTGGTGTGTACGACGCAGCGGCGAATATCCAAATCGAGGTGTACGAGCCTGCCGCGTAACTCTTCCGGCGACTGCGTATATTGGCTGAAATGTACGTTTTTGTCCGATCGCGCACGCATTTGCTCAAGCGTCTGCCGCGACACCCAACTGTGTAAACGGCGATAGGTTCGCATATCGAAGGCACCAACGACCTTGGTCGAATCTTCCACGCCTAAGAAGTCGTCGTTTTTGGCGGCGTCCCACTCGTCTTGATCTTCATCCGTGGGGCCGACGGGATGGTAATCCTTTAGATCGATCTCGGTGCCCGGCGTGGTTTTCAGCGCCGGATGGATGACCTCCTTACTGCCAACGGACGGATCGTTTAATGACGTCTCGCTCGGCGGCAGATCGTCCGGAAACGATGGCTCGCTAGGCTTAACCGACTCCGTCGGACTTGCCGCGGTATCCGCTGCCGGCTTTTCCGCTGCCGGCTTTTCCGCTGCCACGCTGTCGTTTTTGGGCGCTTGCGCAGGCGCCGCCGGGTCTGACTGACCAACGGATGCGTCGGAGTTCGTCAACGAGACCGTGGGTTTATCAACGACTGCGGCAGTACGAGGATCCGCGCTAGTGGTTGCCGCTGGTGGAACGACGGTGCCAAAGTTAGCCGTTTGATCCGAATTTTGGGCAAGCAAGCGGGACGCGCCGGTGGAGGAAGTCGGCTTGGGCTTGCTGCGGCGCCGCGGCGATTCGTCAATCGGCAAGCCATCAGGCCCCAAGTGTACGCGGGCAACTTCCGGCTTGGCCAGAAAATCGTAGGTGTTAGGATCTCGAGCTTTATCGATGATGCCGAGAATCAGCAGGCTCAGTAAAATCAAACTGATTAACCGGCCGCGTTCCTGACCGCGAAACAACTTGTTACTGGGCACGCGCGAAGAATAGCGTGGCATGACTGGATATCCCTATGGTCGCGCTGCTGCTCTGGAACGGACAATTCTGCAAGGTGCAACGTCTTGTCCGGTAACTTCTTCAATGTCAACGTCGTGCCCTGCAACCAGCGCTCGCCGGCGCTGGCATGCCTTACTTACCGCCGGGGGACGGATTTTCGACCAAGCTGAGCCCGGCGATCGGCTCGCCGTTGGACCGCCGAAGCTTGCTGCAAATTTCGATGACCTTCATGACATCCGCGTAATGCACGCCCGAATCGATACCGACAATCAATTGCTCGAACTTGGTGTTGGCGTTTCCGACATCCGCCTTCAAACTCGATTCGAGCGTTTGAATCGAACTGATGTTCTTGCCGCTCAGCCCGTACAAGATGCCGGTCGGCGCCTTGGGGTCTGCCATGATATTGACGATTAGCGAAACCTGCGGCTTGGGCGGCGTGCCGGTGTCTTCGCCAATTTTGGACGGCCCGCCCGCAGCGCCTTCGACTGGCGCGGGCGGCGGCAGATTGATTAAAATCTGCCCCTCGTTGGGCGCGACGCGGAATGTCAAAATGAAAAACGCCAACAGCTGAAATGCCATGTCCAACATGGCCGTCAGGTTGAGTTCCACGTCACCATGTTTTCGCGATTTTTTCTTGCGGCTCATAATTTACTCAGTGGGCGGTCTGCCAGCAGACTGCCCGGATTCAGAAACGTTCAGCGGGCCAATTCCAATCAGCGACGTTCGACCAAACTCAAACTACTCAGCGGACGGCCGTCGCAGTACTTGGCTCGCCGGCATAAATCAATCACTTGCATCACGTTTTCATACCGCACGTTGGAATCGATCTGCAGGATTACCTGTCCGAAGTTGGTTTTGGGATTGGCAATATCGGCCAGCAGTTCGGTCTTCAACCGATCGAGCGACGGCAAGTTGCGGTCGCCGATGGCCAACTGCTCGATTCTTCCGGACTGACCGCCGTGCAGTCTGACGACCAGTGTGTCGGCACCTTGCGGCGGAGAATCCAAACTGTGCTCACCGCCCAAATCGAGCGTTGTCGTGTTCTTAAGCGGCGCGGCTGGCGGCAAATTGAAAACAACTTGTCCCTCGTTCGGTGCGGTTCGAAACGTCAAAATGAAAAAGGCCAGCAACTGAAACGCCATATCGAGCATGGCGGTTAAGTTGAGTTCCACGGTCGCGGTCGTCCGATTTCGTTTTTGCATTGCCACCGTCCCACCGTGGATTGGAATGCCTCGACAAACGTAGCAGGCGAAGCCCAAGTTGCGCGTCACTCGCTAAGACTTCGCCTACTGACACGTCATGCGCTACGGCGCCTTATCTGACTTATTCATGGCTTTGAGTGAAAACTTGCGAAAGCCCTGTTTCTGACACTCCACAATCACCGTATTCACGATTTTGTACGGCGTGCCGGCATCGGCGCGCAAGGCGACCGTGGCCGGTATTTTGTCGTCCTTGCCCAGGCTGTATTTGATCCGCGATTGATTCGCCTCGTTGGCCACCCGCTGTTTGAAATTGTCGATCACTTGATTGAACATGGTGATCTGCTGCTTCTTGTTGATGTTGATGACCATCACTTCCTCACCGGGTCCGTCCTTTTCCGACGGCGCCTTGGCCGACCCGACGATCGGCAGCGCCATGTCTTTATCCATGGCGTTGGCTTTGAAGTTCAGCACCAACATAAAGAACGTAATCAACTGAAACACCATATCCAAGATTGGCGTTAAGTTGGGTTCTGAATTGGCTTCTGTAGACAGGCTACCAGACATAACAGATCCATCGACCGTCGGTTCAGCAAGTTAAACGCAAACAATCCAACCGGCGTCAGGCAATTGCCAGGCGCTGCAAACGAGACTCTTTGGACTAGGCTTTCACCGGCTTGGCTGGTGCAGCCGCGGCAGCGCCACCGGCAGTTTTTGCCCTTGCGGCGTGAGCGAAGTGACGCAAGAACGTATCTGCCCGCAGCAGTGTTTGTACGGAGATGTTGGTCACGCGATTGCGGAAAATGGCGAAGAAGTAAATGGCCGGAACGGACAGTCCCACGCCCAACATCGTCAGCCACAAGGCTTCCGAAATACCCTTGGCCACTTCTTCCGGCTTGATGCCGCCGTCAGCGCCCGACGAGTCGCCGATGACGCTAAAACTGGCGATCATGCCTTTGAGCGTGCCCAGCAACCCGATCATCGGCCCGAGCGTGCCGAGCACTGCCAGGATGCTGATTTTCTTTTCCATTTCAACCGTCACGGACTCGCCAACGCGCTCCATCGACTCGCGGGCTTCGGCCAGACCGCTGGGCAACTCAGTGATCCCGGTGGACAACACGCGGCTAAAGAACGAGTCGTCTTCTTTGACCACGTTGTAGATGTTCTTGAAGTCTCGCTGCTGCAGCAGGTCTTCGCACTGGTCGACAATTTCGGGCGGCATGGCCACATCCAGCTTCATCTCGACGAACAGCCGCCCGACGGTGGCCCAGAAGTAGACGAACAAACCGAGAATGCCAATGCCGATGGTGCCGATCGTCCAAAACCAATTCAGAATGAAGTTGGTTTTGACTTTCTTTTCCGGCTCATCTTTCTTGACTTCCTTTTCTTCGGCTGGCTTCTTCTCTTCCTGCGCGGCAGCATGCCTCAGTGCCGGACCACCAACGACGCCCGCCCAAGCAACAATGGCCAGGCAGACAAACAACCAGCGGCACTTCGCAATCGCAATCATTCTTTGTGTTCCTCAGCAAATGGGCAGCGACAGCATGCCGCTGTGACGAATTCACGCCGTGTTGATTTGCGGCTGTGATCAGGAATAGGTATTGAGTTAAGTTGAGCGAAAATCAGGAGATGAGGCGCCGGCTCAGCGGTGGCGATATCGACCAAGACTAAACGAGTTCCAGCAGAAGTTAGCAATCGGACGTGATCCGCAACTCGTGCGGCAGTGGACCATCGGAATGCCGAACAACTGCTTGTGGCGCAAAGTGGGAGACCCTACGCATCATGTTCCAATAAAAATTACTTGTCAAGAATATGACGTCAAAGTTTTGCGAAATCACCGCGAATTCTTGGCAAATCGCGCGCACCGCGGCGGCACAACCGGCCCACGATTCCAACCGCAATCGTACGATGCCCCACCGCCCTGGGCAGCAGGCGTCCTAGCGCAATCGACGTGTTGCGAGATGAAGTGGTGCGAAGTGACGTTTTCCCTAACCCCTTCATCGCCCAACGAATCACAACGCGGCGACGGACGGGTTGCATGCGGACAGTGTACCGGGAATTGTGCGGCGCGGATTGCATGAGATTAGTTTTTGATCTGCACCTGCCGTAACTATTCGTGCCAAGCGGCGCGAATTATTCCGGAATGCGATGAAAATTCGGCTCGGCGACTAAAAAATTCGGATCGAAAGTCGGACGGCTGCTTTCGCAGGCGCCGCGCCCTGGTGGTTGATGATGCTGCCCATGCGGTGGCGATGCTCAGGGCGGCAACCGGCGGCATCGAATTTTGCCGGCGAGAATTTTCTTGCCTTGGCGACTCCGCGAGTGCTAGACTGCCAGCGAGGCCGGAGCACATCTTTAGCCGGCGTTGCCCTGCGGAACAGGGGAACAATCACATCGATATTGGGGGCGGAGGGTATGCGTCAATTACCTCAGGGCTGGCGCTGCGCGGCCGTGCTCACGCTGCTTGCCTGCTGGGCGTCGTCCGTTGTGGTTGCTCAACAGCAGCCGAAACCGACTGTACCAAAACCACCCGTCCAACAGCCGACTCCGCCGGCGGCCAACGTTGCGCCGGCGGCGAAAATTCCCACCAGTATCATCGTTGGAACCAAGCGCGACATCGCAGCCGATGCGGCCATCAACCAGAAGCTCGATCAAGAAATCGACTTGGCCACTGAAAAGTTGCCGCTGAACGAATTCGCCGATTTGCTGAGCAAGAAAACCGGCTTATCAATTCAACTCGATCACAAAGCACTTGAAGCGGCAGGTGTCGGATTCGATACGCCGATATCCAGACATCTGTCAAAGGTCAGCGCACGCTCGGCACTGCGCTTAGTGCTCAAGCAACTCGGTCTGACATTTATGATCCAGGACGAAGTGCTGCTGATCACGACATTTGAAGAAGCCAACAACAAGTTGCAGGTCCGCATCTACCCGGTGCGCGATCTGATCGTCCACCGCGGACCGCATGTGGCGTCTGTTGCGCCCGCCGTTCATAAAAACACTGGCGGAATTCAAGCGGCCGATTCTTCGCCGCCGACCAAAACCAACATGCCGCCTGCGGCTCAAACTCCGGCTGCGGGCCGCGAGGCCGCACCGCATGAAGACGTCGACGAGTTGATTCAACTCATCACCAGTACGATACAGCCAAACTCTTGGGGTGACCTTGCCGGGCAGGGCAACGTGAAGTACCTGGATTCCGTCGGTAGTCTGGTTTTTGCGCAAACGCCGGAAGTTCACGAAGAAGTTGTAGACCTGATCGAAGCGCTGCGCGAAGCCAAGCGGGTACAAGAGTGAGCGCAAGTGACGATGAAATTTCCTTGCTCGACAGGTGGCGAACGCGCGAAAAAATAGGAAATGGAGTGCTCTAACGTGGTTCATCTCAAACGAAAATGGCTCGGCGTCGGCGGAATCACCGCCGCGCTGTTGGTCGGCGCGCTGGCCACGATTTCGGCCCAACATGCGGCCGAAACGCCCAACGCGAAAAATTCCCCGGACGCCAAGCCAGCAGCCGAAGTTGCAAAATCCACCAACATGCCGACCTGCGTCATCGTCGGTAGCAAGCGAGACGTGGCGGCCGAAGCGGCGATCAACCAAAAGCTAGATAAGGAAATCGACGTCGCTGCGGATAACATCCCGCTGAACGAGTTCGTCGATTCTCTCATGAAGAAAACGGACTTGACGATTCAACTGGATCAAAGGGCGCTCGAAGCGGCCGGCGTTGGTTTCGATACGCCGATTTCGAGAAATCTGTCGAAAATCAGCGCTCGCTCGACGTTGCACTTGGTGCTCAAACAACTTGACCTGACGTTCATGATTCAAAACGAGGTGCTGCTGATCACCACTGCTGAAGAAGCCAGTAATAAAATGCAGGTCCGCATCTATCCGGTTCGCGATCTGATCGTCCATCGCGGACCCCATCTGGCGAACCTCGAAACGCAGATGCCAAATTCTAGCAAGGGCCATGGGAAATCGAGTTTCGAAGGCGGTTCTCAGGGTGAACAGGTCCAACCCATGCAAAAGTCGCCAGCCGACGAGCTCCCAAGATTGCCCAATTCGTCCAGGCCGGTGATGGTGGATTCGACGCCGCAAGGGGACGCCGAGGAATTATTGGAAATCGTTCGCGGCACCGTTCAGTATTCCACGTGGGACGAAGTTGGCGGCCAGGGCAGCGTCTTATACTCGCAAGCCGCGGGATCACTTGTCGTTTCGCAAACGGCGGACGTTCATCAACAAATTGCCGCGTTACTCGATGCGATGCGCGAAGCTGAACGTGTGCAGCAATGAGTTTGCACTTCATCAGAGACGAATTTTCCGATTCGTCCTCAACGCCGACGTCAATCAATCAACTCCGGCACAATGATTGGTGGGCCGCACGATCGCAAGGCGTTGACAATTTTTACATTTAGCGTGTTATTCGTCGGTCTCTCGGAACAGAGCCGGCATTCAATTTTTATCGAGGAGAGAATCATGATGCGTTCATCGCTGGGCCGGATGTTGCCGTTGGCATTGCTGGTCGTACTGGCGGGCGGAGGGGTCAGCCGCGCGGCCGACGAAATTTTTCGGATTTCGCTCGGATCGGAACGCGATTCAGCCGCGCAAGAGCGCATCGACAAAGCGCTAGATAAGGAAGTTGATTTCCAGTTCGAGGATGCGCCGCTCAAAGATGTGGCCGCGTTTTTCAGAGACGTGCTGGAGGTATCCGTGCAGGTGGACGAACGCTCGCTGGAAGCGGCTGGCATCGCTGGCGATTCCGCGATCACCTGCAAGGTGTCCAAAATCAGCGCCCGCGCCGCGTTGCGGTTGGCGCTTAAAAAGCTGGATGCGAGCTTTGTGATTCGCGACGAATCGCTGACGATCACCAGCCGCGACGACGCCGGCCGCATGCTGGAAGTTCACGTTTACCCGGTGCGAGATTTGGTGGCGGTCAAAGCGGAAGATGGCAGTTCGTCGGACGATTACGAGGCGCTGATCGCCGCCATCCAATCGACGATTGCCGCGCCAAGCTGGGATGCCAGCGGTGGATCGGCCACCATCAAGCCGCTGCCCACCGCCGGTTCGCTGGTGATTTCGCAAACCAGCGAAGTGCAGTCGCAAATTGAAAAACTACTGAACGCGTTGCGAAAATCCAGCGAGTTGGCCGCCAACCGCTAGAAACGCTGAATAAGTCGCTTGGTCGAACATCCAAAGCCCCGCCCAAAAGTTGGTTGGCGAAAGGCGAGCCAAACCCAAGCGATGCTCAACGCGGTTTGGGCGCTCGTTGCCCGAGCACGGCATCGGTACGGTTGGCAAAGTTTGGCAAATTGCTGTCTAAGCGACAGGCCGCAAGCGCCATTTGATTGTGGGCTGAAAGTCCACAAATCCGCAGCACGCCGCCGTGATTGCTGATCCGCTTGCCAAGCAAGATCAATTGCCCGATCAAGTGGCTGTGCAGAATTGGCAAGTCGCCCAGTTCCAGCACGACTCGGTAGGTGAAGTGTTGCTCGACGACGTCCCAAACGGCGTCGGCCATTGGTATCGGATCAAGTCGATCCGAGTTGGGCCGCTGCACGTGGACGAACAGCCAGTCCGGTCCGCGATCAACATCCAATCGACACTCAGACGTTAGGCCGAACATAGGAGCCTCCTTTGAGAAATTGCTTCCTGCAAATCTGCGCACACCCCCCCGATGATATTTTCATGATAAGCGCTCAGTTTTTCCGCAGCAAGTTTTTCCCGCTTTTTACGGAATTTTTTCCTGGCTCGCTAGCACTTGCGTAAACTCCGGCAATGGTGATACTACCGGAGGCAGCCCAGGCATAACCGGGGCGCTCGTGCCCGAATCCGCTCGCACGATCATTCGATCAACAGGAGAAGACCCGATGGCCCGTTCCGGAGCAGTGACGTTTAAAGGCAATCCGATGACGCTGGTAGGCACTGCCGTACAGGTGGGCCAGCCCGCGCCGGATTTTACGATTCATGCGTTCGAGAATGGCTCGATGAATACCATTCGCGTGGCCGATCTTCGCGGCAAGCCGACGTTCATCAGCGTGGTGCCATCGCTTGACACCAGCGTTTGCGCCCTGCAAACCAAGCGTTTCAACGACGAATTGTCAGCGCTCGGCGGCCAGATCAATGCTTTGACCGTCAGCCTCGATTTGCCGTTTGCCATGAACCGCTTTTGTGGTGCCGAAGGCATCAAAAACATGCGTGTGGCCAGCGATTACCAGGATCGCTCGTTTGGCAATAGCTGGGGCATGCTGATTGACGAACTCAAGATTCTGGCCCGCGGCGTTTACGTGTTGGACACCAACGGCAAGGTGGTTTATGGCCAGTTGGTGAAAGAAGTGGCCGAAGAGCCTGACTACGCAGCCGCCATGACGGCGCTGAAAGGCTTGCTCTAATCCGACGCGGGCAACGGCCGAATCTCCAAACGAAAAACGGGCGCGATTTCCACCCGGAAATCGCGCCCGTCGTTTTTTCTGCCGCACGATGTTCCGCGCACGAATGTTGCTTGCGAAATGCACCGGCCAGGTAGGTGGTTAGTTCAAGATTTCTTTGGTGTCGGCCAGAATCTTCTTGATGGCTTCATCGTTCAGGCTGCCGGCGGCCAACGCGTAATTGACTTTGACTTTGCTGTTGCGGTAAATCAGCACCGTGACTTCGGCCGAATCATTAATCGAGTAACTTTCTGGGCCAGTCTTGTAGGCATTGGGCACGACAACCGCCACGTTTTTCAGCTTGGCATCGGTCGCCAACTTTTCGGCATCCTTGGTCAGACCGTCCGAGCTTTCGCCGAGCAAGTTGACAAACGAGCCCATTTTCTTTTCGGTGTTTTGTCCAACGATGGTGTCCAACTCGCTACTGAGCTTGACCAGATTGGCATCGACCTTGCGGGCAAAGACCATCACCACCGGGCGCGCGCCCAATTTGCAGCGATAGCAGAGTTCCGTGCCGGACTTAACGCCGTCTTCCGGCGCACCGGCGACTTTGGTTACCGTGAACGGTCCAACGTCTTCGCCCACTTGCGGGCCGCTTTTCACGCTGGCAGTTTTGGTGGCAGCCGGCTCTTCGGCAAAGACTGTCACGGCACAGAGCAGAGCCACAACACTGAACATTCCCAGGGCTTTCATCGGTTTTTCTCCCAAAATTGGCTGAAATCGAAAAAACTGGCGGCCTTATCGCAAGCTGAAGTAGCTGTTGTACGCCTCGTCGTCACGTTTGGTTCGCGCGGTGGGTTCAAGCAATCTGCCCGACAATCGGCAAACTGCGCGTGGCATCGAATTGCTATAGATCGTAGAATGTTCAGGTGCCGCTGACAAGTTCCGCAAAGCCGCGGCTATGCTGGCGGACAGTTCCGTAACGCCGAGAACGAGCCCGATGAGCTTGCCGCAACGCCAATACGATCAGCATGGTTTTCCTTTGCCGGTAACGTTCGACAATTTCGAATCCGGATTGAAACCTGCGGTCGAAAAGCCAATCAAAAAGCCGCCACGGGCCGATGAACGCCCCGCTTACCGTCCGCCGGTGCAAGCATCGTGGCAACGTCGCTTTCTGCAATTGGCGCTGGTGCTGTTTGGTGTTGGCGCAATTCTCTGGCCGGTGCTGGCGCCCGCAATCAAGCGCAACAAGGCCGCAAACGCCGCGCACCGCGCGCGCATGCGATTCGAACGTGACGATACGCAGGGCGCACTGCGGCTCATTGACGAAGCCCTGGCATTGCAGCCCAATAACAGCGAATTCCTCCTGCAGCGATCCTCGTATCGCAAAGACGCCGACGACTTGCCCGGCGCGCTGGACGATCTGAATGTGGTTCTCGAAGAAAAAAACCAGATGGAAGAACCGCTCGTCTGGTCGAGCCGCGCGCACATCTGGCAACGCATGGCGCTGGCGGCCGAACAACCTGATCCCAACCTGCACGACAAAGCCATTGAAGACTCCAAGCATGCGTTGGCGGTTTGCCACGGTAGCACGTGGCTTCGCGCTGGCATGTTGAATCAATTGGCGTACTCGCGAGCGCTGGCGGATCGGGATTTCGATCAAGGACTGCGCGAGATTGATCAGGCAATCGATTTGATTGAACCGAATCGCAATCCGGCGCTCCGAGCCGAAGCGGCGGATGAGTTTGATCGTGAGGACGCGCAAAGCATGGCGGAATTTCGCGACACGCGCGGACTGTTGCTCTGCAAATTGGGTCGGAACGATGAAGCACTGCGCGAACTCAATGTGGCCATTAAAGAGTACGAACAGCAACAGGTGGAAATGT
The DNA here is from genome assembly GCA_038205115.1 of Pirellulales bacterium. GTDB lineage: Bacteria > Planctomycetota > Planctomycetia > Pirellulales > JBBRCE01 > JBBRCE01. The sequence goes on from JBBRCE010000004.1 coordinate 46,062, forward strand.
CCGTCATTGCGCAGAACATTCAGCGGCATGGCGTGGTCTTGAGCCGCAGAATTCGCGCGATGCGAGAGAGTCTGTCTGTGATGTATTACCATCGTAGTCTGGCTTACGAGAAGCTCGATCGGGCTGCCGAGGCGGAAGCCGAACGTCAGCGAGCCATCAAGCTGGGCTTCGATCCAAAAAATGGCGTATTTTGAGCGGCGTTTTACCAACCAGTTAGACAGACGGTCAAAAAGCCAGGCAGCCAAGTTGTCAGACAGACAACGGTCGTCGCAACTTTATTTGTTGGCGCTTCAGCAGTTCGGCTCGCCAAAAGGAATTTGCCGCGATGAAGATGATCGTCGCCATCATTCAGCCCACCAAGCTCAAAGCCGTTCGAGAAGCGCTCAATAAAATTGACGTGACGCGGATGACGGTTTGCGATGCGCAAGGCTTTGGCCGGCAACGCGGTCAAGCTGAGATGTATCGCGGCCGCGAGTACAAGTCGCAGCTATTGCGGAAGGTGGCGCTGGAAATCGTGGTCAATGACGACTTCCTGGAACGCACCATCAAAACCATCTCGCAAGTCGCCAAGACCGGCGCCGGCGGCCAATTTGGCGACGGCAAAATTTTCATCATGCCGGCACTGGACGCCATGGTGATTGACGATGAAATTTCCGGCCCGGAAGCCGTCTAATTTAACGTATCAGCGAGCAGCCGTTCCGTAGCCATCGCCCGCGCGACCTACGTACTGCACCGAGTGACCCAGGTGCGCCTGGAAATTCTGCTGATAGGCCGCGTAGAGTTGCGGCATGTCGTGCATGACCAGCAGATTTTCCGCGTTGCTTTCTTCCGCGCTCTTGGTGAAATTGAAACTGCCGGTGATGATCGTGCGGCCATCGATCAGCATGATTTTGTTGTGCGCGATGGCATGTTTTTCGTCGATATAGGTGGGAATTCCGGCCTGCAAGACAAAATCGGCCTCGGTGTATTTTTCGCCCTTCTGGCTTTTGTCGAGCACGACAGTCACCTTGACGCCGCGGGCGTGCGCGTCAGTCAGCGCCTTGGCAATTGGTGCCGAAGTAAACGAATAAGCCTGCACAAAGATCATTTGCCGCGCGGCTTGAATTTCACGCACGCAGGCGTCGGTACAACCGCCTTTGGGCGAGAAGTAAACGGAGATTTCGCTTTGCCCGCCGCTGACCGGTGTAACGGTCATGCTGGTCGCTGCGGTGGCATCGTGAGAATCAATTGATCCGCCAGCGCCGATCGGCCCAAGGTTGCCGGTATGCGAAGTCGAAGCTGGCACGTTGAGGCCAGGAATCGAAACCGATGGCATCTTGCCGTGGGTTAACGTGAAGTACGCGCCGGAGAAGATGGCAACGGCCAGCGCCACGAGCGGTGTAAACGACGGGGTGCGCCTGGACATGCTATCACCTCCATGTGATCTCGATTGATGTAGAGCGGCAAAACTAACGGACAAGCAAGCTGCGGTCAATGTCAGTCAGTTTGGGTCGCCCCGCCAAGGCCATCGCCAGTTCGAGTTCGACGGCGATCATTTCTAGCACGCGGCGGACGCCTGCCTCGCCGCCTACCGCGAGCCCCCACAGATACGGCCGGCCAATCATGACTGCCCGCGCGCCCAGCGCCAGCGCTTTGAGGACGTCGCTGCCGCGGCGGATGCCCCCATCCACATAGACTTCGGCCTGCCCGGCTATTGCGTCGACAACGCTCGCCAAGGCGTCGCCGCTAGCAATAGCGCCGTCGAGTTGGCGACCGCCGTGATTCGAGACGATCAGACCCGCCACGCCGCAATCCACGGCCCGCCGGGCGTCGTCGGCGCTGAGAATCCCTTTGAGTATCAGCGGCAGTGCCGTTTGCTGACGCAACCAAGCCACGGTCTCCCACGTGACGCCGGTGTCCCAAATTTCGGCAATGTAGCGGGTCAGCGCCGAACCTTCGGCGGTAGTGTCCATTCGATCGAGTCCAAAACCTTCGAGGTTTTTCCAGCGCAAACCCGCCGGCAGGCCAAAGCCATTGCGGATGTCGCGTTCGCGGCGGCCAACCAGTGGCGCGTCGACGGTCAGACAGATTGCCTGGTAACGGGCGGCGTTCGCCCGCTGCACGAGTTGAGCGGTGATTTCGCGATTGCGATAACAATACAACTGAAACCAGCGTAGCCCAGCGGGCGCGGCTTGAGCGATTTCTTCCAGGCTGAAAGTCGCGGCCGTGCTCACGATCTGCACGGTGCCCGCCGCGGTGACGGCGCGTGCCACGGCCAGTTCGCCGTCGGCATGCGCCAGCGCATTGAAACCGCAAGGCGCGGTGATCACTGGCAACCGGATCGGTTGTCCGAGAACGGAAGTCGATAAGTCGCGGTGGCTAACATCCACCAGCATCCGCGGGACGAATCGCCATCGCTGCCAGGCCGCGCGATTGTCGGCGACCGTCAATTCGTCTTCCGCCCCACCGCGGTAATAGTCATACACCATCGGCGCGAGCAGTTCCCGCGCGGCAAGTTCGAACTCGTTAACGTTCAGCAGTTGATTCACGCCGCGAATTCTAGCACGAAGCCGGCCGACAATGGCGGCCGGCGATCGAAATTGCCTTGGCGATTGCAATCGTTGGCGGACGGCGACGGTTGTTTGCCCGATCGACTGATCCGATTTAGCAGCAGCCGTGTTTTTCGAGCTTTTCGCGGAGCATGTCGGCCGTGAACGGCTTGATCAGATAGTCCGAAACGCCGGCCTGAATGGCTTCCAAGACGCGCGATTTTTCTGCTTCGGTGGTGATCATGATGATCTTTACGCCTGCATCTTGCTTGCGAATTTCTTCGACCACTTGCAGTCCGTTTCGACCCGGCATGTTCCAGTCGGTCAGCACGAGGTCGAATTTGCCCGGTGCGAACGCTTTGACCGCTTCGTCGCCGTCTGCCGCTTCGGTGGCTTCCGGAACCCCGACCGCCTGCAGCGAACGGAGAATGATCTTGCGCATCGTGCTGGAGTCGTCCGCAACTAAAACGCGGGTTGCCATGAGTTCCTCGAATGATAATGAGAACTGCGATTCTGATTGAACAGACGTTTCGCGGCAGGCGTAAATCATGCAACAGGATTGCGGCCAACCATCGGCGGTCTTTGTTCTGACTAGGAAAGATAGGTCGGCGATTCCGACTGTCAATTGAGGCAATTCGCGATGATTTCTGCCGAATTCCGCATTTCGCCCGGTTTCTCTCGGCACAATCATTGCATACAATTCAGTGAGCAGAATCGGTACAGGCAGCAGCAGGTCCGAATCTTCACAATCCTTCCGGGCAAAAAAGGAGCGTGTGTTATGTTAAGTCGGTTGAGTTCGAAAAGGACATTCTGGGCGGCGACGTTGTTCGCTATCGGTGCGTTGGCATATGCGGTGACATGCAGGCAGTCCCGTGCGGGCGATACGGTGAAAGTCTTCAACGCCGTTTATCGTCCAGACGTCTCGCAGACGGAAGCGACGATGGTCGCTTACCCACGTTACAGCGGCGGGTCACGGAGTTATTCCTACTCGCCCTCCCGAAGTTACGGTTATTCGAACTACTCGTACCGCCCGTCGTACAGCAATTACGGGTACTCGAACAACGGATACCGCAACTATTCTTACCGGCCGTCGTATAGCAACTACGGCTACTCGAACTACGGGTACTCGAATTACGGCAATCGCAATTACTCCTACCGTCCTTCGTACAGCAATTACGGATATTCGAACTATTCGAACTATTCGAATTACGGCAATCGCAATTACTCGTATCGCCCGTCGTACAGCAACTACGGTTATTCGAACTACGGCAATCGCAATTACTCGTACTCGCCGTCGTATCGGTATGGCTATTCGCCGTACTCGAATTACAGCTATTCGCCGCAATACAGCAGCTACAATTACCAGCCGTACACGAGTTCCTATCGCACGTATCCCTATTACAGCTCGTATCCGCACAACAACTATTTCGGTGGCGGAGTGGGAATTTCGGTGGGCGGTCCGCGATTCCGCGTCGGATTCAATACCGGCAACTTCTACTGGTAGTCTGGCGTTTGCCGAAGCCAACCTGATGCAACTGAAACGGCCGGCGAACAGTGAATGTTCGCCGGCCGTTCATGTTTTTGCAGTACGTGCTGGATCTACGGCGTCCAAAGTTTATTGACTGGCTGCACGTCCGTAGGCAAAGTTGCGCGGCGAATGGCTTTGACACGAACGTACGGCGCGACAAACTGACTGCGATGCCCAAACTTGCCCGGCGCGGTGTCGGCCTCGGCGTGCAGCGGTTCGTTCAGGTCTTCAATCCAAAAACCTGCGCGGCACATGCCACCAAGCAGATCCTGCCAGACGTGCAGGAATTCCAGCGTGCCGGGCTCGCGATGTGGGCTGCCTTCGACCGGTGGCAGCGGTTCGCGCGAGTAGTAAGGCACGATCAGTTCATACCCGCGAATGCTCGGTTTAACGTCCGCCTGTAAACTGGTGGGCTGCTTGTGCTGACTGACATAAATTCCGCCCGGTGCGGTGACGCGCGCCACTTCGCGGTAGACTTTAAGAATGTTGGGCACGTAGCAAGTACTGACGGGTTGGATGACAATCTCAAACGATCCGTCCGCCAGCCCCGCGAGATCATCCATCGAAGCTTCGATGGTCTGCACGTTTAGCCCGCGCTGGTTGGCGACCTGCCGGTCGATGGCCAGCATGGCCGGGCTAATGTCCACCACGGTCACCAGTGCGCCGGCCGCCGCGTACAGCGCACTTTGGCGCCCGCCGCCAGCCGCCAGACACAGTACGCTGCGTCCGGCGATACTGCTGCCCAACCAGCCAGCGGCATCGACGGCCTTGAGCGGATCGGTAAAATCTTCGTCGCGTGCTGGCCGCGTGAACCGCTGTCGCTGCCGCACTAATGCATCCCAGGCGCGACGGTTATGATCGTGAATCGACATGCACACTCTCGGCCGGCGCGGCGAGGATTCGGCTCGCGCAATCGCGATTAAGAAATTTGCGAAATGATTTGGTAGATGACATCTAGGTACTCTCGCGCTTCTTGCTGCGAAAACACCAGCGGCGGACTGACGCGAATCACTTTGCCGGCCAACGGACCGAGCAAGTGAACGGCCCGCGAATTTTGATCACCAAGGTAACATCGACGCACGATTTCGTTGGCGACCTGATTAGCGGACTGCGATCGCACGGCAGCGCACTCAATGCCCCAGACCGTGCCTTCGCCGCGAACATTAGCCACGGCGGGCAACTCCCCCAACCGCGCCAAACCGCGTCCCAACTCGTCCGAGAGTTTTTGCCCTTGCGCTAAAACGTCGGTTTGTTCGAATTCGTCGAGCGTGGCCAGCGCCGCGGCGCAGGACAGCGGATTGCCGCTCCAAGTGTCGCTGGCTTCGCCGAAATTGAGAGTAGCAAACAGATCGGTCCGCCCTACTGCGGCACTCACTGGTACTCCGTTGCCCAGTCCCTTGCCCAAGCAGACGATGTCCGGCTCGACGCCATAGTGCTTGAAGGCGTACATCGGGCCGGTGCGGCCAAAATTCGATTGAATCTCGTCCAAAATAAACACGATGTCGTGCAGCCGGCAAAATTCCTGCAGCATTTGCAGATATTCGAACTGCGGATGAAACGAGCCACCACCACCGAGGTACGGCTCGGTGATGAGGCAGCAAATTTCATCGCGATGTTGACGCCAGAGACTCTCAAGTTCGCTGCGATAGATCGACAAATCCAGCGGCTTTTGCCGCTCGTCAAGGTTGCAGCAGTCGAACATCGGAAACGATACGAATCGCACGCGCGGATCACGATTGTGGTCGCGTTCGTGACCGCTCACGGCGCCGGCCAGTCCTTTTTTGCCATGAAATCCATGCCGCGTGGCGAGCACGACCTGTTGTCCTGGGCGACGCTGCAGCGCGGTCCAGAGTGCCTTTTGCACGGCCTCGCTGCCGCTGGCCGCCCAGACAACTTGCTCGCAGCGTTGCCCGCCCTGCTCGCGTTGCAAGTTGGACAGCAACCGTTCGCTGGCCGCAATTTCGATTTCGGTCGTGGCGTTATATGTTGAGAGCGGCGCGGCGTCAAAGTAACCGCTGTCTGGGCCGCTTTGCCCCGGCAACTCCGGACCGACTCGCAGATATTGCCAAACGCGCTGCCACCACCGCCGCGGATTGTGTCCCAGATTGGCCACCAACACGCCGGACGTAAAGTCGGCTAACTTGCGGCCGTCGGTCGTCCAGTGGTAACTACCGGCGCTGCGCGCGATCACGGCCAAGCTGGGCGTATAAGTCCGCAGCGATTTGGGCTCAACGCGCGCAAGTCGCTGGCGATCCGCGTTTGATCGCGGTTCGTCGGCATGCTGGGGAACGGTCGGCAATCCTTCGGCAACTGTCATCGTCGGCCTACTCAAGCGGCAATGACCGTCGGCCGCAGCATGACTGGCTGCACGACCCGCACGGCTGCAATGGTTTTAACTCGGCATCGCTGGCTGAGCTAGCCCACGCTCGCGTTAAGCCGCGCGACTTCCCATGCCACCGCTGACAGTCTGGCCGTGCGCGGAGATCGACAGCGTCCGCGCGTTCACCAGACAATTCTCCAGGAATTCGTTGTGCGCGGCGACAACGGTTTGAAACACCTCGCCGTGGTAAGGCGAAAAATGGTCGCCGTCGACCGTGAGCAATTCGACATCGCCAAACTGCGCCACCTGCATACGAAGCAGCTTCGCCGGAATCAATTGGTCGTTTTCCGCCATCACAACCAGCACCGGACACCGCACTCGAGCGGCCTGCTTGATGGGTCGATGAAACAGCGACGCCAGCAAGATCCTGGCAGGCACGCTATTTTGCCAGGCAGTCTGGTGCGGCAACAGCTTTTTATATCCCGACTGACAACCGGGCTTATTCATCACGGCAAACGCCGGCGAGTCGCCAACCACCGGCACCCGATGCGGCGTCCGCCCCACGGCGGCGCGGAGCAAATCATATACTCCGTGCGCAATGGCCTGAATGCCGTACCGCAGTGTATAACCGCGCAGCGCTCGGGGGACGTCGAGCATTGGCACTTGTGCGATGACGGCCGCGACATCGGCATTTTGCGCGGCGCAGTGCACCGCATGACCACCGCCGAATGATGAGCCCCACAACGCCACGCGTTGCGGATCGATGCCCGCCAGGCCTTTTCCGAATTTTAGCGCTGCTTGCCAATCCTGCTGTTGGCGGCGGCAGTTCACGAGATTCCGTGGCACGCCGCCACTGCCGCCAAAGTGGCGATAGTCGAACATCAGCACTGCCATTCCGCGCTGCGCAAATTGTCTGGCATACGGCAGCAAGCCGAAACTCTTTTCGGCGGCAAATCCATGAGCCATGATCACCAACGGCGCAGGGTGATCGCAGCTTGAGGCGCGCATCAGCCATCCTTCGCAGACTGTGCCGCGACTGTTGAAGGTGACGCGCTCGACGCCGTCCGGCTGATCGGCGACAGTCGCCAGCGCCGTTGTTTGTTCGGCGATTCTCAAACCCGGCGTGACGGCGGACGTTTGTCCAGCAGCAAATTCGCCCGCGGCGGCCTGTTGTGGCTTGCGACGTCCCATGCAGTTGACCCAATCGAGTAGTCCGGGCAAAAGCCGCTTGAACATGGCGAGCACATGCGCCATGGGCGTGACCAGCACCAGCGCGCGGTTTCGTTTGATCCCGCGAATCGCCTTGCGGGCAACTTGCTCGGGCGTGGCGCTGGCCCAAGCTGGCGGAACGGGTACGCGCTTGTTTGCGCGGCCGCTAACTGCCCGTTCATACAATTTGGTTTGCACCGGACCGGGGCAAACTACCGTTGCGCCCAAGCCGCGACGTACGTATTCGGCCCGCAGCGCTTCCGTGAAACCGACCAGTCCAAACTTGCTGACGTGATACGCGGTGAACCGACCGCCAGCCACCAAACCGGCGATGCTACTGATGTTGAGAATGTGCGCTTCCGGTTGAGCGAGCAAGGTGGGCAGCAATTCTCGGGTGAATTGCAGCGGCGCCAGCAAATTGATGCCCAGCAGCCAGTTCCACTGCGCGGCCGTCATGTTTTCGGTGGGGCCGTAATACGCCACGCCAACATTATTGACCAGCAGATCGATTGCTGGCCATTGTTGCAGCATGTCCGCGATGACCGCCGAAATCTGCGTCGACTGAGTAACGTCGCAACGTTTGGCAACCGCTTCGACGCCCAGGGCGCGACACTCAGCCGCGACCAATTCCGCGCCGGCTTCGTCGATGTCCAGCAGGTAGACGTGCGTTTGCTCGGCCGCCAGTTGCAGCGCAATGGCGCGGCCAATTCCCGAAGCCGCTCCGGTGATTAACGCACGCTTTCCCTTGAGATTCCGCATGACACGCACCTTAACGCAGGCGATCGCAATTTTCGAACTAAAATGGCTTAGTCCGCCCAATCACTACAATCGGCAAGGTTACCAGGGCAGGTTCAATGCGTTTTGCTGCTAGCGGCCGAATCTTGAGAAAATTTACCGCGGATCGGCATCGATGATTCTCGCCAGTACCTGTCCAACTTTCAGCGGCATGTCCTCCTCGGTCAGAATTTCTGCCAGCACGCCGGTGCGTGGCGACGAGAGATCAATCGTCAAACCATCCGCCAGCACTTCGAGCAGGCGATCACCCACTTCGACGGGCGCGCCCAAATCAACCAGCCAGTTACTGGCAAATATTGGGATCTCGCCAACATCCAGGTCTGGTAACACGAGTTCGTCTGTCGTCGCCATGAATGCTACTGCGGGGTTCGGAAGAACATGAATTCGGAGTTTGTAGCGTAATGTTTCGGATGGCTCCCCAGCAATGGCTAAGGCGCGTTGCGATGTTGGCATGCCAACGGGAACGAACGATGTTCGACTTGTTCCGATCAGAAAAAACAGGCTAAACTGCCACCTGCCTGATGGTGATTCCTCTCGACATGGCGGTCCGCGGTGGCCGAATTGAACGATGGCCAAAAGCGTCCCGAGCAGCAACGATTCCTCCCACCCCCAACAGTCGCCGGCGGAGGTCAGCAAGCAATTGGCGCAAAACGCGGATCATACCGCGAGTCGCCAGGCCGCTGGGCGATTGCAACTTCCCTGGTATCGCAACACGTTGACCATGGCACTGTTGGGCGCGGCGCTGATGGCGATTTCGCTACCGCCGCTCGATATCTGGCCACTCGGTTGGATTGCGCCGATTCCTTGGCTGTTACTTATTCGCGCGCCGGAACTGCTCGGCTGGCGACCGTACCGTGCCATTTACATCGCTGGTTTTGTTTTTTGGCTGTACGTGGTGCATTGGTTGCGTTTGCCGCATCCGGCCACCAGCCTGGGCTGGCTGGCGCTGGCGTTATATCTAGCGTTTTACATTCCGATGTTCATTGGAATATCACGCGTAGGCGTCCACAGACTGCGTATTCCCTTGATCGTGACCGCGCCGCTGGTTTGGACCGGTATCGAACTGGTCAAGGGGCACATGCTGGGCGGATTTACGATGGGCAGCCTCGGCCACACTCAACACCGCTTGCTGCCGCTGATTCAAATTGCCGATACCGTGGGCGCTTACGGCGTCAGCGGCCTGGTGATGTTTGTGGCGGCCTGCCTGACGGACATGTTGCCCAGCGCGCGGCGTGGCGCCCGCTGGTGGCCAATACTGCCGGCAGCAGGCAGCGTGGTGGCAGCCATGCTGTACGGGCAAATGCGTTGCGACGAAACCCTGCGCATCAACTCCGCGCCAGAAGCAATCCAGCGCCAGAGGACTGTGGCGTTGATTCAAGGCTCGATCGATAGTGAATTCAAGGCAGAGCCCGACACGCCGCGCGACGTTTTTCGGCATTACGACGCCGTGACGCGCAGCGCGCTCGATGCCGCCGCCGCTCAAGGCAAATCGGTCGATCTGATCGTCTGGCCAGAAACCATGTATCGCTATCCATTGTTCACGTTCGATCGCTCGTTCGTTCCGCCGCCGGATATGAAGCAGACGCCGCAAGAAATCGAAGCCGGCTGGCGCGATTATCTAGGCGACGTTGCTAAGGACGATTATCACCGGCCATTGTTGTTTGGAGTTGCCCGGGGCGTGGTGTACAGCGATGAGCGGCAAACGGTGTTTAATTCGGCCGCGTTTGTGGATTCGTCGGGCAACATATTGGGCACGTACGATAAGCAAGGTCTGGTGATGTTTGGCGAGTACGTTCCGTTTGCCGACAGAATTCCGTTTCTCTACAAACTGACTCCACTGGCCGGCGGCGCTGAAGCGGGCCGCGAGCCGCTTTCCGTGGACGTGCATGGGCTGCGCTACTCGCCCAGCATTTGTTTCGAAACCGTCATTCCGCATCTGATTGCCGGACAAGTCCGCCAATTGCGGGCCGAAGGTCGCGAGCCGGACGTGCTGGTCAATCTGACCAACGACGGCTGGTTTTGGGGCTCGAGCGAATTGGATTTACATCTGAATTGCGGCATATTCCGAGCAATCGAAAACCGTAAACCGCTGCTCATCGCCGCAAATACGGGGTTTTCGGCCTGGATCGACGCCAGCGGACGGGTCGTCGAGCAATCCGCCCGTCGCCAAACCGGCTTCATCTTGGCAGACGTCAGGCCGGACGGACGCCAAAGCTTTTACATGCTGCACGGCGACGTTTTCGCGGGCGCTTGCCTGACATTTGGCGGCGTTTTGGCCGCGATCGGCCTTTGGAACCGCGTCGCAGGCCGCAAAACCCAGCCAAATGCCGGCTGATTTCACGACGCAAGTTTCATTTTTCTTGACTTTACTTTTTGCCCGTAGCTATACTGAATGGACAAGTTCGAGGAGGTTTTCTTTCTCGGAAGTGCGAAATTCCAGTCTAAAAAACGCCATTCGGCGACACGCGGCATCCGGCCACTCGTCGGGCGACAGCGTGGCAATTTCGAATCTATTCGTAGTTTTCGCATTGGTCGTGGCGCGAATTCCCAGGAGCGGGCGCGATGAATCTGGTCGGCAAAATCTTCGTATTCTTGATTTTCATCATGAGCCTGGTGTTCATGTCGTTTGCGGTTGTGGTCTACGCCACGCAAACCAACTGGCGTGACGCAATCAACAACCCTTCAACGGGCTACAAGGCCCGTCGGCTCGAAATGGATAAACAGCTTGAGGAGCAGGTCGCCAAAAATGGCGAACTGTCCAAGCAAATTATTTTGAAAGAGGCGCAGAAGGCTCAGGCGCTCGCTAAAGAGCACACTGCCAATATTCAATTGGCTGAAAAAACCAAAGCCGTCGAAGAAATGTTTGCCAATCTGACCAAGGCCAACGCCGACGCCAACGCGCAGTTGGCGGCCGCCGAAGCTGTGAAGAAAACGTTGACCGACGAGGTGGAATCGTTACGCGCCGCGAATCGTGACGCGCGCAACATCACAGTTGCGCAGGTCAAGAAGGCCTCGATTGCCACCGAAAAAATTAATCAAGTCATCAGTCAGGTGGCTGTGTTGACGGATCGCAAAAAGCAATTGGAAGATCAGCTCGCATTGTACAAACGTGCGATTGATGCCGGGCACATTTCACTGGAACTGACGCCTCCCAAAACCAAGGGCGAAATCGTTTCGGCCGACGAAAAAGAACAAATGGCGATGATTTCGCTCGGCACTGACGACGGCTTTCAGGCCGGCAATCAGTTTGACGTGGTCCGTGGACCGCTGTTGATCAGCCGTCTGCGGTTAGTTTCGATGGAGAAGAATCGCGCGGTGGGCGTTGTGGTTAAGGAATACAAAAAAGGCCAGATTCTAAAGGGCGACAATGTCATCCCGATCGACCAAAACAAAAAGTGACAAGCGTGGCGTGGTTGTTGTGCAAAAACAACGCGCCAATGCTTACACCATGATGTTGCTCGTTTCCTTTACGGCACTATGCATCGCTTGCTTTTGCATGTATCGGTTGATGGACAACTATTATGCAATGAAGACCAAGCCTGAAGCCGCCGACAAGGCGCAGCCGCTCAAGCCGCGCGACGCCGTTGCCGCGGCACCTGCCGCGGAAGCGCCCGCTGGCGACGCACCTGTTGCGCCGCCGGCCGCTGCCCCTGTAGTTGATCCGGCCGCACCACCAGTCGTTGCGCCGCCGGCTGCTGCCCCAGTGGTTGATCCGGCTGCAGCGCCGCCGGCTGCCGGCGCACCGCCTGCCGATCCGCAACCGGCCGGAACGTAGTCCCATTTTGCACCTCGCGTTGCACGCGTTAACTCTACTCGACTCACGCAAGGCGGGCACGGATGCTCCCCAACTGGTTTTCGCGATTCAACGCCGATCTGGCCGTTGATCTTGGCACGGCCAACACGCTGATTTCCGCGCCCGGCGAAGGCCTGTTGCTGGATGAGCCCTCGGTTGTGGCTGTGGCGCAAGGTACCAATCGGATTCTCGGCGGTGGCTGCGCGGTGGGCCATTTAGCAAAGCAGATCGAAGGACGCTCGCCGGACTCGATCACCGTGGTGCGGCCGCTGCGCGAAGGCGTGATTGCCGACTTTCAGCTTTGCGAGGCGATGCTGCAATATTTCTTTCGTAAAGTGCAGCGACGCAGTTGGGGGTCCGGTCCGCGCGTGCTGATTGCGGTGCCGGGCTGCATTACGCCGGTGGAGAAACGCGCGGTTTACAATAGCGCACAACGGGCCGGCGCGAGGCAAGTCTTTTTGATGCCGGAAGCGACGGCAGCGGCCATTGGCGCAGGGCTGCCGATCGCTGAACCGCTGGCGAATTTCATTGTGTGCATCGGCGGCGGCACCACCGAAACCGCCGTGCTCAGTATGGCCGATCTGGTCGCGCGACAGAGCATTCGTGTGGGCGGCGATCAGATGGACGCCGCCATCGTCGACTACCTGCGACGCAACTACAGTTTGAAGGTTGGGCTGGCGACCGCCGAACAATTGCGGATCGATATCGGCAGCGCTTTTCCGCTAGAAACCGAACTCACGGATTCGGTTCGTGGTTTGGACGCCGTCAGCAATTTGCCGCGCAAAGCCACGATCACCAGCGAAGAAATCCGCCAAGCCCTGGCGGCACCGCTGGATGCCATGATCGATGCCATCCGCGGCACGCTCGATGGATGTTCGCCCGATCTGGCGGCCGATTTGATCGACCGCGGCGCTGTGCTGGCTGGCGGCGGCGCGCTGTTGCGTGGCATGGATCGATTGGTGCAAGAGCGGACCGGATTGCCGACACGCGTGACGGCCGATGCGCTGGGCGCGGTTGCCCGCGGCGCGCTAATTTGCCTGGAGCATTTTTCGCAATGGCGCGGAACGCTGGAATCCAGCGACGACGACGTTTGATTGCGTCATCCTAAAGCGGCGGCAATCGCAAGCTTGCAAGGCCAGCACGCCGTTCTATAAGGCGCGGCGAATTCTTCGTGGCGGACGGCCACCGCGACCCAACAGGGGCGGCTTTTTTACCGGTTCGGGCGTTTCCACGGCCGGCGTGCCGCTGGCGTCTTCAGGCATGTTGATCGGCCGGCCAGCTTCCACGCCGGGTCGTTTGGCGTAGGCGTCGAAATTGCTGACTTCGTCGCGACGCAGGAGTTTATCGATCCGCATCTCGATACGCGTCAACTCGTTGCCTTCTTCGGGTGTAACAAACGTATACGCCACGCCTTCGCGTCCCATGCGGCCCGTTCGACCTACGCGATGCACGTAGTCGTCGCAGAACTGCGGGATATCGTAATTGACGATATGCGAAATGCTGCTGACATCGATGCCGCGGCCCACCACGTCGGTGGCCACCAAGATTTTCACCTGCCCTTCGCGGAAGTCAGCCATCACCCGGTCGCGGCTGCCCTGCGAGAGATCGCCGTGAATGCAGGCCACGTCTTTCATCCGCTTAGCCAAGCGTTGCGAAACTTTATCCGTGCCGCGCTTGGTGCGGCAGAAAATAATGGCCTGACGAGGCTGCTCGCGCTGCAGCAGTTTTTCGAGTAGCTCGAATTTGCGATCCGGATCGACGGTCAAATAAAACTGTTCAATCGTCTCGACCGAAATATCGCTGGGCGAAAAATTCAACGATTCCGGCTCGGTCATGTAGCGGAACGCCAACTTTTCGACCGGCGGCGGAACCGTGGCGCTCAGCAGTAGCGTTTGCCGCGAAGCCGGGCAGCGCCGCAAAATCTTTTCGATATCCGGCCGAAAACCAATGTCCAGCATTCGGTCGGCTTCGTCCAACACAACCATCATCAAGTCCGACATTACCAACGTGCCGCGCCCCATATGGTCCAGCACTCGACCGGGCGTGCCAATGATGATCTCCGGGCCTTTTTTGAGTTTGTCGATCTGCCCGCGAATGGGCTTACCGCCGTACAGTGCCACGGCGTGAACCTTGGTACCGAACGAAAGTTTGACGACTTCCTCGCGGACTTGTACGGCCAATTCGCGGGTGGGCACGAGAATCAACGCCTGCGGACCCGATTGCTTTTTTCCATGCTGGATCCGCTGCATGATCGGAATCACAAACGCGGCCGTTTTCCCAGTGCCGGTCCGCGCCTGTCCAAGCACATCGACGCCAGCCAGCGCGCGCGGGATCAGCCCCGCTTGAATGGGCGTAGGCTGCAAATATTCGGCATTGTCCAATGCTGCAATCATGGCAGCGGACAACTCCATATCGCGAAAACTGGCGGCGGGATTAACGCTGGAGTTGGTGTCTTGCAGATCGGCCACGTCGTAGGTTACGCTCAAACGGATGTTTTCGGGGTGAGATGAATGCTCTCTAAACGTAGTCCAGTGAGCCCCTTGCGTCAATCCAGACGATGCCAGCGTTGATTCAGAATTGCTAAAATTCGAGTTCAGTTTCGGAATGAACCGAATGGCTCGGCCGCAGCCGCAATTTATCAGCCGCCTGTGCGGATGTCGTGACGCGTGGCCGCCACCGCAAAATGGAGCACGGCCACGTTTTGGTCGGCGTCGGTCCACTGGCGATGAAGTTCCAAACCGGCCGACGCGGCGATTTCGGCAAATTGCTCCACCGAGTATTTGTGAGAGTACTCGGTACAGATTGTCTCTCCCTCGGCAAACGTCAACGACTGCTCTCCAATTCGCACAATCTGCTGCTGCCGACTGACAAGGTGCATTTCGATTCGGCCATGCACGGCGTTATACGCTGCGCGATGCGCGAAATTCCGTATTTCGAATTGGCCGTCCAATTCATGATTAATTCGACGCAGTAGATTCAAATTGAACTGGGCTGTGACGCCTGCGGCATCGTTATACGCGGCCTCCAGAATCGCGACGTCTTTTTTTAAATCGATGCCAATCAGCAGCCCGCCGTGCTGGCCGCAGAGGGCGGCAATTTGCCGCAAGAGGGCGGCCGCCTGCTCAGGCAGAAAATTACCGATCGTCGAGCCAGGAAAGTAAACGGCCGTGTGCGTCGCGGCCCGCGTCGGCGCTGGCAGCGCGAACGGCAATGTGAAGTCGGCACAAACCGGCAGCACCTCAAGTTGCGGATAATCTTGCGACAGCTCTCGTGCCGTTTGTTGCAGATGTTCGCCGGAAATATCGACCGGCACGTACGCCACGGCATTCGGCAACCCGTCCAACAGATAGCGCGTTTTCACGCTGCTGCCGCTGCCATACTCCACCAGCACCGCGCCGGAACCAATTTGCTGCCCCATCTCGCCGGCATAGCGATCCATAATCGCCAACTCGGTCCGTGTGAGATAATATTCGTCCAAGTGACAGATTCGATCAAATAACTCTGAGCCACGCTGATCGTAGAAGTATTTGCACGGCAAGCTACGGGGCCGCTTCTGCAGCCCGGCGACCACGTCCGCCAAGAATTCGCGTTTTGCTTGCCGCTGTTGACTGCCAACGCTCTGTGCCGTGCTTACTAATTTCATTGGGATCATTTTTTTTCGTAGTAACAAGGTGCGTAAACAGCAGAAGCAAATCGTATTGGTGACCGCAAGACATCGCGATAATTAACACCGCGGTCGGCCGTCCATCAAACTCAAACCTTACGGGTCGCGGGCAGCCTGTTGTCGCAGTCCGCGCGGCGTAATCGCCCACTCAAGAAGGTCAATCAGTTGCTGCAAAATTAGCGCCAAAATGGCTGCGGGGATGGCGCCTGCCAGGATCAACGACCAATCGTTGACGCGAATTCCCCGCAAAATCGGCTGGCCGAGTCCGCCGGCGCCAATGATGGCCCCGAGCGTGGCGAAACCGACGTTTTGAATTGCGGCCGTGCGAATGCCGGCCAAAATCGTAGGCAGCGCAATGGGCAACTCGACCTCTGCCAGCCGGGCGTTGGGGCTCAGACCGAGCACCGTGGCCGATTCGATTGTGCCACGCGGAATGCCGCCGAGTCCGACAAACGTGTTCCTCACGATCGGCAATAAGCAATAACCAAACAGTGCGATGACCGCGGTTACCGAGCCTTCGCCAATGCTGCGATAACCCAACGCAGAAACCACAGGCAACAACATCACTAGCAGCGCCAGCGAAGGAATGGTTTGCAGCAAGCCGACGGTGGCCAGTACGATTTTTCCAAGACTGGCAAATCGCTGGCAGAAGATTCCAAGTGCAATGCCAACCACGATGGCCGGCAACAGCGACCTGCGAACCAGGTCCAGATGTTCCAGCAGATGGCCGACGATCAATTGCGTTCGCGATTGGCCGACAGCTTGAATTCGCGGACCTCCCAGGCGATTCAAAAACTCGGCAGCCGCTTGCGTTTCGGTTCTTTCGCCGCTTTCGACCTGCTCGTTCAAAGCTTGCATGGCCGGTTCGGAAAGTGCGCCCTGCATGCTTTGCAGCGCGGCCAGCAGTGGTGGGTGACGGTTGGCCAGATCCAATCGATACAGCCACACGGCGTCGTATCGCGGAAAAAATTGCCGATCGTCGGCCAGCAGCAACAGTTCTCCGCGGCGGATCATGGCGTCGGTTGAATAGACGTCGATCAAATCGATTTCGCCAGACAACAACTGACGATAAGCAACATCGTGATCCACGCCAGCCACCGCCGACTGCTGTAACTCGTACGCCGCTTTCAGCGCCGGCCAACCGTCAGCCCGATCAAGAAATTCGTGCGTCAGCGCCAATCGCAATTCGGGCAATCGCCGCAGATCGGAAATTTGCGCAACGCCAAGTTCCGCGGCGCGCTGACGCGTGATGGCCAGCGCGTAGCTGTTGGTAAACCCCAGCGATTGAGAAATTCCGATTCCTTGAGCCGCCAGCAGTTCGGCCGCCGCAGCATCGTCGCGCGGATGTTGGCGAGCCAAAATTTCGGCGCGAATGGTGCCGGTGTATTCTGGATAGACGTCGATTTCTCCGCGTGCCAAGGCGTCGAACACGATCCGTGTGCCGCCGAACTCGCGATAATGCACGGCCTCGAGCTTGGCGTCCTCGCACGCCAAACGTAACATTTCGCCCAGGATGACGGACTCTGTGAATTTCTTCGAGCCGATTCGAACCTGTGGCGCATGTCGCGGCCAGGAAATCAGGCCGGCCGCGAGTAAGGCGGCGGAGACAGCCAACAGTTTGAGCACCGCCGGACTGTTCATGCGGCGACCACCTGCGATTGAATGAATTCACGCGCGAATCCGTCGCGTGGGTTCGCCAGAATTTCGGCAAACGAACCTTGTTGGACGATTCGCCCCGCGTTCAAAAGACACACGCGGTTGGCAAATCGGCTGGCTTCAACCAGGTCGTGCGTGACCAGTAGCACCGTGGCGCCGCTATGGACAAACAGTTGTTGAAGGTCACGCTGTAAGCTGGCACGGATCAGCGGATCGAGCGCGCCCAGCGGCTCGTCCAAGAGCAGGATCTTCGGCCTTAAAAACAACGCGCGCATCAGGCTCAAACGCTGACGCTGGCCGCCCGAAAGTTCGTTCGGGTAGCGATTCAAGGCGTCGGCCGGAAATTTCGCCAATTCCATCAATTCGGCCAGACGTTCGTTGACCAGTGCGGCCGACCAGCCGGCGTGACGCGGTGCCAGGGCCAGGTTCTGGCGACCCGTCAAATGCGGAAACAGTCCGCCTTCTTGAATGACGTAACCAAGTTTGCGGCGAATGTTGGCGATGTTGGCCGAATTCACCGGTTGCTGGTCGACAATGACTTGCCCCTGCGAAGGCGTTTCCAGACCAGCCACCATCCGCAGAATGGTGGTCTTGCCGCAACCGCTCGGTCCGAGTAACACCAATACTTCGCCCGCGGCAATTTCAAGATCGAGCGGCTGCACAACGGTCGAGCCGCCAAACACTTTTGTGACCTGCTGAAATTCAATCATGGTGGGCGCTGGCGAAGGTTAACGGCGGTCATGCGGACCGATTTGGCATGCTCGATTCATGTTGTGATTTCGGATTACGAGCCAACCGAATGCCGGAAAACTGCCAGCGCGCATCGGGCGGAAAGAAATTCCGATATGTACTGCGAATGTGGCTGCGTGGCGTGGCGCACGATCCGCCCCGCAGTACGTACTGATTGCACATGAATTTGCCATTGTACTCGCCCAGCGCGCCCGATGCTGCTTCGTAACCAGGGTAGGCCGTGTAGGGACTGGCCGTCCATTGCCAGACTTCGCCGAACAATTGTGTAATCGGCGAGGAACAGTCGGGACCGCAGGGTTGCGGATGATAATGTTCGCTTTCCAAAAAGCTGCCACGGATTTCCAGCGTGCCGGCTGCCTGCTCCCATTCCGCCTCGGTAGGCAATCTCGCATGCGACCACCGCGCAAACGCATCCGCTTCAAAATAACTCACGTGGCAAATTGGCTCGTCGGCAGACACGGGGCATAGGCCATCCAGCCCAAACCGCAACCACTGCCCTTGCCGCTGCTCCCAGTACAGCGGCGCGGCCCACTGCTGTTCGCGGACGGCCGACCAACCCATCGATAGCCACAGTTCCGGCCGCGTGTAACCGCCATCGCCCATGAACTCCAGGAAATCGCCAACCGTCACCAGGCGGTTGCGGATTTCGAACGGCTGCAACAAAGTCTGATGGCGGGGACACTCGTTATCGAACACGAATGTCGCGGCGCTGCTGCCAATGGATGTCACACCGCCTGCAAAACTGGACCACACAGCGCTGTTGCTCGGCGTGTGCGTCGCCAGACGGTCGCTTGGCGAACGGTAAATCGGCTGCAGCGGATTGCAGGAAAACAGATGCTTCAGATCGGTGACCATCAACTCCTGATGCTGCTGCTCGTGGTTGATGCCCAGTTCGACGATGCGCGCTGCTTCCGTGGCGCGATCGTGCGGCAATTCGCTGAGCAGACGCATGACACGCTGATCGACTTGGCGGCGGTATTCGAACACATCGGCCACGGTAGGCCGCGTCAACAACCCACGTCGCGCACGCGGAAACTGCTTGCCTACACCGTTGTAATAGGAGTTGAACAGGAATTGATAATCCGCGCTGACCGGTTGGTAATTGGGCTCGAAGGCCAAGAGCAAAAACGTTTCGAAAAACCAAGTCGAATGCGCCAGGTGCCAACGCGTAGGACTGCAATCCGGCATGGATTGCACTACGAAATCCTCAATGGCCAGCGGCGCGCAAAACCGCTCCGTCGTGGACCTGGTGTGTCGATATTTTTCCGCACTCTCTGCCAACATTCTCACCGCTCCCGATTTTTAAAAAAACGCTCGTCGCCGGCACACGCCCCTAAAGTGAGCAGCCGGTAACCGCATCTGCTGCGCGAGTTTAACCGCCGGTGCCGCAACTCCCCCGATCAATGGCCGTAACCAGGCGGATTCGCCACTGCGCCGTGCGAGACTATTTTACTCTGACCACAGTTGAAGTCATCCTGCCCTCATCAAATTCAACTGCGTCGGAGGTTGAAAAATTGCGGAAAGCCGCCGCCAAGTAGAGTTTGAGGCGGTGCGAGAACTCACCCGATGTGGGGCTGACAGTTGGCGCAGTGCGTGAGAATCTCTTCGGTGCGCCAACGCCCGGGCGTCTTTTCGAAGCAGCCGCGCCTTCTGCCTTTAGGCCATCTGGCCATGCGGCTCTTCGACGGCCACCGGCTGGGGAGATTCCGCGCCACCGTTTGGCAATGGCGTGCCATGCAAACCGTCGTCAGTCAATTGTCCGGCGGAGACACCGTGATTGGCAGCCGGAAGCAGTTCAGCGGTCGTGTCGTCGCGATGCACTTGATCTTCCAAAAAGGTAATCATTTTTTCGCGGTAGACGTAATACTCGGGATGTTCCATGACCGCCGTGCGCTCGCGCGGTCTGGGGAACGGGATCGTCAGCACTTGCCCAACCGTGGCTTCGGGACCGGTGGTCATCATCACCACGCGATCGGACAAAAACAACGCCTCGTCCACATCGTGCGTCACAGTCAGCGCGGTTTTGCGATCCTGCGACCAAAGATCGATCAAGACTTGCTGCAGTTCCAGTCGCGTGAGCGAATCCAGCATCCCGAACGGCTCGTCCAAGAGCAGCATTTTTGGATCGAGCGCAAACGCGCGAGCTATGCCAACCCGCTGCCGCATACCGCTGGACAACTCGCCGGGGCGCTTGCTGAACGATTGCTCCAGACCCACCAGCCGTAAATAGTGTTCGGCAATCGCCGTGCGTTCTTGCTTAGACAGGTTTGGCTTAACCTGATCGACGCCCAATCGGACGTTTTCCACCGCAGTCATCCAAGGCAGCAAACACGGCGCCTGAAAAACAACGCCGCGATCGGGACCGGGGCCGGAGATTTCTCGACCTGCCAAAACGATGCCGCCGGAAGTGATTTCGCTCAGTCCGGCAATCATCATCAGCACCGTCGATTTGCCGCAGCCAGAATGGCCGATAATCGAAATGAATTCACCCTCTTCTACATTCAGGCTGAAATCTTTGACGATCACCGCCTGGCCGCCATCGCGACGCGGGTAGCTTTTTTTAACCTGCCATAGTTCAAGGTAGTGGCTCATGCGCTGGCCTTTAACGGCATGGAAGAGTCGATGGGCAAAACGGTAGGCACAGGTTGCCGCTGCTTACTGCCTTCGCCCAGCAGGTAGCCGATCACTTCGTTGCGGATTTTCTTGAAACGCGGATCGTGATTGATGGCCTTGCGATTCCGCGGACGCGAGAGCGTGACCGGGATCGATGGTCCCAGCGTCGCCTGCGGACCGTGGCTGAGCGGAATGATACGATCCGCCAACAAAATTCCTTCGTCGACATCATTGGTGATCAACACGACCGTTTTCTGATCACGTTCCCAAATTCGCTCGATCTCGTCTTGCAAAGTCGCTCGCGTCAGTGCGTCCAACGCACTCAGCGGCTCATCGAGCAACAGCACACGGGGATCGATGGCCAGCGCACGCGCTACCGCGACGCGCTGCCGCATACCGCCCGAAAGCTCGCCGGGACGTTTGCCGAGCGCGGCGGTCAGATTGACCATGTCGATATATTTTTCGACATGCTCGGCCCGCTTCTCGCTGGTCCACTGCGGAAACACTTGATCTACGGCCAAGGCGATATTCTGCCAAACCGTCATCCAGGGCAGCAGCGAGTAATTCTGAAACACCACGCCTCGGTCGGGTCCTGGCCCAGTGACCGGCACGCCTTCCAGGCAAACCGTGCCAACGTCGGGTTTGAGCAGGCCGGCAATCAGTGAGATCAACGTGGTCTTGCCAGCGCCGGAGTAGCCGACGATCGCCACGAACTCGCCCTCGCTGATCGAAAGGTTGATATTCGAGAGCACTTCCGTGCGATTCTCGGCCGGACCAAATCCCTTACACACGTTTTGAAGTTCGAGCAGTGCCATGGCAAATTTGTTTCACGCGAACATGGGACAACACAAGACCAAGCCTACGGCCATTCATCAGATCGTGGTGTAGGATTTCAACCAGTTCTCGGCGACGGTCATCAGGCGATCCATGACCAAACCGGTCAAGCCAATCGTCAAAATGCAGGTCACCAGATGCGTGTAGATCGCCCCGTTGTATTCCGAGTAAAGAAACCCACCGATCCCGGGCGCCCCGGTCAACATCTCGGCCGCCACGATCACCAGCCAGGCCAAACCGAGGCTCAACCGAAATCCGGTGAACATGTAGGGCAGCGTGGCCGGTATGACGATCTTAAACAACGTTTTCCAACGCGATAACTTGAGCACGCGGGCGACGTTCCAATAATCTTGCGGAATCGCATGCACGCCTTTGGCGGTATTGACCACCGTGGGCCACATGGAGCAAATGGCAATTGCAAAGACCGATGCCGACTGCAAGTTCTTGAACAGTAAAACGCCCAGCGGAAACCACGCCAGCGGCGAAACCGGTCGAGTGATCTGCGCAATCGGATCGATGATCTTGTAGATCCAGCGGGACGAACCCATCAGCAGGCCGAGCGGCGTGCCAATCAGCAGACCGAGTGGATACCCTTTGGCCACCAGGATCAGCGAACACCACACCAATCGCAGTAACCCCTGATCTTGCTCGCCCCGCTTCTCCAGCGGATGCAAGACCAACAGCTTGCTGGCCTCCCAGGTGGTGGACGGAGATGGCAGATCCGTCCGTTGCGAAGAGCTAATCAATTGCCAGGTGATAAATAGAGCCGCAATTCCGATCAGCGGGAGAAGCAAGTCTTCCCACGAAAATTTCCATTTCATAGCGATTCCAGAAGTTTTGCAGTTTTACTTTGCTCGCGTTCAACGTAAACCCCGGGCCGCCGATGCCGAGGCCACAGCGATGCCGGTTGCCGGCGAAACCAAACACTTTACCAGGAGTTCGAAGCTCACCCCTTCGTACAATAAGACATCACTTTGATGCATTGCCACTTGAAAATCCCGGCAACCAATCCCATAATTGCCGCCCGCCGCCAAACGGTACTTTGCTTGAGCGATAACAACCACAGGCGACCGGTTGTGGCTGACGCAATCAGACCCTAGCCTTTCATGCTGTGAACCGGAAACGAGGTGGCATACTTTTCTGGATCGGCCGGATCAAAGGTCATGCCGTCGAACAGGGTTTCCGGATCGTTATTCAGCCCACCGTGCTGGTAGCCGATATCCTTCATGGTTTCTTCGTATATGTCCGTCCGCATGACTTGCTTGGCCACGCCCTCGTAGTCGGGTGCGGCGTCAACCATGCCCCAGCGACGGAATTGCGATAAAAACCACTTTGCGTACTTGGGTTGCGGATAGTTGCAATTCCGATCATGAAAAATCATGTAATTCGGATCTTGCTTCGTACGGCCATCGCCAAAATCATATTTGCCTAGCAAGCGACCCAAGATGATGTCCGGTTGACAATTGATATAGGTCGTGGCCGAAACGATCTTGCACTGCTCGGGACGGTTATCGAGGTTGTCGAGCCAGATGCTCGCCTCATGCAATGCTTTGAGCACGGCCTTGACCGTTTTGGGATACTTGTCCGCGAACTCCGCGGTAAACGCACAGACTTTCTCGGGATGGTCTTTCCAAATATCCTGGGAATTGACCGAGGTGTATCCGATATCGTCGACAATCGTTCGGGCGTTCCACGGCTCGCCCACGCAAAAACCATCCATCTTGCCAACCTTCATGTTGGCGACCATCTGCGCCGGCGGAATCGGCACAAGGTTAACGTCTTTGTCCGGGTTGATGCCGCCGGCACCCAGGTAGTAACGCATCCACATGGCGTGCGTGCCCGTGGGGTACGTCATGGCGAAGGTCAACGGCGTGCCCGCGGCTTTGGCCTCGTCAACCATGGGCTTAACGGCCTTGGGTTCGGCGACAACCTTGCCCTTCCATTCTTTTCGAACGCTGATCGATTGCCCATTACGATTCATGAGCCAAGGAATGATCATTGGCACCTTCTTCGAGTTGCCAATTCCCATGGTGGATGCCAGCGGCATGCCAATCAGCATGTGCGTGGCTTGAATTTCATTGTTGATCAGCGAGTCGCGAATTGCCGGCCAACTCGCTTCCTTGGCGACAATGGAATTGATGCCGTATTTTTTGAAGATGCCTTTCTCGTGGGCAATCACAATTGGCGAGCAATCCGTCAGCGCGATCATACCGAACTTCATGTCCGGCATCTCTGGCCCATCGCCGGCCACGGCAACACCAGATGTGGCCGGAATATTTGTTTTACTGCCGTCCGCGCTGCTGGGCGCATCAGTGCAACCGCTGAGCAGCGTGGCGCTGCCTAATCCAACTGCGGCCGCGGCCAAAAAGTTGCGACGTGTAACTCCGGATTCCCGTTGAATTTTTGGTCTGGATTTATTCTTCATGGGAATGCGTAGAAGCTCCGCCGGGTGCTCGAAGAGAAGTCGAAACGGGACACGGCCGCCTGGCCGCCGTACATGTATGCCTGCCTGACTGACGGGCGATTGCAGATTGAATGCCGGTACGACAAAACCGGAGTTCGCCGCCCACGCTCCGGCTGTTTAAATTGTCCGTAACTGCCTTGTGGATAGCATCTTCGTTGGCGTTGATAAAAAACAATACTATTCGAAAAACGATTGTTGGCATGAGGCTTCTTACTTCACTCGTGCACGGTTATTAAGAAGCCTGAATCTGCACTGCCTTGGGATCGGGCAACGGACGTTCGAACGTGCCGAGGGTTTGGCTGCACGGTCGCGGATTGTTATTTTCACGCGTTCGGCCAGCGACATTCAGCGCTGCAATGCGGACCAGCGACGTAATCGTCAGCCTCGGTAAGTCGATCACATCCGGCGTACCGTGTCGTCGCCGAAACTCGTTACAGAAGGTTCGCTAGCAGCGACGATGAACGTGGTGTCGGTAATCAAGTTACGTAGTTGAGTGCGGCCAACTCCCGATCGGCCGCGCGATGACGAGCAATCCGAACTCGTTTTCGCCGTGGCTCAACACGCAGGCGCGTTGCCGACAGTGCCCGGATATGCACCCCGAACGTCGTTTTGGCAACCGCCCGAAGTTGCCATTGCGTCGCGTCATGGTCCGGCAATTGACAATCCGAAAGTTTTCCCCCCCGAACGATAGGCGAGCATTTATATGCCCTCGATCCGTCGCCGTAGTTCGACCGCCGTACAAACGCCGCTCGAAACCTATTTACGCGAAATTAATGAAACGGCATTGCTCTCGGCCAACGACGAGCAAGTGCTCGCCGTGGCGATTGGCAATGGCGATCCCGAAGCCCGCGACCGCATGGTCAGGGCGAATCTGCGCCTGGTGGTCAACATTGCCCGCGGCTACGCCGGCAAAGGCCTGGTGTTGCAAGATCTGATCGAAGAAGGCAACCTAGGGCTGCTGCGCGCCGTCGAAGGGTTCGATCCGGCGATGGGCACGCGCTTCAGCACGTATGCCAGCTACTGGATCAAACAATCGATCAAGCGTGCGCTGATCAACACCGCCAAGACCATTCGCATTCCGGCTTATATGGTCGAACTGCTTTCGAAATGGCGACGCGCCACGGCACGCCTGACCGAAGAACTCGGCCGCACGCCCACGCCCGAAGAGATTGCTCGCGTGCTCGGCCTGCCGCGCAAAAAACTGCCGATCATCAAAAAGGCCATTCGTATCTATAACTCCACGCCACAAACCGATCAGGCCGACGCCGGCTGGTCGCTGGGCGAAATGGTGATGGACGAGAATCTCAAGAATCCTGAAGACGTGATGATGGCCAGCGACAACCTGACCCATGTCATGCAGATGCTTGAGACCATGGACACCCGCGAAGCCACCGTGCTGCGCATGCGGTTTGGACTCAACGATAACGAGCCCAAAACGCTCAAGGAAATTGGCGAGTCGTTGGGGCTCACCCGCGAACGCGTCCGCCAGATCGAAACGGAAGCGCTCGGCAAACTGGCGCTGGGGCTCGATTCCAGCCCTGCGGAAAGCTACTGACGCGCGAATCCAATTTCAACCTTTCAATCACGTTATGCCCTCCGCCCCAAGCGAGAGGGCATTTTTGTTTAATATGTCAGCCTTCGAAGACTCGCCAGATTAGCCGGTCACTTGCAGGCGGAATAGCCGCGATCGATCGACTGACGTGCGAATCGATCTCGGAACGCCCGACAAGCGCTTCGATCTCCGAAAAACGCGGTTTCTGCGTCAAAATCGGTAGTCCGCCGGCATCGTTTAGCAAATCGCACTCGGAACGGTTAAAAATTTTGAGAAACATTAGCAAGGTGCGGCATTTGCAACTACGGCAGGTTCCATTTCGAAATCGCTCTAATTTGAGTTCGCAACGTGAAGCTTCGCACTGGTACTCCCGTTTGGATTTGTGACGACAATCTTCATCTCGCGACGCCGCCGTTGACGCAAGATGTGCGCTGCCGCGTGGCCGTGCTGGGCGGCGGCATCACTGGCGCGCTCGCGGCCTATCAGTTGGTCAAACGCGGTGTCTCGGTCGTACTGTTGGATCATCGCGAGATCGGGCGTGGCAGCACTGCGGCCAGCACGGGCTTACTGCAATACGAAGTCGACACGCCGCTCAGCGAACTGATTAAACTGGTGGGCGAAAATCCGGCTGTGCATGCCTATCGGCGCGGATTGGCCGCCATCGACGAGATCGAGAGTATCGTCGGCGAACTTGGCGACACATGCCAGTTTGCTCGTCGAGATAGCCTGTACTTCGCTTCGACCTGCTGGCACGAACGAAGACTAAAACGCGAATTTGCCTGCCGCAAACAATATGGATTCGATGTCGAATATCTCAGTAAGCAGCAACTGGCATCAATCTCATCCATCGCGGCAGTCGGCGCCATTCGGTCGCGCGGCGATGCGCAAATCGACCCGTTTCGCTTCACGCAACGATTAATCGAAGCCGCGATGCGGAAAGGCTTGATTGCACACACGGCAACCCGCGCGCTTGAAATCGATGAAGGTTCCGACTGTGTGGCCATCAAGACCGAGCAGGCAACTGTCCGTGCGGATAAGATCGTCTATGCGGCCGGATACGAGACGCAGCAGTATCTGTCGTCGGCCAAAGGCAACTTAAACAGTACCTACGCACTCGCCAGTCAGGCAAACGTTGACGTACCGGGTTGGCCGCAGCAATGGCTGCTGTGGGAGACCGCACGACCCTACTTTTACGCGCGCCGCACCGAAGATGGGCGAGTGATCATGGGCGGCGGGGATACCGAATTCGCAACCGATCATCAGCGTGACCAGCTCGTCGACAGCAAGATCGAAAAATTACTCTCGCGGTTTAACGAGTTGTTCCCGAAAGCGCAAATCACACCAGAATTTGTCTGGGCGGGGACGTTCGCCGAGACCAAAGACGGCTTGGCTTACATCGGTCAAACCCGCGATCGTCCGCGCGCCTACTTCGCGCTCGGCTATGGTGGCAATGGCATCACATTCAGCACGATCGCGGCTAAACTCATTGCGGACCTGTTTTCCGGCGTACCAAATCCGGATGAAAGCGTCTTCCGGTTTGACCGTTAACCGGAAGGTTGCCATCCCTCGGCGATGGCCGCCCTCCGGGGTCACCGCGAAGGCGAGCGACTGCGGCGTAGCGATATAGCAACACTCGATGATCGTTTGCAAAAAGAGCGAAGGGCGTCAACGCACACAAGAAGCCGCCTTGGTTCATGCAGTGCGGCGGCGGCTTTTCACGCGTTTTTCTTTGGCGGCTGTCGTTTTCCGGCGATGCTCAAGCGTCGGTTGCCCGTCATCGCGTGAACTCGGCTTCTTCGCTCGCGCGACACTGCGTCTTAGGGCGTCCATTAAGTTAATGACTTTCGGCTCGGACTCCTGCGGCGGAGCGACGACCTCTTTGCCTTCGGTCTTGGCTTCAATCAACTGGGTGAGACGCTCCGTGTAAGTGTCGTGGTAATCAGCCAGTTTAAACTTTTTGTCCGTTGAAGCGGCGATCAGTGTCTCGGCAAGCGCCAACTCCTGTTTTGTGGCGGTCGATTGAGGGATTTCGACGTCGATATCGGATGCCTGTCGGACTTGCGATTCGAATCGGAGCATCGAAATTCCCAGCATGCCGGACATCGGACGGACAAGAATCAGTTGCTCTCGATTTGTAAACACACCCTGTGCAATTGCCCAGCGTTTGCTCTTTTCCATCGCCTGTAACAGAACGGCGTAGGGCTTTTTTCCTGCAATGCCGTCCGGTGCCAGGTAATACGAGCGACCATCAAAATAAAGCGGGTCAATCGACTCGGCCGGCACAAACGTTGAGATGCTGATCGATTTATCTTTTTCCGGACGCAGCGTGTTCAATTCTACCGGATCGACCACCACGTAGTTTCCCTTGGAGAATTCGTACCCCGAGACAATCTCTTCCTTAGGCACTTCGCCATGCAAAGGGCAGACTTTTTTGTACTGTATGCGGCTGTTGCATTTGGAATGCAATTGATTGAAATGAATCTCGCCCTGACCGGCGACGGAACTCGAAAACGCCTGCACGGAGATCGTCACGAGGCTAAAACGGAGTTGGCCTTTCCAACTTGAACGGGCAGCAGCCATGAAAACACCTTAGAACCTATCGAAGCGGAGCGAAATGCTAGCAATCTTCGTGCTAGCAAGTGCTGTGCCGGTTTGAGGTTGTCGATTTGCCCACGCCAAAAAGCGTGTTTGGTGCGGTAAATTCTGATGCTGGCACTCGATTTGCCCGAAAAGAACGCACTTTGTTGGCGTTTTGCGAGTCCGCCTCTGCAATTCGACCTTTCGCAGTCGAGTAGACAAGAAAGCTGCGTGATTCGTGGGTTTGACTGAATACCATCGAAAACGCGATTTCGCCGCCACGGCGGAGCCGCGCGGCCGAACATCAAAATCGACGGCACAATTGCAATTCGTAGTGCAAAAACATGCTGCGTCCCATCTGCACTACGACCTCCGCATTGAACTGGATGGCGTGCTGAAAAGCTGGGCCGTTCCAAAAGGTCCCTCGCTGAATCCCTCGCAGAAACGTTTGGCAATGCAGGTGGAAGATCATCCGGTTGAATATGCTCAGTTCGAAGGCATTATCCCGCAGGGCGAATATGGCGGTGGCACGGTGATGTTGTGGGATCGCGGATTTTGGCAACCGATCGACGATGCAGCCGCCGGGTTGGCCGCCGGAGCTTTGAAATTTGAACTGCACGGCGAGAAGCTGCAGGGTCGCTGGATGCTGGTCCGGCGTGGCGGGCGGAATAGCGGCAATCAAGAACGTCATTGGTTCCTCTTCAAGGAGAATGACCTGTTTGCGCGGCCAAAGACGGACGTGACAGCCGAATCGCCGCTGAGTGTTGTCACGGGGCGTGATCTCGAACAGATTGCCCGCGAAGCAATTCTGCCCGTTGCGTCGGACGCGGCTGTGAAGCTGGCAAAGGCAACTTCGCTCAAGTCGCGCGCGAGCAAACCTGCAAAAAAACGCCCACCAAAAGCTGCAAGAGCAGCCGGCAAGAAAGCTAAGGGAACCAGCTCGCCTGCCGCACGACGCAAGCCGAACCCTCGCGCGGGCGCGGCGCACCGCACAATAGCGAGATCAACGGTTCGGTCACCGTCCGCGCGTGCCAAATCGGTCGAGACCGCAGTCGCCAAACTGCCGGCTGCCCGTACTCCATTGCCGGCCAAGGAGGCAGTCGAGCTGGCCACCCTCGTACGTCAACCGCCGGATAGCGACGAATGGATTCACGAAATCAAGTACGACGGCTACCGCATGCTGTGCCGCGTTGATGCCGGCGAGGTCACGTTCATCAGTCGCAACGGACGCAATTGGACGGCGAAGTTTCCGTCCCTCGTCGCCGCAGCCGCCGCACTGCCCATCGAGAGTGGCATGTTGGATGGCGAGGTTGTGGCTTTGCAACTCAATGGCAAGACCGACTTCCAAGCGCTGCAGAATTCGCTGCAAGCCAGCGATGCTTCGCACTTATCGTACTACGCATTCGATCTGCTGCACGTCAATGGGCGCGATGTCAAAGCCTTGCCGCTGGAAGATCGCAAGCAGTTGTTGAGTCGGATTGTGCCGGCAAATTCGCAAGGTCGGATACGTTACAGTGAGCACGTCAACGGCCATGGTCCCGAGTTTTTCGCCGAGGCATCGCGGTTGAAATTGGAAGGGATCATCAGCAAGCGATTGGGGCGGCCTTACTGCGCCGGTCGCGGCGCGGACTGGTTGAAAATCAAAGGCACGCAGCGAGATGAATTTGTGATTGGCGGCTTCACCAAGCCGGCGGGCGCACGTACGAATTTTGGCGCGCTGTTGCTCGGCTATCACGAAGCCGGCAATCGCAAAAAAATCATTTACGCAGGCCGTGTCGGCGCCGGCTTCGATCAACGCACGCTGCATGAATTGCACGGCAGACTGAAGAAGCTGGCCGCCAAGCAGTCGCCGTTCGCCAATCTTTCGGGCGTCACAGGGCCGGCACGCGGTGTCACCTGGGTCAAGCCGGAACTCGTGGCCCAAGTCGAGTTTGCGAATTGGACGAACGAAAATTCACTCCGTCATCCCGTTTATCTCGGTTTACGCGCAGACAAAGACGCCAGCGAAGTTGTCCGCGAGCAATCAACTTCACTGCGGAAATTGGCGGCCGCAGCTTCTGGCAAAAAATCCCCGTCGCATACGCGCAAGATTCCGCCGGCTACTCCCTCTGCAACTGCTTCGCGTTCGAAGTCCGCGACACAAATTGCCGGCGTGAACTTGACGCACCCTGAAAAGCTGCTCTATCCCGAGGACGGCATCAGTAAATGGGATGTGGCCAATTATTACCAGCAAGTTGCCCAGTGGATGCTGCCCCACGTTGCCAATCGATTGCTGACTCTGGTGCGATGTCCGACCGGCGGCAGCGGTAAATGCTTCTATCAGAAGCATCCAAGTGAAATTGGAGCTAAGCATTTTCGCGAGATTACGGTACCGGACAAAAACGCGCGGGAAACGTATCTGGCAATTGACGATCTGGCGGGGCTGATTTCGATTGTGCAAATGAGCGGACTGGAGATCCACGTCTGGGGTTCACGGGCGGATCAGTTCGAAAAGCCTGACCGGCTGATCTTCGATCTCGACCCAGATCCCAGCGTCGCCTGGCCGCAGTTGATCGAAGCGGCTCTCGAGGTGAAGCTCGTGCTAGAAGAATTGGGCCTGGCATCATTTCTCAAGACGACTGGCGGAAAGGGATTGCACATCGTCGTGCCGATCAGTCGCCGCTCGAGTTGGGCGGAAGCCAAGACGTTTTGCCGCGCCGTGGCTGATTTACTGACCACTGCCGCCCCGGAGCGGTATGTCGCGACGATGAGCAAAGCAGCACGCAAAGGTAAAATCTTCGTCGACTACCTCCGGAACGACCGCGGTGCGACGGCGATTGCGCCCTATTCCACGCGGGCGCGCGCTCACGCTCCGGTCAGCGTGCCGATTGCTTGGGATGAATTGAATGACCGACTCACGCCAAATTCCTTCACGATCGGCAATCTTCCGGCGAGGTTGGCGAAATTGAAGCAAGATCCCTGGACAGATCTGACAAAGACGCGACAGTCGCTCTCGACTGCAATGCTCAAGCAGATCAAGCTGCTCATGTCTGCTCAACGCAAATAATTCGCTTTCTTCGCGATAGCGGTTGTTGCTGACCGCGCGAGAAATTCTGCATTTGCGGTTCCGCCGTCCGCCCGATCTGGCTATGATCTCGCCCCATCGCTCAGAGCGTCTGCGGCGGATTCGCTAGCAGGCAGGAACAGGACCGTAATGATTAAAGCATTGGACAGCCACCTTGCCGTGGGTTTTGACGAGACGGAAGTGGATGCGACGGATTCCGTCGGGATCATGGAACCTGCTGCCCACGCCACTCCGACGAATCGGTTGCCGGCGATCCGCGATCGCTCGACGCCGACATTTGACGTGCGGCGAAATTTGCGCGCGATGGTTGGCGATGGAGCTGCATGGAGCGTGATGGTTGGCATTGGCGAAAACTACATTGCCGCCTTTGCACTTGCGGCCGGTTCGGGCGAAGTTGTTGCCGGCTTGGTGACTTCTGTGCCACTGATTGCTGGCGCAATTCTGCAAGTGGTTTCGCCTTGGGCTGCAGGCAAGCTGGGATCGAATCGCCGCTGGGTTTTGCTGTGCGCGATCCTGCAAGGGTTCAGTATTTTGCCGCTAGCAATTTGCGCGCTGCTAGGCGGCATCTCGCCTACGCTGCTCTTTGCCACGACGTGCCTGTACTGGAGTGCGAGTTTGGCTGGAGGTCCGGCTTGGAATACTTGGGTCGGGGCGATCGTGCCGGGGCGGATTCGCGCGCGTTATTTTTCGCGAAGAACCCGGATCGTGCAGGCCGGCACGCTGCTGGGATTTTTAGCCGGCGGCTTCTTGCTGCAATGGGGCGAAGCCCGGCATCAAGCCTTGCTGGTGTTCGCCTTTATTTTTGCCGTCGCATCCATCTGCCGTTTTATCTCGGTCGGTTATTTGGCGAGCCAAAGTGAGCCGGCGCCGCCTGTGGCGACCGCGCATCGCCGTACATTGCCGCAATGGCTCCGCCACCTGCACAACTCGGGGCAGAGCCGCTTACTTTGGTATCTGATCGCCATGCAAGGCGTAGCGCAAATTGCCTCGCCCTTCTATAGCCCCTACATGCTTGGCGAGTTGAAATTTTCGTATTTGGGCTACGTGGCTGTGGTGGCGACGGCCTTGCTTGCCAAAAGTCTGACTTCGCCGCTGCTAGGGATGGTCGCCCACCGCTGGGGAGCGCGACGCTTGCTGACAATTGGCGGCTGGGCCGTTATTCCATTGCCGCTGCTTTGGCTGTTCTGCGCGCGGCTCGAATATTTGATGGTCGTCCAACTCATCGCGGGCGTTTCTTGGGCGGCCTACGAATTGGCCGTCTCGCTGATCTACTTCGAGGCCATCGATCCCCGCGAACGAACGGCCGTGCTGACAACGCTCAACGTTGGGCATTCGCTGGCCACGGTCATCGGCTCGCTGATTGGCGGCGCGATCATTTACGCGATGCACGACTCGGCCGCGTCGTACATGGTTGTATTTGCGATCTCGGCGGCTGCCCGCGTGGCGACGCTGCCGCTGCTGAGTCGTTGGCAGAAACTTCAACCGAAACTCCGAATCGTGCTGGCCGACGATTCAGCGATCGTCCGACGGGAAGCACCTCGAATGAACCGCGCAGCTTGAAGCTCGATGAGCCTGCCCACGTGATCAGATTTCGCGCTTGGACGCTTTGTCCAGGCGGTCTCGAATCCACGCCGCCAGGCTGAGATTTGCCTTAGTGGCGGCTTGTTCGTATTGTTGCCGGTCGTAAGCGGTGAGTCGAACCTGGAGAATTTCGTCTTTGGCCAGCTCCGGATCGGGCGGCAGTTTGGTCGCGCGTTTTTTCATATTGTCCATTGTTATTGCCGCGAGTCGTTCATGCAATCACAAACCGGCAAATGACCGGGCGTGCAGTGGCGGACGAACAAAATCGCCGGAAAATGGCCGAATTGACGTTCGCAGGATCGGACGCCGCCGCTAAAATTTCGATGGATCGAAAATCGAACGGACTGCCCGAGTTTTGCCCACGGATCAATCTGGCATGGCACGCACGCTGGTTACTGTTGCCACTTATAACGAGATGGAAAACTTGCCGCGTTTGGCGGACGAAATCTTCCATTACGCCCCGGACGTTGAATTGCTGGTGATTGATGATAACTCGCCTGACGGCACCGGCGCGTGGTGCGATCGCCGGGCGGCCGCGGAACCGCGAATGCATTGCTTACACCGGCAGGGCAAATTGGGGCTCGGCACCGCCATCGTCGCCGGCATGAAATACGGCATCGAGCACGGGTACGATTACGTCTTGAACATGGACGCCGATTTCAGCCACCATCCGCGCTACCTGCCAAATTTACTAGCCGGAATGAACTTACAAGGCGAGCAAGAAATTGATGTGATGATTGGCTCACGCTATGTGCCGGGCGGTGGCGTGCAAGGCTGGCCGCTGCGTCGTCACCTAATGAGCCGCGGCGTCAACCTCTATGCCCGCTGGTTGTTGTGGCTCAAGCCGCACGACATCAGCGGTTCGTATCGATGTTATCGAACATCGCTGCTGAAAAAACTGCAGTTCGACCGCATTCGCTCGCGCGGTTATTCGTTTCAGGAAGAAATTCTCTGGCACTTGCGTCGCGCCGGCGCGCGGTTTGGCGAAACGCCCATCGTCTTTGCCGACCGCGAACGCGGGCTCTCGAAAATTAACGGCAAAGAAGCCTGGAACGCGCTGCAAATCATTTTGCGGCTTGGCGTACAGAATATGCTTGGCGCTTAGCCATTTTTTGCGATGGACGCCCGCATTGACAGATTGCCGGAGCAGCAGTATTCTTCGCGCCCTCGCCTGTCGGCAGTTGCCAGCAGCGAGAATTCCTGTCGGTTTGGCAAGGATGCCAAAATTGACTGGGGCTGATCGTCTCGTACGCTCAGTGCTTTGTTCACCGCCGCCAAGGAAGGTGCGCCGATGATTTCTCCACGAAGTGTGCTGATTGTAGATGGCTCCGCCGACAGCCGCGACGTTTTGCGGACTGCGCTGGAACGTCGTGGTCTGGAAATTTTCGAAGCCGCGCGCGCCGACGAAGGCCTGATTCTCGCGCGGCAACATAAACCCTCGCTGATTGTGTTGGATTTGGACATTGATGCGCGATCAGCCGAAAACCTGCCGCTCGAATTCGAGCAAACGGCGCGCGGCGAGCAAACGCCGTTGGTACTATTAGGCAACATCCGCCGTCCGTCGGACGACGTCTGTAAGTTCGTCGCCAAACCCTATCATTACGCTCCGCTGATCCGTAAAATTGAGCAGCTTGTGGCGCAAGCTGGGGCTACGGCCAAAGATTGATCGCGCTTCGCCGGAAACCGCGAGCCGATTGACTGGCCGACGGTCGTCAGCCGGATGCGGGGTTTGCTGCGCCGCGGAATTCTTGGGGGCTGGTGCTCGTGGCGTCGTTGTTTGTCATCCAGGGTCGCGATCAAGGCGTGCGGTTCGAACTCGAACCCGATCGCGCAGTCGTTTCGCTGGGGCGAGAAGCCGGTAACTCGATTCAACTGCATGACACGGAAGTGTCGCGCCGGCATGCGGAAATTCGCCGCCTGGGCGAAACCTTCACGGTTGTGGACTTAGCCAGTTCCAACGGCACATTCGTCAACAACGAACTCGTAAAAGAACGCGAGTTGGCCAGCGGGGATCAAATTCAGATCGGCCGCAGCTACATGCTGTTCACTGGACCTGGAGTCGTCGCCCCGCACGACGCGAGCGACAACATCGACATTGTCGCCCAGCGCGGCACCGCGGACCGCTCGCGGATCATTCACACGGTGAGCCAAGAGC
The DNA here is from genome assembly GCA_038205115.1 of Pirellulales bacterium. GTDB lineage: Bacteria > Planctomycetota > Planctomycetia > Pirellulales > JBBRCE01 > JBBRCE01. Next base: position 81,145 of record JBBRCE010000004.1, read on the forward strand.
AAGGCAGCCAGATTTTCTTTTCCGGCCCCGAGGCGGGGCAAAGTCCGTGGCTGGCGCGCGCACGCAGCAATTTGCAGGTCATGTATCGCACGGCCCTGGCGGTCAGTCACACGCTGGACATCGATCAACTGCTGATCCGCATCATGCAATTGATCTTCGAATGGGTCGAGGCGGACCGCGGTTGCATCATGCTGGTCGAGCAGGAGAGCCGGCAACTCACGCCCAAAGTACGCCGAAATCGAACCGGCGTCAGCGCTGAAGAAAAGATCACCATCAGCCAGACGATTCTCGATTACGTGATGGAACATCGCGAAGGCGTGCTGACCAGCGACGCCCGCGAAGACGATCGCTGGAACGCCGCGGCCAGCATCGTGCAACTTGGCGTCCGCGAGGCGATTTGCGTGCCGATGCAGGGCCGATATGACATTGTCGGCGTGATTTACATCGACACGTCAACGCCTGCGCAGCGAGCCATCGTGCAGCCCTCGCGCAAGTTCACCGAGGAACATCTCAAGCTAATGATTGCCATAGGCCATCAGGCGGCGCTGGCCGTGGAAGACACCAACTATTACTCGGCCATGGTGCAGTCGGAACGATTGGCGGCCGTCGGTCAAACGATTGCCACGCTTTCGCACCACATCAAAAATATTCTGCAAGGCATTCGTGGCGGCAGCTATTTGATTGAAATGGGATTGGGCGATCAAGTCAAACTGTTGGCCGCAACCGAAGGCGAACAGCCGGAACCCATCAACGTCCCCAAGCTCGCCAAGGCCGCCGAAACGATTCGCAAAGGCTGGGACATCGTCGAGAAGAATCAAAACAAGATTTCGGCTTTGGCGATGGACATGCTCACTTACAGCAAAGAGCGGGAGCCGGATCTTTGCCCCGCCAGCCTAAACGAAGTGACCGGCGACGTCATCGAACTCATGCGAGCGCGCGCCGGCGAATTGCAAGTCGAACTGGTTTGGCTGCCAGATCCTTTGCTGCCGCAGCTCACCTTCGACCCTGAAGGACTGCATCGCGCCATCTTGAACATCGTCACCAACGCACTGGATGCCTGTCGCGAAGCCGAACAAGGCAGCGTGCAGGTTGAGTCGAAATACTGCCCCGACGACGCGCTGGTGCGACTGACCGTGACGGACAACGGCCCCGGCATCGAGGCGGCCGATCGCGATCGGATTTTTAACGTCTTCGTCTCAAGCAAAGGCAGTCGCGGTACGGGGCTCGGTTTGCCCGTCAGCCAGAAGATCGTCAAGGAACATGGTGGACGTATCCACCTAGAAAGCCAAGTTGGTGTGGGCAGCCGTTTTGTGATTGAACTGCCGGCTGTCGTGCCCGAGGCGGTCAAGCACACGGGCGTTATGCCGCGAATGCCCACTTAGTTCGCAGGGGCATCGCGCTGCAGATGGCGAAGTCGCAGCGCTTTGCAGTGCAGTAGGTTAAATCCATTGCGGCTGATGAGCCTCTTGTATTTTTTACAAACTCGTCTTGCCGCGAACGGGCATTTGCGAGTAAACTCATCGCCACACACATGGACCGATTTGCCTCGCAAGGATTGTGCGGCAGATTGGTAACGAATCTGTTTATTGCCCGTTTTGCTGCGACATGGAGGTCGCCCGGTGTTCTCCCGTTGGCCAATTCGAAATAAGCTCTTGATCGGCCTCGGGCTGCTCTTGGTGCTGATGGCCACGCTCTCCGGCAGCGGCTTTCTGGGTATGTATTCGTACCGCGGCCTGGTACGCACGCTCAGTGGTCGCGCCGCCGAATTGCCGCTCGCCAGCGAATTGGCCCAATTGGTCGGCAATCTCCGTGTGAGCCTGGGAGAATCTAAGCGTCTCCGCGATGTCGGCGGCGGACAGCCACCGCTGACAGATGCCAAGGCACTCGGCGAACAATTCCACAATCAGTTAAGTCAGGTCCGCGATCGGTTGGATGGTTACGTCGAGCTGATTAACGGTAACGACCGCGAAGATAATCAGATTGGCGACCACCATCACGAACAGCTCACCGCGGCAAAAATCGAAGATGCGTTGGCGCGCATCGAGACGCTGCAGCACGGCAACGACTGGGTTTTGGACCGCGCCTTGGCCGAAGATATCAATGTTCAGCTCGAAACGCTGCAAGACTTGGCGACCGAGCTTCCGAGTCATTTGCACGAACGGATTCGTAACCTGGCGCATGAATGCCGGGCAGAGTATCGCGGCTTAATCATTCTCACTTGGGTGATCACGCTCGGCGGCTTAGCATTGCTGACGCTGCTGGTGCATTTGTTCTACCGCTGGATCTTCCGGCCGCTGCGCGTGCTGGTCAAAGGTTCGCGACGAATTGCCGCCGGCGAATTCAACCACCGCATCGTGCTGGATACGCGCGACGAAATGTCCGAACTGGCCGACGCCTTGAATGCCATGACGGCGCGATTCAACGCCATCCGCGCCGACTTGGATCATCAGGTTCAGGAACGAACCAAACAGGTCGTTCGCAGCGAACAATTGGCCGGCGTTGGGTTTCTCGCGGCCGGCGTGGCTCACGAAATCAACAATCCGCTGGCATCGATTGCCATGTGCGCCGAGTCGCTCGAAGGTCGCCTGAGCGACTTACTGTGCGCGACTGCCGCCGACGAAGATCAGGCCGCCGACTCAAAAGTGGTCAGCCATTATCTGCGGATGATTCAGGACGAAGCGTTCCGTTGTAAGGAAATCACCGAAAAGCTGCTCGACTTTTCGCGGATGGGCGAAGTCAAACGTCAGCATGTCGATCTGCGCGAACTGGTGCAAGGCGTGATCGACATGGTTGGCCATCTCGGCAAATACAGCCAGAAAAAACTCGACTTCCACGCCGATCAGCCGGTGATCGTAGCGGTTAACCCGCAAGAAATCAAACAAGTCGTGCTTAATCTGATCACCAACGGCCTCGACAGTGTCGAAGCCGATGGCACGCTTAGTGTTGAAATTGTGCCGGGTTTGGACGCCGTGGAATTGTACTTCACCGACGATGGCTGCGGCATGAACGAAGAAGTCCTCAAGCACTTGTTCGAGCCATTCTTCACCCGCAAGCGCGGCGGCCAAGGCACCGGTTTGGGGCTGTCGATCGTTTACCGAATTGTTGCCGATCACGAAGGGCAAATCGACGCGCGAAGCGCAGGGCCGGGCCAAGGTTCGCAGTTTCGTGTGAGCCTGCCACTGCGACCAGCGCCTGTCAGTTCACAGGATAAGCCTAAGGAGACGAGCCATCGCTACCAAGCCGCGTAAAAAACTGAAGCTGTTATTTGCCGACGACGAACGCTCGCTGCAAGAGTTAATGAGCATCGAGTTGCCGCGGATGGGCTACGAAGTGACCGTCTGCCCCGACGGTGCCACGGCCGTTGCCGCGTTGCAGCGCAACACCTACGATTGCATCTTGGTCGATCTCGACATGCCCGGCCTGGGCGGCATCGAAGTCATCGCCAAGTGCAAAGAACTTTCGCCCGACACTGATGCCGTGGTGCTGACCGGTAAGTCGTCGGTCGAGACGGCCATCGCGGCGCTGCGCCATGGCGCGTTCGATTATTTGACCAAGCCTTGCAAACTGGCGTCGCTCGAGGCCTTGCTGACGCGAGTCCAGCAAAAGCGCGAACTCACCAACAAATACCGCGCTCTCAAACGGCGATTGGAACGCGTTGAAGGCGCCCCGCGACTCATCGGCGAATCGAGCGGCATGAACCGCGTACGCCAATTGATTTCCAAGGTGGCGCCCACCAATTCGTCCGTGCTGATCTTGGGCGAAACCGGCACCGGCAAAGAGCTTGTGGCCCGCGGTCTGCACGACCAAAGTCTCCGCGCCCAAATGCCGTTTGTGGCCATCAATTGCGGGGCTCTGCCGGAAAGCTTGATCGAAAGCGAACTGTTCGGCCATCGCAAAGGCGCCTTCACCGGCGCGGATGAACACCGTGTTGGCTTGTTCGAAGTGGCCGACGGCGGCACGATGTTTCTCGATGAAATCGGCGAGTTGCCCAAGCCGATGCAGGCCAAACTGCTGCGTGTTTTGGAAAGCGGTGAAATTCGCCGCGTCGGCGACAACGACTCGCTGACCGTCGATGTGCGGCTGGTTTGCGCGACGCATCGCCGGTTGGATCAGATGGTCGAGGAAGGCGATTTTCGCGAAGACTTGATGTTTCGGATCAACACCTTCGAAATTCAATTGCCCAGCTTGCGGCAGCGAATCGACGACATCGCCGAGTTGGCCGGGCATCTACTCGCCCGTTGTCGTCCACAAAAAAGCGCCGATCAAGAGCCGTTTACACCGGCTGCCATCGAACTGCTGAAATCGCATTGCTGGCCTGGCAACGTTCGAGAGTTGGCCAACGTGATCGAGCATGCTTCGATTCTCTGCGACGAAGGTCCCATCAATGTCGAGCACCTGCCAGAGCGCTTCGAAAATCGTCGCCTCCGTACGGCGCCCGCCACGACCAGCTCGCCAGTTGGCGGGGGGCGATTGACATTGCGAGAGATCGAATTGCAAGTCATTCAAGACATACTCCAGCGCCACGGCGGCAACAAACCGCGGGCAGCCGAAGAGCTAGGTATCAGCCTCAAGACGCTCTACAACAAGATCAACCAAGTGGGCGGACTCGAACGCTCGGCGTAGCGTCGACCGCTAAGACTGCGGATAATCCGAGCCCGACTTGGCCGCCAAGGTGACCAAGTACGTGCCGACAACCATCAGCGCAAGTGCTAGAAAATAGGGCAGCGCTGGCCAGGCCGGCGAAAACTTCAACAGCGCTGGTCCAGTGGCGGGGCCGGCAATTCGCGCCAGCGACGACGCACTTTGGCTCAGTCCGGCCACACTGCCTTGCTTGGCCGGATTGCTACGTCGCGAGAGCAGCGATTGCAGCGACGGGTTCACAAAGGCAAAGCCCACAACCTCAACGGTCATGCCTGCGATGAACAATTCGAAACTGCCGATGGTGGTCGCCCAGGCGAGTAGCAGAAAACCCAATGAAGCAGCCGCGCCGCCAATCAAGGCCATTGCACCTTCGGACAATCGTCCAGCAAGTCGACGGACTAAAAAACCTTGCGCCAACGTGAGCACCACGCCGAGGTAGCCGAAGATCACAAACACCACCACCAGCACCAACAGTTTGCCGCGGTATCCCCAACCGTAAACTTTGGCGATGATCCTGTCCAACAGCGGCGACTGCACGCCTGGCTGGCTGGCGGCCAATTCGGCGCGGCGGCCAACTTTGGGCGGTTGCGCGCCTTCGGCCTTGGCCTGCGTTGTCGTTCGCACCTCAACCATGTGCTCAATCTGCAGTCCGAGTGTCGACTCGAAACAACCAAACGAATAGATCGAAATAAACGTCGTGGCCAGTAGCAGCCCAACCGATGGCGTCGCCAGCGCCTCGCGCAGCGCGTTACGATCCAGCAATTTTCGCTCGGCATGCTCAGCGCCCGGACGCCAAGATTCCTTCAGTTTGAAAATCGCAATCAGCAGCGCGATTCCCGACATGGCAGATGCCAAAAAACCTGGCATCGGACTGAACGACGTGTCGGTATCCAGTGGCGCGCGCGGCAAGCTTTCGTTACTCGACGCCGGTGATTGCACAACATCCGTCATCGACGTGTTAACACCGGGTGGCAAATCGCTCGGCTTCTGCGGATCGGTTTCAGCCACGCTTCTTGCCGAATTATTCGCCGACGGCAACGCACTGGCCTGCGGCGCCGGTTGCGCGCGGAGCGCGACAATACCCATCAGCGGTCCTAACAGGAATCCGCCGGCAAACGCAGCGCCAATCAGCGCCATGCCTTTGGCACGCGTTTGCTTGGTCGTAACATCGGCAATGTACGCCTGCGCGGTCGAGATCGTGGCTCCGGAAATGCCAGCGCCGATGCGTGCCAAAAACAGGCCGATCAAGCTGCGATACATGGTCGCAACGCCGAACATCGCGTAAAAGACGGTCGAGCCAACCAGCCCCATGATTAAGATCGGCCGGCGACCCACGCGATCCGACAACCGTCCCCAGATGGGCATGAACAAAAACTGCATCGCCGAAAAACTGGCCATCAACAAGCCGGTGATGGCGCCAATTTGCACGTCGGTCAAATGATACTGTGCGGCAAATTCTTCGCTGTAAATTGGGAGCAGCGGCAACACAATGCCGAAGCCCAACAGGTCGATGAACACCGTCAGAAAGACGACCAACAGTGAGGCTTTACCGCCGGTCGCCGAGGAATTCGCGGCTGGCACTTCGGAAGAACTTGTCATGAACGCTCGTCAACTCGGGAGGCAGAACGTATTTCAAAGGTCGCATCATTTTTTACGCGGCGCCCGTTCGGGGCAGGCGTGCATCAAATGGCAAGCCTGCTATTCTAACCTCGGCTGCCTGATTTTCGCAGGTCTAATCGCGCGTCCGGAATCAGGCGGTAACGAGCGGTTTGCAACCCGCGCTTATCGAGGTTTTACCGCTTCGCGAAGTTCGGGCAGAATTCGATGCACGAACGTCGGCGTGAAAATCAATCGGCCATCGTGATTCAAATGGATATCGTCGGCGTAGTCCGCTGGCGTCAGCCCAGATTCCGTGCGGCCGTCGATTAAAACGCCTTGATGATCGTGGATGACCTCCGACAACTCGGCCGGAATATCGTAGGCCTGACGATGTGGCATGAAATAGCAAACAACGTGCGTCTGATGCTGTTGCGCGAGTTCTAGCAAAGCGATCAATCGCGAATAGTTTTTTTCGCGCGGATCCGCTTCTCCGGCGGTTGTTTCCGTCGCCGCGTCGGTGGCTTGGCTCGATTGCTGCTGGGCAAACGTTCGCATCTCTTTGGCCCATACCACACCGCGACGAAAGCTTCCGCCGGCATTGTTTGCCTCGCGCAGCGGTCGAATGGCCTCAGCCTGCGAGAACGCGCGCTCGAGCATGGCGTCGCCAATGTTATGGGCGATGCTGAAACACTGCGAGTAGCGGGCAATCACAAATTCCACGCGGTCGCCAAATTCCGGCACGTCGACCGCCGGAATCAGCGGCCGCGTATTCCAAGGGAAGAACCTCGCCAATAGCCGAACCTTCACGCGCCCTGCATCACGGGCAAAACGCGAGTCAAGGCAGATTACCATCAATTCCGGCATGCGATTCTGCTGCGCGAATCGCTGCTCCACCATCCAATACCATTCCCGGGCGCGCATCTCATGAAACACCAGCGCCTGCAGTGGTACTTCGCAACCAGCCTGCGCGGAGAGTTGATCACGCAGCGGATCGAGCGAATTACCGGGAGTGTCGTCGCCCAAGCCTTCGACGGCCACGGAATTGCCGACCAACAGCATTCGCGGTCGATCGCTGGACCGGTACCACCGCGCGGAATTCGTAGGCAACTGTGCCAGCTTGGAGAGGTTCGACGAGACTTTAAAACCATATCGCATCACGGCCGCGCGCACCGCCAGTTCGCTGGCTGCCAGGCCTGCCAGCACCACCGCAATCACGAGCAGTTCGTGTTTAAAACTGAAAGTAGATGAATTCATTTGCAACATCCGGGGCAAAAAGCAGCAGCATCAAGGCAATGTACAAGTAGACCAGCGCGCGCAATGGCCAGGGTTTACCTAGCAGCCACAGCATGTCGTCGCCGGCGCGATGCTGCAGCCACTCGAAAATCATCAGTGGCAGATTGAAAAACAAAATCAGGGCAAGGATGTAGCGCACCTGAAACGAATCTCGCCAGTGGCTAAAAATCGCTTGCAGAAAAAGTCCAACCTGCTGCAACGAAGTTGCCTTGAACAGTAGCCAGCCCAGCAATGTGAACCCGAACATCAGCACGACTTTCGGCCAGCGGATCCAGATCGGCCGTGAAACTTCGTCCGGCTTGTCGCCAAGCAGGCGATAAGTGCACAGCAGCAGACCGTGATAAGCGCCCCAGGCCACAAACGTCCAACGCGCGCCGTGCCAGAACCCGCCCAACAGCATTGTGATGAGCAGGTTGCGCATCACGAACCACGAACTACCGCGATTGCCGCCAAGTGAAATATACAAGTAGTCGCGCAGCCAAGCGGACAAACTGATATGCCAACGTCGCCAAAAATCGCTGGGCGATTGCGCGAAGTACGGAAACTTGAAGTTGTACATCAAGTTAAAACCCAGCCACTTGGCAATGCCCTGGGCCATGGACGAATAGCCGGAGAAATCGCCATAGATTTGAAACGCAAATGCGAGCACGCCCAAGAAACATTCGGCACCGTTCAGTTGGGCCGTGGTTCCCTCGACGCTCGCTTTGCTGACCTGCGTGAACACAGCCGTCACCAGACCTGCCATGTTGTCGGCAATCACCACTTTCTTCAGCAGGCCAATCAGAATGTGATACAAGCCTTCGACGAAGTCCGACCCGCTGCGGACGCGCGGATTCTCGATTTGCGGGCCGAGTTGTCGCCAGCGCTCGATCGGTCCGGCCATCAACTGCGGAAAGAAGCACACGAAGATCGCAAAATTTAGCAAGTTCGTTACTGGCTTGGTGACACGACGATAAACGTCGATCGTGTAACTCATTTCTTGAAATGTATAAAACGAAATGCCCGCCGGCAGCCCGATCTGCAAGAGCCAAGGCGACACCTGCCAACCGAAGTAGCCCAGCAGCGTGCCGGTCTGAGTGGCGAAGAAGTCGTAATATTTGAAAAAACCGAGCAGGCCAAGATTGGTGGCCAATGAGATGCCCAGCAGCAACTTGCGTTTGAATTGCTGCTCCGTACGGCCGATTCCAAGGGCCACAAAAAAGTCGACTAATGTCGTAATGACGATGAGCGACAAAAAACGCCAGCTAAACGTACCGTAAAAGACGTAGCTCGAAGCGAGTAGCCAAACATTCTGCGCGCGATGTGGCAGCAGCCAATATCCGCCCAGCATGCCTGCGAAGAAGCACCAGAATAGATAGCTATTGAACAGCAAAACGGCACTTTTCCTGGCGTTGACCGGTTACGCGCGTTACGCGATTTTCCAGCGGCGGCGTTCGGACCCGAACCTGCAACGATGACCGCCGAAACGTGGCCCGAAATATTTCAATAGGAGCACTTTACCTGAAAAAACCGGCGCGACAATCATCGACTGGGCTCTAGCTCATGAAGTTCATTGTCTCAGCCGCCGAATTATGGTTATGCACCGACGCAAACTCGCCGCAAAACTACGTTGGATTCGATGACGCCGGGCCGTGGGATTGCCCTATCGCCCCGCAGTGTTGCTATAATGCGCCGGTCGAATTCCGATCCGGACGAGCTCGTTGTCACAGTGAGATTCGAAGATGCGTCGCAGCAGACTACGGACGATTGCCTTGGCGATCTGGGTTTTGCCGTTTGCACATTCACTTTCGCCCGCCAGTCTCGCGGCCGAACCGCAACCGCGAGATTCGAAGCCTGCGGCGGAGATTCCTCAGTTCGATCTGGCCAACGTCTCGAGGAGTTCGCCGGCCACGCTGGCCGACTTGAAGTCGTTGGAAAAGCGAGTGAAACAAATCTACGATCGAGTCAAGCCAGCGATCGTGCAAGTTTCGGGCGGCAGCGGCGTCATTGTCGACGAAGATGGCCTGGTGATGAGCGTAGCCCATGTCGGCGGCCGCGCCGGGCGGGCGCTCACATTCCGATTTGCCGATGGCCGCACCGCCCGCGGCATTACGCTGGGCAACGACCGCGATGGCGATGCCGCGCTGATGCGAATTACGGATAAAGGTCCGTGGCCGCACGTGGACATTGCCAAGAGCGAGGATGTCAAGCTCGGCCAATGGTGCATGGCGGTCAGCTACCCCGTGACGTTTGCCGATGCGCGCCGGCCGGAATTGCGCATCGGTCGCGTGCTGCATGTTTGCCCGTACGATATGGTCTCCGACTGCACGATCATGGGCGGCGACTCCGGCGGTCCGCTACTGGACCTCGATGGCCACGTGATCGGCATTAGTTCCCGCTGCAATCAGAATCTGCGCGAAAATGTTCATGTGCCCACGGCATTGTTTCGTGCCAACTGGGACAAACTGATCGCCAGCGAGGACATTGGCGACGCGCCGAGCGATCCGGAAAAACTCGCGGTGCTGGGTGTCGTGCCAGATCCCAAGAGCCAAGACAAAGTCAAAGTTGCGCTGGTGCTGGCTGGCATGCCGGCCAAAGCCGCCGGCATCCAAGTGGACGACGTGATCATCAAGGTCGACGGCGTGGCAGTCAAACACTTCGTCGACGTGCAGCGTCAAATTCGCAAGCACAAGCCGGGCGATAAAATTTCGATCGTCGTACACCGCGGCGAAGAAGACATCATTTTGCCTGTCAAGCTGGCTGCTGCTGGCTAATTAACAGTTTAATGTATTCTGGCCGACGCCCATCCGACCGCGCGTCAAATATTCACCGATAATTGCGGTTTGGCATTCTCATTGCATTTGGGCTAGCGAATCGCTGCGGATTGCGTATTCCGTTGAATGGCGCTTCGAAGCAATGCTAGTGCTGCTCGTTTGGCAGCCGCGCTGGGCCTGCGGGTGCCAATGCCCGCGACACCATTGACTACGCTTGTAATCGGAGTTTCGCCGTGGATCCGAATGAACATCGCCTTCTGGACACTTCCCGAGATGATTCGCGCCGCAACACTGCTGCGAGTACTGAAGGTCGAGAGGTTGGCGACCTGCCGCGGCGCGACTTCATCCAACAGGCGACGGTCGGCGGATTGGTCGTCGCAAGCGGACTCTCGGCGGGGGCAAGGACGCAGGGCGCGGAATCCGCAAGGGCCAAGCCAGCGAGCGCGGGGCGCGCCGTGAGTACGCAAACGGTCAAGCTGAACGTCAATGGCCAGCAGCATGAGCTGAAGATCGACACCCGCGTGACGCTGCTCGATGCGCTGCGCGAATATCTCGCGCTGACAGGCAGTAAAAAAGGCTGCGATCACGGACATTGCGGCGCATGCACCGTGCTGGTAGATGATCGACGCGTTTATTCCTGCCTGACGCTGGCTGTCAGTGCCGTGGGTAAGAAAATCACCAGTATCGAGGGCTTGGCGAGTGGAGACGAATTACATCCCGTTCAAGCAGCGTTCATTGCGCGCGATGGCTTTCAATGCGGATATTGCACTTCGGGTCAGATTTGTTCGGCAGTTGGCTTGCTCAATGAGGGGCGTGCTAAAAACGACGCGGCCATTCGCGAATTCATGAGCGGCAACATTTGCCGCTGTGGCGCTTATCCGAACATCGTGTCGGCGGTGCGAGACGCGCGCGATGCGCAGGCGGGCGTGAAAAAGTAAGTCTTCGTTCAGGGTTTTTAGGAGTGATGCCCGATGCAAACGTTTCAGTTTGTCGCCGTGGAAGAAGCGAAGAACGCCATCGAAAAGCTGGCCGCCGCCGAGCAGAGCCGATACCTCGCAGGCGGCACAACGCTAGTCGACTTGATGAAGATTTACGTCGAAACGCCGGACCAATTGGTTGATATCCAGCATCTGCCGCTGAGTGAAATCAAAGTGCTCGACGATCGAGTTGAAATCGGCGCGATGGTCCGCAATAGCGACCTCGCCGACCATTCTTACATCAAACAGCATTACCCAGTCCTCTCGGAAGCATTGCTGTCAGGTGCGACTCCGCAAATTCGCAACATGGCCAGCGTGGGCGGAAACCTGCTGCAGCGAACGCGCTGCACGTATTTTCGTGATATCGCCTGGCCATGCAACAAGCGGGAGCCCGGCGCGGGCTGCGCGGCCATCGACGGCCACAACCGCATGCACGCGCTGCTCGGAACGAGCGACAAATGTATTGCCACGCATCCTTCGGACATGTGCGTGGCGATGATGGCGTTGGACGCTGTCATCCAAACGCTCAGCAGCGATGGCGGTCGTCAGATTCCGATTCAAGAGTTTTATGTTGCTTACGGTGACGATCCGGCCAAAGAGAATGTTCTTGAGCCTGGCGAACTGATCACCGGAGTCACATTGCCCAAGCTGCAGAATGCAGCCAAATCGCACTACTTAAAGGTGCGTGATCGGGCGGCGTTTGAATTTGCGCTGGCGTCGGCCGCTGTCGTGCTGGACCTCAAAGGCAAGGACATCGTCACGGCGCGAATTGCCTTGGGTGGAGTCGCCGCCAAGCCCTGGCGAAGTCTTGAAGCCGAACACTATTTGGTCGGAAAATCGGTTTCCGAAGCGACATTCAAGGCGGCCGCCGTGGAAGCATTGAAGGCGGCCAAACCGCAAAAGGACAACGCGTTCAAGATCGAGTTGGCGCGGCGAACACTGGTTCGCGCGTTACAGAACGCAGCCGAAATTCCTTCGTAAACTCGCGGCCACTTCATCCCACTTCAGAGCAGTTGAACTGTCATGAGTTTGAGCAAATCCGTCATTGGTAAATCGATTGACCGTGTGGATGGCCATCTCAAGGTCACCGGTAAAGCCACCTATGCGGCCGAATTTCAAGTGAAAGGCGTTGCGCATGCCGTGATGGTCATGAGTACCATCGCCAAGGGGCGAATCCAGTCCATTGACATTTCCGCCGCTGAGCAGTCGCCGGGCGTTGTGGCAGTGATTACCCATCGCAACGCCATCAAGTTGCAGTCGCAGCAACAAAAAGAGCGCGCACTGGTCGATCCGCAGACTGGCAAGGCCTTTAGTCCCTTGCAAGACGAAGTGATCTTGTACAACGGCCAACCGATCGGCGTGGTTGTGGCCGAAACGTTTGAGCAAGCGACTCACGCGGCATCGTTGGTAAAAGCCCAGTATCGAAACGATGGTGGCGTGACCAGTCTCGAAGACGCCATGAAACATGCGTTTCCGCCGCATCTCGACGAAAGCCAGGGCAGCGGCGGCAAGAAAATCGATTATCAGCGCGGAGATGCGAAAAAGGCGATCGAAAATGCCGCAGCGGTCGTCAGCCACGAATATTCGATCCCCACCGAGCATCACAATCCCATGGAACTCCACGCCACGCTGGCGGAGTGGGACGGCGATCAGCTCACGTTGCACGACAAAACGCAATGGGTCGATAATGTTAGCGAGCAGGTGGCATTGGCGTTTGGCGTTAAGACGGAAAATGTACGCACCATCTCGCCGTTTGTCGGCGGAGCGTTCGGTTCTGCGTTACGCGTTTGGCCGCATGTGCTGCTGTCCGCGATGGCCGCAAAAATCACTAAACGTCCGGTCAAACTGGTCTGCACGCGCGCGCAGATGTACGGTATTCCCGGCTATCGGCCACATTCGTCGCAAACGGTGACGCTGGCTGCGGATCAACACGGCAAACTGCTGGCCATCGATCATGAGGGCATCGGCGAGACGTCCGTCTATGAAGAGTACACGGAGAACTTGCTGAACACCACGCGTTTTATCTATGCCTGCGACAACGTAGCCACGCGCTATCGGCTGGCGGCCTGGAACGTCAACACGCCTGGCTCGATGCGCGCGCCAGGCGAAGCGTCCGGCATGTTCGCCATCGAGTCAGCATTGGACGAACTTGCGGCGAAGCTGAAAATCGATCCGCTGGAAATCCGCCTGATCAACCACGCCGAAAAAGATCCAGAGAAAGACTTGCCGTGGTCGAGCAAATCCCTTAAAGAATGCTACCAGCAAGGCGCAGAGCGTTTTGGTTGGTCAAAGCGTAAGCCGGAACCAGGCTCGATGCGGCAAGGAAACACGCTGATCGGTTACGGTATGGGAACCGCCACCTGGGGAACCATTCGCAAGCCGAGCAAAGTTTGGGTGCAATTGGTTGATGATGGCACGGCCACATTGCGGACCGCGGCCAGCGACATCGGTCCGGGCACCTATACCGCCATGTCGCAAATCGCCGCCGATACGTTGGGCTTGCCGGTCGATAAAATTCGCTTCGAACTGGGCGATTCCAAAATGCCGATGTCGCCCGTTCAGGGCGGCTCGATGACGGTTGCTAGCGTGGGCTCGGGCGTGTACGAAGCCTGTATGGCGCTGCGAGAAAAGCTAATGGAACTCATTGCCGACGACGCTCAATCGCCGTTGCAAAAAGCAAAATCGTCGGAAGTCTCCGCTACCGATAGCGCGCTGACGCTCACCGCTGATCCCAAACGAAGTGATCGCTATGTTGAAATCCTCAAACGTCACGGCAAACAGACGATTGAGGTCACTAATCTCTCCAAGCCCAGCGAAGAGACGATGAAGAAGTACTCGATGCATGCCTTTGGCGCGCACTTTGTTGAGGTTCACATTGATGCCGATTTGCCGATGGTGCGAGTGAAGCGAGTAATCAGCGCCTTTGCGGCCGGCCGGATTATTAACCCCAAAACGGCAAACAGCCAAGCCATTGGCGGCGTAGTCAACGGCATTGGCATGGCGCTATTGGAAGAGACCATTCGTGATCATCGCAATGCCCGTGTCGTCAACGCAAATATGGCCGACTACATGGTGCCCATCAATGCCGACGTGCCGCCGATCGAAGCGTTTTTTGTCGAAGAATACGATAAGCACGCGACGCCCATTGGCGTGAAGGGGCTGGCCGAGCTTTCGTTGGTTGGCATTGCACCGGCTATCGCCAACGCCGTCTACCACGCCACCGGCAAGCGCGTGCGAAATTTGCCGATCACCATCGATAAACTTCTGTGATCATTGGCAGGCATTGCCGATTGCGGAAACAACACGAGCTGCCGATCAACTCGTTGCCATCGTAGCTTCCGGCTTGTGTCCCCGCTGATTGCGAGCCAGTACGAGCGATTCTTCTTCGATTGTCCGCGAACTTGTCGGCTGGCCATCGTAGTCGAGCCAGCAATGATTGACGTAATCGTACAACCGGCAGACGCGTTGGGTGTGAGCAAAGCTGCGAAGCGTGAAGATGTTTCGAACGGACGGGAATGTGCTGACAAGTTGTTTTTGCGCTGCGGGCAAATGATAAAGAGGTATATGCGGATCAACATGGTGCGCCGCGTGTTCCATGATGTGATGAATCATGCCGCCGATTCCCACCGGAAAATGCGTGTGCGTAGTGCCTAAAACCTGCCCATGGAAAAAATTCCATTCGTCAGCAACTTGAAACCAAGCGATTTTTGCGTGCGTGTGCTGCAAATACGTCAGAAAGGCATTTAGCCAAGTGGCAATTGACGCCGGAATGATCAAGGCGGCAAAAATTAACGCTACGGGGTACGCATCATTGTGAAAGCGGGCCGCCACGGCCAGCGTGACCCACGCCTGTAAGGCGAAAATCGCAACCAGCAAGAGATTGTCCAGCATCCAAACGATGCGAACTTTTCGTTTTCTCACTTCCGGCTGCAGCAAGATGATTCGATCCCACAGAATTTCTTTCGCGTAGAAAAACGCAAATCCCGGCCACCAGCGATAAAGTCGGTAGACGGCCTGCCTCATCGGCGACAGTGCACGATACTGCTCCAAAGATAGCGGCCGCCAAACGTAATCTTTGGGCGCAAAATTCGTCCAGCCGTGATGCAAGAAGTTGTGAGCGTGGACCCAACCGGTGTAATTGTGCCACGAAGGCGCGAACAAAATTCGCGCAATCCAGGCGTTCGCAAACCGACTGCCCACAAACGAATGGTGGGCGCCGTCGTGCCCTGGCACAAATAGGATGCCGACTGCCAAGCCAACGAGCGGACTGAAGAAGAACCAGGTCCACCAGGGTAGAACCGCGCAACCAAACCAGGCCACGCAGTAAAACAGCAAGCTCGGCACGAGTACCGCAAAAGCACTCAGCCAACTGGGATTACGAGCTTCCGAAGGCACCGCCGCGCGAATTTCGCGAGGCGAGGGGATTTTTTCCAGCGAATTCATAGCCGCAACGATTTTCCGCTTCGATCCAATTCCAGAGACCGTTTAATATACGACAGTCCGCCTGAGCCCATTTTAATCAAAAGGGTGGCGGTTGACCGCAGCAAACCGGGTCTGCAGCCAAAAAAAGCCACGTTTTTGAAGCTAATTCTGACGCAGCAACGGCCGTAAAAATTGGCCCGTGAGATTATCTTGTTGTGCGGCAAGCTCTTCCGGCGTGCCTGCCATGACAATCCGGCCGCCGCGTTCGCCGCCGCCGGGGCCCAAATCGATTAGCCAATCGGCCGACTTGATGACATCCAAATTGTGTTCGATCACAATCACCGTGTTGCCAACTTCGACCAGTCGCTGCAAGACCGCGAGCAGCCTGGCGATATCGTCAAAGTGCAAGCCGGTGGTCGGCTCGTCCAGCAAGTACAAAGTGTTGCCGGTGTCGACACGGGCCAGTTCAGTGGCCAACTTGATGCGTTGCGCCTCGCCGCCAGAGAGCGTCGTGGCATTTTGCCCCAGCGTTAAGTATCCCAGCCCAACCTGCAGCAAGCTGGCCAAGACGCGAGCAATTTGCGTGAAATTCTCGAACATCGACGCGGCATCGTCGATGGTTAGATCGAGCACGTCGGCAACCGACAGGCCCCGATATTTGACGGCGAGTGTCTGCTGGTTGAATCGCTTGCCACCACAAGCTTCGCAGGTCACATACAGGTCGGGCAGGAAATTCATTTCGATTTTTCGCAGCCCTTGTCCCTGACACTCTTCGCATCGGCCGCCCTTGACGTTGAAACTGAAGCGGCCCGACTTGTAGCCCAACTGCTTGGCTTCGCGCGTGCCGGCAAATACCTTGCGGATTTCGTCGAATAGTCCGGTATACGTGGCCGGATTACTGCGTGGCGATCGACCGATGGGCGATTGATCGATCTCGATCAGTTTGTCGATCTGGTTGACACCGCGCAGGCTGGTATGCGGACCCGGCTTTAGCCCAGCGCTGTTTAGTTTACGAGCGATGGCGCGAGCGAGTGTCTCGTTGAGCAGCGAACTCTTGCCAGAACCGCTCGGCCCAGTCACGCACGTTAACACACCTAGCGGGAAGCGAGCGTCGACGTTTTGTAAATTGTTAAGCGTGGCGCCTTCCAGCAAAATGCAGCGGGTTTTGCTCGGTTTGCGCCGCTGCGTAGGCACGGCAATGCTTGCCGCGCCGCATAGATATCGGCCGGTGAGCGATTGGGGATCGGCTGCCACTTCGGCCGGCGTGCCCTGCGAGACGATCTGCCCGCCATGCCGGCCAGCACCGGGACCGACATCAATTAAATAATCGGCTTGCCGCATCATGGCTTCGTCGTGTTCGACAACCAGCACGGTGTTGCCTTGATGTTGCAGATCGCGCAGGGCGTCGATCAACCGCTGATTATCGGCCGGATGTAAGCCAATCGACGGTTCGTCCAGCACGTAGCACACGCCCACCAGTCCCGATCCAATACCGGTTGCCAGACGAACGCGTTGCAACTCGCCGCCGGACAGCGTGTCGGCCGGCCGATCAAGCGTGAGATAATCGAGGCCAACTTTGTCCAAAAATTCGAGCCGACCGACAATTTGCGTAACCAGGGGTTCGGAAATCGGCAGATCGCCCTCGTCGAATTCCAACGCCCCGAAAAACTGCCGCGCTCGCTCAACACTCAAAGCCGTGACCTGATGAATGGCCAGCCCGTCAATCAGTACGCTGCGTGCTTCGGCGCGCAACCGCGATCCACCGCAGGCTGCGCAGGGCACCGGCCCGCGGAAAACCTCCAACCGCTCGCGCTCCTCGGCCTCCAGTTCCGTAACATAATCTTGCTCCAGCAGCGTCAACAATCCCGGCAGACGCTTGTTGGACGGTTTTGGAATGAGCGCTGCCGACGGCGTCGCCAGCGAAGAGTTTTCCGACGCCGCGTCATGGCCGTTGAGCAATGCCTCGCGAGCCGCAGGCGTAAACTGCTCCAGCGGCATTTCCCAACTGGCGCCAACGGCGATCAGCAGTGGTTCTAGGCTTTGCCGATGTTTGGCCAACTTCACCGCGCCGGCGACTTTCCATGGAATTACCAAGCCCGTGGCCAGCGACTGCAACGGGTCCGCCAAAATAAGATCGGGATCGAATTGTATGCGCTTGCCCATGCCTTCGCAAACCGGACAGGCACCGTACGCGCTGTTGAAACTGAAAGTCCGCGGTTCGACTTCTTCGTAACTGATTTTGCAATTGGGGCAGGCATAAAGCGTGCTGTAAATCCGATCGCGCCAGGTGCCTTCGAAACTTTCTTCGCTGCGATGTTCCAGGTAGCTGATCATCACGACGCCTTCGCCCTGCTTGACGGCGAGTTCGATCGATTCGCTCAGCCGCTCCTCGACGCCTTCGCGTATGACGATCCGATCGATGACGGCTTCGATGTCGTGCGTCTTACGCGCGGTCAGTTCCGGCGGCTGGTTGACATCGACGATCTCGCCGTTGACGCGCGCACGGATCAATCCAGCTTTGCGAATGGCGTCGAACGCTTCTTGATGCTGACCTTTGCGACCGCGGACCACCGGGGCCATGATCACGATCCGCGTGCCATGCTCAAAGGTCAGCATTTCTTCGGCGATTTCGTCGGCCGATTGCTGCCGAATTTCCGTACAGCACTGGTAACAAAACGGCCTGCCCAGGCGCGCGTACAGCAGCCGCAGATAATCGTAAATCTCCGTGACGGTGGCCACCGTGCTGCGCGGGTTCTGGCTGCCGGCGCGCTGATCGATGGAGATGGTGGGTTCGAGCCCGTCAATGAGATCGACGTCGGGCCGTTCCAGTTGATTCAGAAACTGTCGCGCGTACGTCGAAAGGCTTTCGATGTACTGCCGCTGTCCCTCGGCGAACAACGTGTCGAAGGCTAGCGAACTTTTGCCTGAGCCGCTGGGGCCCGTGATGACGACCAATCGATCGCGAGGAATGTCGATCGTGACGTTTTTGAGATTATGAACGCGCGCGCCGCGAATGCGAATGAAGCCGTCGTCCTCAACTGCCGACGCCGGCGCAACCTTCGCGGGATCGTGGTGTTTTGCAGTGTTCAAAGTGCGCCCGAAGTTCAAACCGAAAAATCGTTAGCGGCTGCGACTCGAAACTACTTGCCGGACTTGATCAGCGATCGCATGGCCTCGACGGGCGTGCAGGTTTTGAACACCATTTGCGGATCGCCCTGTTGGCCAAGTGCGGCGTCATCTTTGGGATCTTTTTCTTTGGGGTCTTTGCCATCCTTTGGCTGGGGTTCGTCGGTTTTTTCATCTTTGGCGGCAGGTTTAACGTCGGCTGGCTTTTGCGCGCGGATCATCCGCTTGCCCATAAACCGTCGACACTCGACCATCGGATCACCGACCATCGGACCAGCCGCAAACAGCGTAAAGGTGCTGGCGACCTGACCAACGACATTGCCGTTGTCGTCGAACGCTGGCGCGCCGCTGGAGCCCTGACCGAAATCGGCTGTGACATTCAGCCAAGTGACTTCGTCGTCGTCTTTGTAGTAATTGCCCACGCTCCCAGCCGAAAAGAAGTAAAAAAAGTAACCGGGGTGACTGACAATGCGGATATGCGAGCCAGGCGACGTCCCGGTTCCCAACGGCAGCGGTTTGAGACCCTTGGTTGCGATGCGAAAGAAGCAGGTGTCTTTTTTCTCGTCGGCAGCCAAAATTTCTTCCACGGCAAAGATATTGCCCTTCACATCCGCAGCTAAAAAAACTTGCGACGGCTCCGGATCGCCGAAGAAGTGCCGGCTGGTGGTCAGCACGCCGTCTTCCGCGACGGCAAACGCGGTGGCAAATCCCATGTCCCACTCGTCGTCCTGTTTGGGAGGCTGCTTGGGATCGGCATCCTTCGTATCCTTGCCATCTGTGGGCTGCTTGGCATCTGTGGGCTCTTTGGCATCTTTTGGCTCTTTGGCGTCTTTGCCTGCAGTTGGTTTGCCCAGGCTGGCGACCACGAATATGCTTTCGCAGGCATGCTGGTAGAGTTCGGCATCGCCAATGGCCGTGGCACTGACGGGCGCGAGCGTGAAATCACACAGTTTGCGGTCCTTGAGCTGCTTGCAAAGATCCTTAGTGCCCTTGGCTTTGCCATTGGAAATCAACTCGACGCCAGCCTTTTTGATTTTTTCCAGCAGTTCTTTGTCGTTAAACGTGGGTGCCTTCGGTTCCGGCGGCTTGGGGTCAGCCGCGTAACTGGACGTGATGCCTTGCACGAGCAAAACCAGACAGCAGACAAATAGAACAATTCGAGCATTCATACGCAGAATCCAGTATTTTGCAGAGGATATCGCCTGGGGAAGCCGCGGCGGCGTCGCAAGGGCCAGCAGGTCCGACTTCGCCGCGTTTGCGGAAATGATTGTAGTTTCTGCCGTGCGCGCGTCATAGGGTTGGACCGATCGTACGTCAATCGCCGGCGAGAAATGTCCGTTGTCGCGCTGAATACCGTTGATTTGTTGTATAGCAATAGTTCGCATCGCACGCCCGCATCATTCCCATGTTTTGCGTTGCTCAAACTGGTCTCGGGTCCTAAACTGGAAACAGTTGCAATATTAGGCGAATCCATTGAGACGCCGGGCTTGTCCCGCAGTCGTCATTGCGTAATCGACGAGATTTCTTTCAGGTGGGTGTCTCAAGTCTGCTTTCGTTCTTGGCCGTTTGGCAAAAGGTGTTGGTTTTATGCTGGCTGCTCGTCGAATGTGTACCGTCAACTCGGGTATTCGAACTTCGATTATCGCTGGATTGTTTTGCCTGGCGTGTGCGGCGCAACCGCTTGCCCGGGCGCAACCGTCTGAAGAGCCTGCCGACGTCGTTGCAAAACCGGTTCGCAACCAAATTCTGGACGACGAGCTCACGCAAGAAGAGCGCGACAAAGCCTACGACGACTTGGCCAAGGAAGTGGTGCAAATCGAGCGGCAGAGCAATGCGCTGCGTAAAATTGCCAAGCTAGCGCGGCCGGCCGTGGTCCATATCGAAGCGGAAAAAACCGAACCCAGCACGACACGACCGGGCAAAAAAAAGTCGGTCGAAGAGGCGGGCGCCGGGACGATTATCGATGTCGGCGGTAAGTTTTTTGTGCTCACCAATCGACATGTGATCAAAGCTGCCGAACTGAAAAACATCAAAGTCAGACTGGCCGACGGGCGCATACTCACGCCCACCAACGTCGTCTCCGACTCAGAAACCGACGTCGCCGTGCTGACGGTTTCCGCCACGAGATTGGTGACAGCGCGCATTGGCGACAGCGATCAAACCGACATTGGCGACTTCGTGCTGGCGATGGGCAGTCCGTTTGGCCTTAGCCATTCCATCACGCACGGCATCATCAGCGCTAAGGGCCGCCGCGACCTGGAACTGGGCGAGGATGGCGTCAAATATCAGGACTTCATGCAAACCGATGCGGCAATCAATCCCGGTAATAGCGGCGGACCACTGCTCAACATGCGTGGCGAAGTGATAGGCATGAACACGGCCATCGCCAGTAGTTCGGGCGGTAGCGAAGGCATCGGCTTTACGATTCCGATCAACATGGCGATGGTGATTGCCAAGCAGTTGATCGAGCGTGGCGCCGTGGTCCGCGCGTATCTGGGCGTGCAACTGGATTCCAAATTCGGTCCGAATGCGGCATTCCGCTTAGGATTGCCCCGGCAAGCCGGCACGCGAGTGACAGCGGTTGTGCCGAATTCGCCAGCCGAAATCGCCAAGCTGCAAGCCGACGATGTGATTCTGGAATTCAACGGCGTCCGCATCGACGATGACATGCATCTGGTCAACTTGATTAGCCTGACCGAGGTTGGCAAAGAAGTGCCAGTCATCATCTTCCGCAACAAGCAGGTGGTCAACGTCTCAGTTAAAGTGGCTAAAAGTCTGGGCTCAAAGTAGCCGCGACGCTCAAGCGAGCGACGAAGTTTGCCAAGCGGGCTTGCCAATCGAGCCAACGTCACAATGGCAAGCTCGGCGTCGCTATTGATCCAGTCGCGGTTGCTTGATCATCGTCCAGCAGCGATGAATGCGCCGGTTGCGAAAATCTGGCGGCACGGTCTGGCGGCTGATTTCGCGAATGGTGACGCCCTGCAGGAGTTCGGCCTGCAATTTGAATCGACGGAAGTTCGTCGAAAAGAAGATTTTGCCGCCTTCTGACATAAACGGGATTAGTCCGTTGAGCAACTGCACGTGGTCGCGTTGCACGTCCCAAACGTCGGCGAATCGCTTACTGTTGGAAAAGGTGGGCGGATCGACAATCGCTAGGTCGAATGGCGGCCAATGCCGATTGGGCAAATAGTTCAAAAAGCTGAGCGCGTCGTCGCGGATGAACTGCTGCCAGGGTTGCTCAAAGCCATTGAGGCTCATGTTCGTGCGGCCCCAATCCAGGTAGGTATTCGAAAGATCGACCGTAGTTGTCGATGCCGCGCCGCCACCCGCGGCGTAAACGCTAAATGCCCCGGTGTAGGCAAATAGATTCAGTACACGTTTGCCTTTGGATTCCTTCTGCACCATACCGCGCGTAATGCGGTGATCTAAAAACAGGCCGGTGTCTAAGTAATCAAAAAGATTCACTTCGAACGCGTGCCCGCCTTCGCTGACGTGCAGCACCTGACCGGCATCCGCCTGTCGATCGTATTGCGAAAGGCCGCGCTGCCGCAACCGCCGTTTGAGCGAAATTTGACTGCGGGCAACGCCCAGCACTTCGGCCGCCGCATCAACCATATATTCCAACCAGCGGCCATGTTCGAGTTCGGTGCGATCGTGCGGGCGATCGTATTCAGCCACGTGCAGCCAACCTTCGTACCAATCGATGGCTAGCGGCACCTCCGGTACGTCGCGGTCGTACAGACGGAAGCAAGTGATGCCCTGCCGCCGCGCCCAGCGCGCCCAATGTTTGTTCATACGCGTGAGGCGGTTAGCGAAGGCCTCGGCTTGCTGCTCCCAAGTGCGTACGCCGGGCGAAGTCGCCACGGCTTCCGCCGCTTCGAGCTCTGGATCGAAACTTCGATCCTCGCGATCCGCCGTTTCGCGGGCGGTTTCGACACTCGGTTCCCGCGCTGGCGCTTGATCGAGCCGCGTTGTCGGTTCGACCAACGTTCCCATGCCGGTCGCCTGATCGGAGGAAGCAGGTTCCGCCGTGCGAATTGCCATGATCGGTGGTGCGGCCACGGCGACCGCCGCCAGACGTGTTGGCTGTGGCGATAGCGGCGATGAAACGTCCGCCAATGCTTTGATGGATTGCGGCAAATCTGCTGCTTGTGTGTCGACTGTCGGCGATAAATCGACCGGCGATGCCGCTGCGGCCAGCAGCGTCTCGCTCCGAGGAAATTCACCGGGCGCGTTCATCACTCGCTTGGGCGTTTTGTTTTTGTTGGGATGAGTCAAAAACAACCGGCATTCGATGGGGCCGTTATAGAGCGTGACTTTGCGCGCCGTTTTTAAGCCCAGGTGTTCGGCCGCTTCGAGGTTGCCGGTAAACAGCGCTGTGCGCCAGTTTGACCAATGTTCTTGTAGGCAGCGGCCAATTCGCTCGTAGACCAGCGCGCTACGGGCCATCTTCAGCCGCTCGTCGTAGGGCGGATTGGCAATCAGCAAGCCCTGCGGCGTTGGCGGCGCCGCCGATTCAAAATGGGCCACTTCGAAGTGGATGTCTCCGTCCACGCCGGCCTGTCTGGCGTTTTGCTTGGCCACCGCGATCATCTGCTCGTCAAGGTCGGAGCCGACGGCCGTGAATTGAACGTCGTCGCGATAAGCCTCGCGCGCCTGATCCAGCAGTTCGGCGTGCAGGGCGGCGTCAAAGTCCTTCCAGCGCATGTAAGCAAACGATTTGCGAATGGTGCCTGGCGCAATGTTGCGAGCCAGCAGCGCGGCTTCGATGGGCAGCGTTCCGGAACCGCACATAAAGTCAACCAGTGCGCCAGTGCCTTTCCAACCGGCCAGTTTCAATAGGCCGGCCGCCAATACTTCGTTCAGTGGCGCTTCGCCAGCGTGAGCGCGATAGCCGCGTTTGTGCAGGGAATCACCCGAACTATCCAAATACAGCGTGGCCCGATTCTGGTTGATGTGCAAGTTGATGCGCAGGTCGGGATCGTCGCGATTGACAGAGGGCCGAGTGCCGGTCTGCTCGCGAAATTGATCGACGATGGCGTCTTTGGCCAATTGTGCCGCGTACAACGAGTGCGTGGTAAATGAACTGAAGACGACCGGATCAATCGTGAGCGAACCGGTCGCGGTCAGATATTGCGACCATTCGACCTGCCGCACGCCATCGTACAAACCTTGTTCGTCGGCCGCCACGAACTGATGGATCGGTTTCAGAATGCGAATGGCCGTTCTGAGCCAGATGTTTGCGCTGTAAAGCATCCGCTGATCGCCGCGGAAGTCGACCAATCGGCGTCCACGCTTGATCTGTTGCGCGCCGAGCGCCGCCAACTCGTCGGCCAAAATGCCTTCCATGCCGAACAGAGTTTTTGCGGTCAGAGCAAACAAGGATTACTTCTTTTCGATTTTGATCGGTGGTGGAGTTTGCTCGAAATCGTCCGCCGAGTGGCCGAGGTAGATGTGATCGAACGATGCAAAATCGCCATCGTGCGGAGACAGCGCGATGCCGTTGAACGTGAATTCGCCGAAGTCTGCGAACAGGTCTCGCGTGATCAACGTCCACTCCACCGGCGGCTTTTCGGCAATCATCAGCGTGCCGCCAAAACAGTCGCCCGCTCCGGCCGAGTAACGGAACGTGGCCGGCTTATTGTCCACCGCGCCCCAATCTCCGTCGTGATTGATCTGCAAGGCAAGATGCTCGCCACCGGACTTTTTCCAAGCGAAGGTCAGATAGCGATATTCGCCGTTGCCTGGATTTTCGCGAATTTTCACCGCGAGCCCCGGCAGATCGGTGGTAAACCGCTCGTCGGGGGTTACCTTGATGCTGGCCTTGCCGGAATACGCATCCGATTTTTCCAATGTGGCCACGCCGTGACCTTCGTCCAACCTCGCGAGGAATTTTTCGTCGTCTTCGAAGATCGTCAATGGCTTCTGTAGCTTGGGCTCCGCGCCACGCAGGACTTTGATTTGCACATTGACTGGCGCCGAGTGTACTACGCCCTCTGGCCCGTCGTCGTCTTCAACTGTCGAGGCAACAAGTTGCACGCCACGCAGTTCGCCCGGCTTGGTGCCATACTTGAACTGCACCGGAAATTCAAAATCCGATTTGTCGGCGGGAACAGTAATTTCCGGGACCGTCGTGCCCTTCGGCAAGCCCGTCAGCGTTACGCGAATCGGCGCATCGAAACCGGCTTGGCGGACGATTTTGCCACGATACTTTCCGACCGGCCCAACACCAGCGGCGGCCTCAACTTTCGGGCTGCTGGTCAATTGCAAATGAAATCCACCGGTTGCGGACAAGTGCAGCACAGGCGTAAAAACCGTGGCCAGCACAGTTTTTTGATCGACCGAAAGTAACTCCGCGCGAATCGCTATGTCGTAAATTTCCTGCGGCAAATCAACCGGCGCCAGGATCGAAACCGCGCCTTCGTTTTTGTCGGCCGCAATCACTGGCATGCCATCCAGCCGCAGCAATCGATCGGCGTCGTTGACCACTTTTGCGGGCTTGGCTTTGGCGTTTGGCTTGGCAGGCTTTTTTACTTCGCGCTTCGGCGGAGCCGCCTGGCTGTGAATCAGCGATAGCCGCACCGGACCAGCGCCTTGTGGCGTGCGTACAATTTTAACAGGCAGCGCCAATTTCGCGCCAATTGGCAAGCGTTGCTCGGCGCTCGTCTCGCCCCAAGCGATCGTGAGTGGTGCGGATTCGACAACCGCCATTCCCAGTTCATTACGCAGCCACGGCTGATTAGCAGTCGCGGAATTCATAGCCAACTGCACGGGCCGAGCAATACTGGCGGCCGCAGCGGTCCCACGGCCCGAGATTGAAGCCAGCGAGGCGATCGGACTTTGCTGGCCGGCTTTGATGGCAATCAGCGCGACGTTTGCGCCAGCCGGTATTTGACCATCGACAGCTTGCGCGCCAGCCGGCAGACCGTTGAACGTCAGCAAAATTGGCCCTTGGTAACTTTGCCGCGTGACTTCCAGCCGCACGATCGTGCTGCCATCGGCCGGAATGTTGATGTGATCTTCGTTCAGACTGAGCGTAAAATCCGGCAGAGACATATCGGCGACATCCATCCGATAAAAATAGTCCGCCCCGCCACGACCTTGCATGTCTTTCAAACCGAGTTCAATCTTGCTCACGTTCGCCGGCACGACAAAATCCGAGCCAGGATCGCAGGTTCCGATTCGGTCGTCACTCGATGCGAGTTGCGCGCCTTTATCGCCGCGAATGGTTAGCACTCCGTCGAGCGGCGAGCCCGCACGATTGGCGAGCACGTCGATCCGCAGCTTCATGCCGGGTTTGACGATCAGCGGTATGCGGTCCTCTTGGTTCCGCTTGGCGATGATCCCATTGATGCCGCACGGCGCGGCGGCGCTGGACGTTTTGCCTTCACTCACAACATACTCGACTTGATCGCTGCAAATGACGCTGGGTTGCGGTCCGGTCAATTCTCGGTTGGGCTCAAGTTTGAGCGGTGCGGCCAGCATGCCGCTGGCGATGAACGGAAACTTGGCGTCGGCGTCCAAATTGCTGAACAACGATTTGATTTCTGCCTTTTGATCGCGCTCGACGGCCAACGGAAAAGCAACGTCCGCATAACGTAGCTCGCCGATCTTCAGCCGAAAGAACGAATTGCCATCGGCCTTGAACAGCGCGTGCTGGAGCTCAATTTCATACACGCCATCGGTCGGCAGTTTCGCCGTCAGTCGGCAATCGCCGTGCATGGAATCCAGGGCTGGCGAAAAAGCAAGTTGCGTGTGGCGGGAATCGTAAAGTCGAACGACGGGATCCAAGCTCGAACCGATCCGTTTGGCTTCTACGTCAACGACAACCGTTTGACCAGCGCGGCCCGCAAACGTGGTATGCGTCGACTCGCTACCGTTGACGACGCCTGTTAGCGCAACCGGCAATGGGCCGCAGTCGGCGGTCAACGTCGCTTGACGCAAAGCGTCGATCCCAATTGTCGCCGGGCTGGAAATTCCGCGTGCGGTCGAAATGCGGAGTTGGTAGATACCGGGCAACACCTCGGGCGGTATTGCCACTTCGATCTCCAAATGATTCGCAGTGCCGCCCGGTTGGACGATTTGCGGGCCGAGCGCGGCATCAAGCAACAACCGCGGATTGGGCTGCAAGTCGGTCCCATCGACAGTTAACCGCGATGTGGCGCCCGACTGCAGGCCGCGCAGCGAAAGTCGAGTGATGGTCGGTGCGGCCGAAGCGCTGCCGGCGGTGGCCAGCGCGAAAATTATCGCCGCGAGAATCACAGCTTGTAAACGAAAGGGGGCAGGGATGTGCATCGGTAGGACCTCGCAACTGGTTTCAGAGTGAGGTGAAGCGTGGGGCAGGAAAGACAACTGCCCCGCGACAGGATTCATGTCGCGGGGCAGAAAAAATCGATGTTAAACCATTCGCCGCACAAGTCATCGACAGAAACGGTTTCGGTTCGCAAAAACTATTTTCCAAACGGATCATCGTCAGCCGCTTTCGGCGGGGCTTTCATGGCCGGCTTGGGGGCCGCCGGGTCGTCGCCGAATGGGTCGCCCCCGGCCGGCTTAGCGGCCGGCGGTTTTGCAGCCGGGATCGCCGGAGCGCCAAACGGATCATCAACCGTCGGCGCCGCAGTAGGCGTTTTCATCTCTGGCTTTGCGGCCGGAGCGCCAAAGGGATCATCGGCGGCGGGCGTCGCTGGGGCAACTGCAGCTGGCGGCACTGGCGCTGGAGCCGTCGGCGCTGCGGGAACAGCCGCTGCGGGTGCAACCGGCGTGATAACAACCGGCGCGTCAGGAAATGGTAAAGCCGTGCCCGGAGTGGCGGGGGCCGCGCCATCATCGAACGTGGCCTTGGAGAAGGCCTTCATCAGTCCGCCCACCATACCGGCTTTGCCGGCTGGCGCTGGAGCGGCAGGGGACGTAGCCGGACCACCTGCAGCCGGAGCAGCAGGCATAGCGGCTGGAACTGTGGCTGGCGGAGTGGCCGGGGCACCAAACGGATCAGCGCCGGCAGCCGGTGTCGCAGGCGGCGTGACTGGTGGAGTCGCCGGGGCACCAAACGGATCGGCGCCCGCAGCCGGTGTCGCTGGAGGCGTCGCCGGGGCACCAAACGGATCAGCGCCAGTGGCCGGTGTCGCTGGAGGAGTCGCCGGTGCACCAAACGGATCAGCGCCAGTGGCCGGTGACGCTGGTGGCGTGACTGGCGCGCCAAACGGATCGGCACCTCCTGCGTCGGCTGGCATCTTTTCTGGCTTTGCATCGCCAGCAGGCTTGGACGCATCCTTGGCCGGCGCGTCGCCACTGACATCCGGAGTTGCAAACGCTTCGCCCTTTTTGCTGCCGGCAGTCGTCTCCGGTTCACCAAACGGATCGGGGCCAGCATCGCCACTCGGACCGCTCTTCTTGGACGGTTCGGGCAGCGAACCCGCCGAGCGCGGCGCAGTTCGTGTACCTTGACGCGAGATCGCTTCTTTATCGAGTTGGGCCTGTTGTTCGTAGCGAGCCTTGCGGCTCGCTTCAGCCCGTTGGTAGGCGATCATTTTGGCTTGAGCGCGATACTTTTCGACGGCAATCCGCTGCTGGCCCTGAACGCGTTCTATCGAACGGCTGACGGGATAAATGCCGGCCACATCCGCCGCTTCCATTTCCGCGCCGCGGCGCAGATCAGCTTGCGCTTCGTCCGTGCGCCCCATCCGCATCATCGTCAATGCGCGGTAGTAATATGCACGTGGGTCTTTGCTCCCGCCCTTGATGGCTTCGGTCAGGCTTTGCTCGGCACCGGCGACATCGCCGGCGTTGTAAGCATGAACACCCTGCCCGTAGGCTTTTTCAAGCACGGATTCTTGCGCGAGGGCGCTCGTCGCTCCCAGCAGCGCCAATCCAATCAGTGGCAACGCAAAAATTCTGGTCATAGACTCAACTCCTAGCGGGATGTAAGAACTCGATGCCCTATGCTGCGACGCGTCGGACCCGCGGTGCACGCGTCGCACGGCCTGAAAGCAGGTTGAAATCGCTGACTCGGTTGCCTGGCCGAGAATGTGTTTTGGTCAGTAGCTGTCATCGTAATTGGATTTTTGGTGGAGTTCAAGTAAATTGATGCGGTTAATTTACCGGAAGTCATAACCTGGTGGACGTTTACGATTATTCGGAATCTAACGAGCCTGCTCGTGGATATACTGCAACTCGGACTCGCTTTCAACTCACCTCGCTTCGGCGTCCCCGGACCACCGATTGGATGAAACGCACAATTCAAGCTGCGCGGGTGATTATTACCGGCGCTTCGTCAGGCATCGGGCGAGCGCTTTCTGTTGAGTTGGCTACCCGCGGAGCTTACCTAACGCTGGTAGCGCGCCGCGAATTCAAATTACACGCACTGGCGGACGAAATCCGATCCTCGGGCGGCCGTGCCGCGGTTGTGGCTGGCGACATCACGCTCGACGAAGTTCGCCGTAAAGCCATGTCGTGTTGCGTCGCCGAGTTCGGCGGGCTGGATTTGTTGATCAACAATGCTGGCCGCGGCGCGACCGGCCGCTTCGAAAATGCGCTGCCTGATCGCTCACGGCAGATCATGGAACTGAATTACTTTGCGGCGATCGAAATGATTCGCCTGGCGCTACCCGCGTTGAAAATTGCACGTCGACCGATGATTGTCAACGTGGCATCGATCTTGGGTCAACGCGGCATTCCCTGGCATTCGGAATATTGCGCCAGCAAGTTTGCGCTACGGGGCTTCAGCGAATCGCTGCGGAGCGAAGTCGCCCGGCTGGGCATTGATGTATTGACAGTCAGCCCCGGCACCACCGAGAGCGAGTTTTTCGAGCAGCTCATCGAAAAAGAAACGCAGCTCCCCTGGGGCAACCAAGTCGGCGTGCCGGCCCAGTACGTTGCGAAACAAACCTGCGATGCCATTTGCCGCGGCAAGCACGAAATTGTGCCCAACCCACGCGGTCGCTGGATGTGTTGGCTCAATCGACTCGCGCCGCGTCTGCTCGATCGCATCATGGCCCGCTATGGCTGAAGGCAGGTAAATTGCGAGCCGCAACCGCACGTCATTGCCTGCCGAGCTTAAATGCCCTGCTGACTCGCCCGCTATTGAATGGGCTGGCCGTTTTGCTGAACCCAGCCGCCGGGAGTTCGGCGAGAACTATCGCCGCCGCGCACACGTTCCGAATGGTCGCTGTAAAGTCGCGTTAACGAATCAGAGCTTTTGCCGCCCCGATCCTCTTTCAGCTCGACGTAGATATCGTTGCGATCGGATTCGGAGTAGCGACGCCCGAATGTTCCGGAGCTTTCCCAGACTTTAGGTGCGGTCATCTTGAAATGCGTGGCGAACGGTCCACTGTCCGAGCTTTTCCATTCGAATCGGACCTCCTTACCCTGCGTTTTCTTCTTAATCTTAGCAGCGTTTTTGGGAGACAAAATGGAGTCTGCCGCGGCATCGCTGGCACTCACCGCTTTCTCGACCTCATCGAGACGCTTTTTTACTTTGACCTCCGCCAAGCCGGACACCTGCGGCAGCGCCTTTTCATAAAACGAGGCGGCATGCTTTTGGATCAGGAGTTTGGTGCCACCAATTTCCTTTTCCGCGGCAGTCCACCATAGATCGGCCAACTCGGTCAACGATTTCGCGTCGGTTGGCGCGGCTTGTTCCGCCTTGGCGGCCGCTTGCAATAATGGTTGGTTACTTTTGGCCAACAGTGGCACGCCTTCTTCCCAGTCACGCTTGACGAAACAAGCAAAACGACCGGCAACGCCGTTGGCGGCCGGATCGTCGGGCGAATCCTTGAGAGTCTCACGGGCTTGCTTGACGATTTCGAATTGCTTCTGCAATTCGACGATTTCTTTTCTGGCAGCAGAAACTTGACGGGTCACGCCCGCATCTCGCGATTTGTTGGCCGCCAACGTCGCGGCCTTTTGCGCATCGCTGGCGGAATCGAAATCTTCGGCACTGATCGCCTCGGCCACAAGCGCCAACAGCGTCTCGGCCATTTCTTTACTGGCGGGCGTACCGGCGACGACTGTTTTTGCGGCTTTGCCAAGAGCTTCGATTTTTAACGCAAGCGCGTCGACTTCGAACTGCTGCGCCAGTCGATCGATGTAGCCGCAAATGATGGCTGGTTCGCCACCATCAATGGCCAAGTCGCGCGCCACGCTCAGCAACACATATTGCGCGGCGGTGTCGTCTTTGGATTGTGCCGCCTGCGAGGCCAGCGTTTTTGAAAGTTCCGTTTTGGCCTGCGCCGTGCGAGCTTTACTCAAATCTTCGCGGTAAAGATTATCGATAAGCGCTCGGGCGGTTTTTTGAGCCTCGGGCGACGGCACGGGCAGCTTTTTTTCCGAGTCGGCCGTTTCGCCAGGCGTCGACGTTGTCGGGACATTCGCCGTCGCGGGCGGGGCGACGGGTTTGGCAATCGGGTCCGCGATGACGACTTTCGACGGTTCAACCGGCGGCTGCGCAGACACTACGCTCGTCGGGAAACCGCTGGGCAAATCGAGCTGCAGCGACGCAACATCGAAGCCGCCAGCCGCCGCCTTCTCGAACAAGACTTTAGCCATGGCGCGATCGCCTTTGGGTTGAACGGTCAAAATCGCTGCCAGATTAGCCATGTGTTCCGGCGTGCGGAACGGTTCGTCACGCAAGACAATGGCTTCGGCCAAAACCGGTGGCAATTGTTCGGCAGAATACGTGAATGGACGACTATCGACCTCGAACGTGACTCCATCAGGATTGACTTCCGTCACCAACACTTTTTGCTGGCGGGGTTTGCTGACGATGAACTCGTCGCCAGGCATGAGGGCTAGCAATCGCTCGCGAAGCATGACCAGCCCATTCTGCTGCAATTCCGATAATCGCTCAAGTCTGGCGATTTCCAATTTTTCCGCCGCATCGTTGGCCACGGCTTTGGCCGATTGCAAACCGGCGGTAATCGCCGGTGTGTTGCGGCCAACCATCGCTTCGCGGACTGCCTTCATGGCCGCGATAAACGGCACGTTTTCAGGCTTGGCAACGCTCGCCGGACCGACTGGCGTAACTGGACCGACACCTGGGGTTGGCGGCGGTGTCGACTTCGGGTTGGTTGGCTTGACCAGATCGGTGAGCGATTTTTCGGCTGCCGGCTTGTCAGCCTTTTCGGGCTTACTGCCACTACCCGATTCCGACGGCTTAACGGGTGCATCTGCCGACCGTTTGCTGGCGTCGTCGTCGGTGCGCGCCAACGTGGTGCCCGATTTATTGATTACGTAGAACGTCACGCCGCCGGCAATGCCCAGGCCCAGCAACACCGCGCCGAAAATCAGACCGAGGTTCGATTTCTTTTTAACCGGCTTGCGATTTCGCGGCGTGATGCGGGAGGCTGCGGGGCTCGATGGGGCCGAATGATCGATACTGTCGAGATCGAATTCGGCAACCGCAACCGGTGCGGCGACAACCGCTTGTGAATGATGCTGACTGGCGGCCGCCGACGCCGTGGCATGGGTTGCCGTGGGACCATCGCCAACAGAGTGATTGCTAACAGAATGATCGCCAACAGAATGATCGCTGGCAGGGGCCAGGGGCGGACTGGCACGCCCAATGGCGGAACTGCTTGCCGGCACGACCGCGCCCGATGCAGACCGACGCGCGACGGGCGGAGCAGCCGCGGGACGCGACGGGGGCAGCTTCTTGGCGGCCTGATGCTGCCGCAATGCGGTGTCGTACGCCGTTTTTTTATCAGGCTTCAGCAAGCACAACCGTGCCTGTGCCAATTGATTAAGAATCTTCTGCGAAAGCTCCGAATTCTTGCCCGATTGAAAGGTGCGCACATGCGCCATTCGCTGATCCGCAGCGTTGGCGATCACGTCGTCGTCATCTTCGAACGCGCGAACGCCCAGCAACTGGTAATAGTTGGGCGGCTGTTCTTCCGGCGGGATGCCCAGCCATTTGTGGTAGGCGTTGAAGTTCTCTGCCATGTCAGCCAGAGGCCCCTGAAGCTGTTGTGCGGCATAAATCTACGGGTAATTATCAGTTAATTGATACCCCGACGCAATCCAAAAGTTCCGTAAAAAACGGGCAGCGTAGCGAATTGATGATTTGATTGCAAAGTATTCCATCAAAATGGCTTGCGCCGACGTACGTTCGTCAACACAACGCCCGAACCGTCCACGTGTAAGCGGCCATTCAGGCAGCACGTAGCGACGGCACGATTTGCGCCCGCGCCGCCTGGATGCCGGGCACGATTCCGGCCAGAATTCCCACGGCGATCGTCACTGCCGCGCCGCTGAGTATCAATCGGAGCGACGGTTCGAAGCTGATCGTTACCGCTTCGGTGCCCAGCGACACTCCGTGGCTGGCCAGTGCGAGGTTGGCCGCGACCACGCCAATCGCTCCGCCCAGGCAGGCGAGCAGCAGACTTTCGACGACCACCAGCGAGAAAATGCCCAATGACGTAAACCCCAATGTTTGCAGCAGCGCATGTTCGCTGATCCGATCCTGCACGGCCATCACCGTAGTCGTCGCCACCAGCGCCAGCACCAAACCGACGCAGGCGTAGCCGAGCCAGTGCGCAAAGCCAATCATCTCGGCCAGATCGGCCACGGTATCGGCCTGAAACACGCCTTTGGTGCGAGTGTCCGTCAGCACGGGTCCGCCCCGAAACAGATCATCAATAGCTTCGCACACGGTTGGCGAGTCGACGTTCGTGGCGAGACGGACTTCGAATTGCGTCACTTTGCCGACGGTCTCCCGCCCGCGCATTCGTTGCAGAAAATCGAGATGGGTATAAACGAAATCGTCGTCGCTCGGCTGGGCCGACTTGAAAACCCCTTTGACCTGCACGGTCACGCCGCCGAGAGTAAACGGCATGCCGGGTGACAAACCCCGCCGCCGGGCAACGTTCTGCCCGACTAGCGCGGCGTCGCTGACTTTTTGAAACGGCTCCCAACTGCCGGCAGAAAGTTCGAATGCCCGCGCCTCGCGGAGTTGCTCGGGCGGCATGCCATGAAAGACCACCACGTCCAAACTGGCCCGGCAGTTGTTCGTGTAGACCTTGATCGGAATCACTTTCTCAACGCCAGCGATCTTGGCAATCTGCGGCGCGTAATCCTCCGGCAACTCGCTGGTAAAGGGGCAGAAGCGATTGGCCTGAAATACAATCAACGTGCGATCGGCCTCGCCTTGCGCATTCAAGTTCCGTACTCCGTCGCCGACGGCTTGCACAAAGCAAAACACAAACAGCGCCACCGCCGCGCCACTCACGGTGAGCAGCGTCCGAGCGCGATGTCGCCACAGAGTCTTCAAAATGTACGGCACAAATCGCAGCATGAATCACTCCAGAGACCGTTTTTTACGCAGCGCCCACCGGCTGCAATTGCTCGACTAACAAACCGTGGTCCAAACGCAACTGGCGACCAGCAACGCCGGCAGCGCGCACATCGTGGGTGACCATCACCAGCGTGGTTCCTAGTTCCAGGTTCAATCGTCGCAGCAAATTCAAAATTTGTTCGCTCGTCTCCGAATCCAGATCGCCAGTGGGCTCGTCGGCGACAACGATCGTGGGGTCGGCCACAATCGCCCGCGCGATGCCAACGCGTTGCTCTTGTCCGCCGGAGAGTTGCCGCGGATAGTGGTCGGCTCGATCAGTCAAGCCAACGGCCTCGAGCGCAATCTCCACGCGTCGGCGACGATCGGCGCGCGACAGATTCAACAACAGCAGCGGTAATTCGATGTTTTCGTAGGCCGAGAGCACGGGAATCAGATTGTGCATTTGAAAAATGTAGCCGACATTGGCCGACCGCCAATGCGCCAATTTGGTCCGCGAAAGCTTCTGCACTTCGACGTTTTCGATCAGCACCTGACCCGACGTGGGCCGATCGATGCCGGCCAAAATGTTAAGCAGCGTGCTTTTGCCCGAGCCGCTGGCGCCCATCAGCGAAACGAACTGCCCTCGCTCGATGTCCAGACTGACTCCGGCCAACGGACTGATGGTTTGATCGCCTTTGCGAAAGGTCTTGGTCAGATTGCGAATTTGCACCAAACTCATGATGGTTTCCGTTGGCCATTAGTGGTGGGCGGAGGAGTGCTCAAGCGAATTTTCAGGTGCGACGGCCTTCGACCCAACGCCCAGCGAACTGTCTTCGCCGCGGATCGAAATGCGTTGACCATCGCGGAGTTGCTGCCGGCCTTCGACCAGCAGTTTGTCGGCGGCCGTTAACCCGGCAGTGACTTCGACCATGTCGTTTTGGGCGGTCTGCCCGAGCGTGATCGATTGCAATCGCGCCGCGCCGGCGGCCTGATCGGCAATCCAAACTTTGCTGCCGTCACCTGCGATCACCAGCTGCCTGGGAATCAATAACCGCAGTAACTCGTTGGGCTGTTCCGCGTGATTGGCCGACTCGGGCGCTAGAAACACCACTTGCACCAGCATTTCAGGCTTGATCACCGCCGGCGGATCGAGAATTGAAATCTTTACCGCCAGAGTATTTTTCTGCACGTCGGCCGATGAGGTGGCGCGTAACACCGTGCCATCGATTGGCGAGGCGAGCGCCGCGGTGCTGATCTTGACCGGAGCGCCGGATTGCACGCGCGGCAAGTCTTCGAGGCGAACATCCGCTCGCACCTGCAAATTCTGGGGATCGTACATCGTGACCAGGGTGCTGGCGTCGACCGCGCCCACCGCCGTTTGCCCCATCATCCTCGAACCGGGCTGGCAAGTCAGTTGCAGAATGCGACCATCAATCGGCGCGCGCACGGTCATTCGCGATAAACGCAGTTCTGCCGTTTTGATGGCCACTTCGGCCTGCCGCAGGCGGGCTTGCGCCGATGTCAAATTCGCTTGGGCGTCGGCCAAGCCGCGGGTTTCGACAATCTTCAACTCCAGCCGTTTCCGCAGCGCGGCAACTTTGCGCTGCAAGGCTTCGATTTCCTCATCCAAATGCGGCTTATGGACCCTGAGCTCATCGGTGGCCGATTGGGCCAGCACGACTTCGCTACGAACACGTTGCATTTGCCGTTCGGAAATAACGTCGGTCACGGACTTCTTGCCGTCCAAATCCTGCTGAGCCAATAGCAGCCTTGCTTCGGCCGAACGCACTTGCTGTGGCCAGGCTTGTTGCTCGGCAATTGCCTTGGCCAACAGGGCGTCGGCTTCGGCCACGGCGGTTTGCGACTCGGTGGGGAATTCGAGCGTGGATTTGGCGGCGGCAACGCCCGCCTCGGCGCTTTGCAACTCCGCCTTGCGAAGTTCGCGGTCGTCGCTTGCCTGACTCAGCGCAAACTGCGCGTCGGCTTCGACCAACTTGGCAATCGGATCGCCGGCGTGAACTTCTTGACCTTCGACAACCAGCAGCTTTTCGACCACGCCTTCGGCCAGCGCGGAAACTTGCATCAGTGTGGGCCGCGGTTCGATCCAACCGGCCGCGTTAAACAGTGGCAGCCCGGCTCGTTGGACCTCGGACCGCGTGGCCAACACCGGGATTGTCGTGACCGGCGCGGCAGGCAAAAAATGTTCGCGCGCCGACCATAGGAGCAGCGACGCGAAGCCCCCCAACACCGTTGCCGGCAGAACATAACGCGTCAGCCAAACCCTCGACCCGGCCGCGCGCGGTTTGCGCGCGGCCGGCCGGCGATCGATGGCCAGTTGACTCAAGTCGACTTGCGTATTCATGGTGTAGAACCTCCCCGGCCGCGCTGATATTGCGCGATTTGCCGCTACTGCTTTTTCGGCGCTTCCGGCCGGACGTACATCGAATTGGCCAAAATGGTGATCTGGCCACCAACTTTTTCGACTTTGCCTTTGATGACCAGCGTTTGCAGTTCCTTGACATTCAGTACGTCTTTGGCCTCGCCTTTGACCGGTTTGCCCTGGCTGTCGACCACTTTCACCGCCACGCTGTGCGTTGCCAGCTTGGGCGTGTCGCAGCAATAATCCCAAGGCGTTTGGCAATCGTCGCCCTCTTTTTCATTGCAGGGCACCAGGCTCACATCAACCACGGTAAATGCCGCTTGGCCCGGAACAAACGGTTTGACGTCGCCACCAATTCGTCCGACGACCACCACTTCCTCCTGATCTTTTGCATCAGCAACGACCTTGGAGATGTCCTGCGCGCCGGCCGGTTCGGTTTTCAACAAGTATTTGGATGTCGCGCCCGAGGCGGAGCTATCCGTGCAACCGGTGAGACTCAGCGAGACCGCAACCAACGCGGCAACCATCAATGACATTCGCAACATGACTGTTTCCTTTTCGAAAAAATAATACGCGGCTGACTTCGCCCGTTGGCGTGGGATCAGCTGCACTCAAACGGCCTTCAATCCTTCGACAATCGGCAGTTTCATGGCCCGCCACGCGGCCGGCAACGCACCGACCACGCCCAGTGATAATCCGACGCCGCAACCGGCCAGCAGCGCGAAGCTATCGACACGCAGGGCGAACGCCCCCATCGTGAATCGCACTGCCAGACCGTTGGCAAACGTCAACGCCAGCGCTGCGGCCAGCAGCGAACTCGCTGCTGCCAACAGCGTGGCTTCTTGAATCAAGCTAACGGTAATCGCCCTGCGTAAAAAGCCCAACGTCTGCAGCGTAGCCAATTCGCGTACGCGTCCGACGACCGCGCCATACATGGTATTGAGCCCGGCAAAGATGCCCGCGCCGGCCACAAGTAAGACAACCGTCCAGGCCATCCAGCGCACGGGCCCGTAATGTTTTTGCAGCAGGGCGTAATAGTCCGACTCGCGATGCGCTTCGAGCTCCAACTTTCGCTGTTGCTTACAGTACAAATTCACAGCGCCATAATCGTCCGCGTCGGCCAGCGTGATCGCCACCAAGCTCAGATCCTCGCGCTTCATGGCGCGGCGCAAATCGTTCAACGGGCACCAAAGTTCGGCTTCGAACACGCTGCCACGAGCGGCAAACTGCCCGCTGATTTTCCAATCGCGACCTTCGAATCGAACGCTGCCGCCGGTCGCGAGCGACTCTTTCGGCCAGCCGAGTTTCGTGGCCGCTAATCGGCCGACCATGACTTCGCCCGGTCCTGGCATCTGGCCCGCGGTGATCTGAACTTGCCGACGTACCAGTAGCGCCGCGGGCGTTACGCCACGCACCAGCGCCTTGCCGGCTTGCGGATGGTCCGCGTTGGTCGCTTCCGTGCCGAGATACAGTTCGCCGGAAACGTACTTCACGCCGTAGCGCTGTTGGACACCGTTCAGATCGGCGGCCAACAAATCGTCCACGCTGGCCGGAATCGAAGAATATTCGATATTCTCCGAAGCACCCAGCGAATGCACCAGCACCACGTTGGGATCGCCGCTGACAGTCAGCGTCGATTCCAGTCCACGTATGAAGCCCACCACCACTAGCACTAACAGCACCACCACGGTCAACCCAAACAGCGTCAGCAAGCTGCGTCCCGGCCGGCGGAATAAATTCCGTACGCCGTAATCCCAGGGAATGAGCTTGAAGGTCAGCATATTGATTCGAAAAGTGAAAAGCTGATTTGACGCGCAGAAACGCGAGGATGGATGAAACCGTAAGAATCAGAAATGCCGCACGAACTTCAGCGCAGAAGAGGCTAACGCAGCCAAAGCAGCACAAAATCGGCGGCAAATTCAGATCAACAGCGCGCAGAGTTGCAGACAGAGTTCACGCCCGGCGGGCGGAAAAAAACCAGCGCGGGACTGCTCCGCATGACTGGCGACCATTGCAAGCTTCGCAATTGGCTCAGGGTAGGCGATCAACCAAGACTGCGGCGAATGATCCAGCGCTTGGGCATCGAGCACGCGGCTGGCGTCCATCACCGCGCCGCAGCATAGGCAGTTCGAACGCCCCGGACCGGCGGGCACTTTGCCGCGATTGCCGCCGCGGTTTTCACTTGTGGCGCTGCCCGCACATTTCGAACAGCAGCAGGCAATTTTCGCCGTGCCACCGCCCGTGGCTGTGTGACTCCAATTCGCCATTTGCCCGCAAAGGTGCGGGCAGCCGACGAGCATGGCAATCAGCAGTAATTGGCCAATTCGAAACATGGCTCGCAAATCCAAAACAGCGGTTCCATTCACACCTTCAGCTTAAATCCGCCCGCACCGGCCGTCAAGGGCGACGACCTTACTCACTGTTGCTCGGCGCTTAAAATCGCCGCGGCCATGCCGTCCATCGTATATTCGCTAGCTTCCACAGCAGGCTCAAACCCCAGTTCACGCAGCGTGGCCGAAGTGATCGGGCTGATACTGGCTAGCCGGCTGCGCCGCAGGTCGTCGCCAAACATTTGTGCGAGCGAACGCGCGATGGCCGAACTGCTGACCGTCACCCAATCGAACTGTCCGGTGGACAGCAACGTGGCAATGGTTGCGTCGGCCTGCTGAACGTCGTGGCTGGTGTAGACCACGACTTGCTCGACTGTGGCGCCGGAGGCCGTTAATTGCTCGGCGAGCACTTCGCGTCCGCGACTCGCCCGCACCAGCAAACAGCGCCGGTTTTGCGGCGTGCTTTGCATGACGGAAATCAGTTCCACAGCCAGCGCTTCGGCCCGAAATTCGGCCGGCTGCAAATCCGCGTGCAAGTGATAAACGGCCAGCGCCGCAGCGGTGCCCGGGCCGATGGCCGCCAATTGCACGCGTCCTAAGTGCCGAATATCGCGTTTGGTCACCAACAATCGCTCGAAAAAATACTGCACGCCGTTCACACTGGAAAACACCACCCAATCGAACTCCGCCAATCGGCCAATGACCGCGTCTAGCGCCAGCAGGTCGGTGGGCGGACCGATTTCGATCGCCGGCTGAATGAAGCATTCCGCGCCGTGTTGCTCGAGCTTTTCGATTAGCGAAGTGGCCTGCCCCAGTGGACGCGTCACTAAGATCTTTGCCCCGAACAGCGGCCGCGCGGTGAACCACGATGTAGCGGGCGCGGTCTGGACAACTTCGCCGACGATCACAATCACAGGTGGGCGCAATCGCTCTTGGTCAATCTGCTGCGGCACTTCGGCCAGCGTGCAGCGAATGGTGCGTTGATCAGCCCACGAACATCGCCGCACGATGGCCGCCGGCGTATCGGCCGGCTTGCCGGCGGCGATCAGCGCCGCGGTCCAAACCGGCGCGGTGGTCACGCCCATGTAAAACACCAGCGTGCCCGGAAAAGCCGCCAGGCCGGCGAAATCGACCGACGTTTCGGACTTGCCCTCGCGCTCTTGCCCTGTGACCAGCGCAACGCAGGATGCCAGGTCACGGTGTGTAATCGGAATTTGCGCGTAGCTGGCGGCAGCCAATGCCACGGTCACGCCGGGCACAATTTCGTAAGGGATGCCAGCGGCGGTGAGCGCTTCGAGCTCTTCGGCCATGCGGGCAAATACCGTGGGGTCGCCGGCTTTCAGTCGGACGACCGTTTTACCAGCGCGGGCCAGTTCGACCATCCGCCGGTTGATTTCGTCCTGCGGCATGATCTTGCCGCGACCATGCCGGCCCAGACAGATTTTTTCGGCGTCCCGCCGGGCATGTTCCAGCAGTCGCGGATTGAGCAGGTAGTCGTACAGCACCGCGTCGGCACGGCGCAGACATTCCGCGCCCCGCAGCGCAATCAGCCCCGGATCGCCCGGGCCAGCGCCAACGAGATAAACGGTGCCGATCGTCGAGAGGTGCTGCGACATCAAATGCTGTGAAACAGGGCTAAAATGTCATTCGAAGCTGGCGAATCCGCGGCACCGGGCGCGCGTTTCGATCCGTTTCCGTCTCGCGAACCAATCGTTCGCAGCCGTAAACCGACGTCGCACTCACATTATTGAAATACCAGATTTCGAGAGGGCAAGTAACCCGTAACGGCCATTTGCCTGCGTTGTGTTGGCCGGATGGCATGTTAGAATAAGCTGCTGGAATACTCGCGTCTCCGATGGCGCGACATGTCTCAACGGCTTTCTTCCGTCTTAGCGATCGCGGCAATTTTATTTATGGCAACCCAAGTCACGACCGACGCCGAAGAACCAGAAGACAAAAAGCCTGAGGACCAAAAGCCGGACGATCCGAATGCTCGTAAGCCCATTCTGCCTGGTGTGCGGGCTCGTCTGCAAAAATTATACACGCACGCCATGCAAGTTGCCTCGCGTGGCCAAGCCGATTACGCCATCGATCTGCTGTCGGGTTGCCTGCGAGAAGATCCGGGGAACCTAACGTACGTGCAAAGCTATCTCAACATCTTGTACAAGAAGTGGAACAACAACAAGAAGGGCAGCAAAATGGCCGGGCTGTCCACCATGGGCATCCAAGGCACCGTCAAAAAATGCCAAATGCGGAAGGATTGGGACGGCGTTCTTAAAAGCGGTCTGGAAATGCTCAAGGTCAATCCTTGGCATGTGGAAACTTTGCTCTCGATGGGCAATGCCGCGGAACAACTCCATCTGGAAGACGTGCAGTTAGCCTGGCTGAAAGGCGCGCTGGACTTCGACATGAAGGATGCCAAAGTCAACAAGGCCTGTGCAATGGCGCTCGGCCGCCAAGGCCAATTCGATCAAGCCATCGCCTGTTGGCATCGCGTCGAGCAAGCCAAGCCCGGCGACGAAGAATCGCAACGCGCCATCTCGGCCTTGAGCGTCGAGCGGACGATCAACAAAACCATCAGCGATGAGCAAAAGGCCGAAGAACAATTGCAGGCGGACGTGCAGGCGCGCGACGCTCAAGAGGGCGGAGCCATTAACGCTGCCAAGACCGTGACGCCCGAACAGCGCTGGCGAAAAGCAATTGCCGACAATCCAGCCGATGTGCAGAACTATATCGAACTCGCCGAATTGCTCGGTCGCGACAACCGCACGGCAGATGCGGAAAAGGTGTTGGTCAAAGGTCTGGAAGCGTCTGGCGGAGATATTAAGGTTCGCGAACTGCTGGAAGACGCGCGGGTTCGCAGCGCGCGGACGCAGTTGGAAGTGGCCGAAAAACAAGCCCACGCGCAAAAAACTCAACCAGCCAACGACCTTTACAAGAAAATGAAGAGCGAGCTGTTGAATGTTGAGATCGACGTATTCCGCGCCCGTTGCGATCGCTACCCGAGCAACACCAACTTCAAAATCGAACTCGGCATTCGACTCAAACGGGCGAAAAATTTTGACGAAGCCATCAAGGCTTTGCAAGGAGCGCGCAACGATCCCAAACGTAAAGGCGCGGTATTGCTGGAGTTGGGCGAGTGTTTTCAGAACATCAAACAATATTCGCTGGCGCTGAACAATTATGAGTCGGCGATCGAGAGTCTGACGGAACGCGAAGAAGACGCCAAAAAACGTGCCCTGTACAATGCCGGTAAGTTGGCCAAAGCGTTGAGCGAGTCGAAGAACGGAGCGCCCGAATTGCGCGACGTCGCTCGCAAACATTTCACCGAACTGGCAGGGTTGGACTTCAGTTACAAAGATGTGGCCGACTTGCTCAAAGAACTGCGTAATTAACGCGCGAGCCTGATCGGCTGGCTGCGACGCGGTCTATGAACCTCACGCGGAATATTGGCAGGAAGCCTAAATGCCCATCGTGCTCTTCGAAGATCGCGGCGTCGATCATCTGCATCCGGTCGCGCTCGGGCGGCCGGCTTTTGCCCTGACTTGCGGCGGATATCGGCTGATCGATTTGATTCGATCGACGCTCGGCGACTTGCCGATTGCCCGTGAGATCGAGTACATCGTCCGTCCTCATTTGCGAACGCTGGTTCCGCTGGACTTTCCGGAGTTGCGTCCACTGGATGCCAACGCCGGAGATCCGGCGGTCGACAATACGCTCTGGATCTCGGCGCGCACTGTGGCTTCGCTCGACAACATGCAGGCTTTGCGCGCGTTGGTGCTGCAAGGCCAGCCGGGTTACGTGCAGTATGCGGATAGTGTGGCGGCGGCGCTGGTGCCCATCAGAGGCCCGATTGCCACGGCGCAGCTCGCGCCGGCCACGGTGGCCACGTACTTCAATTCGCTCGGCGTGCCGCAAATTGTCGAGCCCCAGTATGCGTTATCGCTGCTGGAGTATCCGCATGATCTGGTTCGCCATCATCAAAGTTGCATCCGCGACAACCTCGCGCATCGGCTCAAGTCGGGCGCCTATCGCCAGCTTTCCGACGGCCTGTTTGTGGCGGACGATGTCAAGATTGGCGAACACGTGGTGGTCGATTCGCGACGCGGCCCGGTGGTTTTGGATCGCGGCGTACAAATCGGTCCGTTTTGTTTGCTGGCCGGGCCGGCCTACGTCGGCCACGACTCGCGACTGATCGAACACGCGGCCATCAAAGATGGCGTGTCGCTCGGTCATACCTGCAAGATCGGTGGCGAAATCGAAGCCTCGATCATCGAAGCCTACAGCAACAAGCAGCATCATGGATTCTTAGGACACAGTTATCTGGGCAGTTGGATCAATCTCGGTGCCGGCACCTCCAACAGCGACCTAAAAAACACTTACGGTCAGGTCAACATGGAATATCGCGGCCGCAAAACGCCCACCGGCATGCAGTTCGTCGGCTGTTTTATGGGCGATTACGCCAAGACGGCCATCAACACCGGCATCTTCACCGGCAAAACCATCGGCGCGTGCAGCATGGTTTACGGATTTGTGACCACCAACGTGCCAAGCTTCGTTAATTATGCGCGTTCGTTTGGCCAGGTGACGGAAGCGCCCGTCGAGGTGATGATTGCCACGCAAGCCAGGATGTTCGCCCGTCGCAATGCGGAACAGCGCTCGTGCGACATCCAATTACTCCGCGACATGTTCACGCTGACCTACGAAGAACGGCATCAGGCGGGCGAACAACTGCTGCCGGAACCGCTTTCGCTGTAGCGCCGCCAGAACGCGGGCTATTAACTCCGCTCGAACTCCGAGCGGTAAACCGGTTCGCCATTGCGGCGTGTGCGACGCTCAAAGTGCGTGAGGTAGTCCAGATCGTGCTCGGCAGGGCGCTCGTCAACCGGCAGCGGTCCACGCAATTCCGGAAACTCTTGCAGCAGTTCAAGCGTGCTCAAGTAGTATTCTTCGACATCGGTCCAAAAGTGAAGCCGCGCGCCTGGCGGCAGTGTGCGACGCACGTCGATCAGAAAGGCCGCGTTGAGCACGCGGCGTTTCCGATGTCGGGCTTTCCACCACGGGTCCG
This sequence comes from Pirellulales bacterium, assembly GCA_038205115.1. GTDB lineage: Bacteria > Planctomycetota > Planctomycetia > Pirellulales > JBBRCE01 > JBBRCE01. Next base: position 124,999 of record JBBRCE010000004.1, read on the forward strand.
GGAAATACACGTGTACCGCAGCCAGCGAGGCAGCGGGGATCATCTCGCGAAAAACTTTCAGCGCATCGCCATGCACCATCACGGCGTTGGTCAAACCGCGTCGCACGATCCGTGCCGCGGCATGGCTGGCGTATTTATCGACAACTTCAATGCCCAAGAAGTTGTGATCGGGTCGCTGAGCGGCCGCGCCGGCGATGAACAATCCTTTGCCGCTGCCAACTTCAATCTCCAGCGGTTGATCGCGATCAAACAATGCGGCCGGATTCCAGGGGACGGGTAATTTTTCGACCGTGGTGTAGTGGTGGGTGAGGTCGATATTTGCCGGATTTTTTCGAAGTGCGCGTCGGCCCATGTCGAATTCGATTCAGAAGTGATGGAAAATAAGGTCCGACATCTGCGGCGAGAAGTCTGAGCAACGTCGGCACTACGCGGCGGATTGGGTTATTCGACGATCCGCCGATGATGGCCGAGTTCCGACGAAGAGCGTCGAATTATAGAGGCGTGCAACGCGATTCGCAATCGAACGTGCGGCATCCGCCCCGTGGCGTGGTCGCTGCTCAGTTAGCGACTACTTCTCGCTTTCCGGCGCGATCGAAGGCTTCTGCTTGTCGTCGGTGTTCGGCCCAATAATCGGAGCAATGAGCGACTTGTTGATGCCGTTGATACCTGGGATTGCCATTGCCTTTTTTGCCCCTTCTTCTCGCTCGCGCTGCAATTTGTCCAGAGTGGCGTTCAGATAATCCAAGACTTCGCGCTGATGATTCAGGCGCGCGGCATCCAGGGCGGTGCGGCCATCGTCGTCCGCACCGGCAATATCGGCTTTGGCGGCAACTAACATTTTGACGATCTCAATGTTTCCGTTGCCGGCCGCCAGATGCAATGCCGTGCGTCCACGGTCGTCTTCTTCGTTGGCGTACGCACCGTGTTCGAGCAAGTAGCTCACGAGCGCGTTGTTGCCGGAGAGCGCCGCCAAATGTAGCGGGGTGGCGCCGCCCGCGTTTTTTTGTTTGATTTTGGCCTCAGCCTCAAGCAATCGCTTGGCCATTCGCAACGAGCCATTCAGGCAGGCCACATGCAACGGCGTATCGCCTTGCTGATTTTTGGCGCTGACCGAGCAGCCCTTTTTGATGAGCTGATCGGCCGTCGGTTCGTCGCCGCGATCGACGGCAAAGTGCAGCGGCGTCCATCCGCCTTGCGATGGCGCATCGACGTTCGCGCCCAATTCCAGCAAAGACTCAATGAGTTGCTTATTGCCGTGATCGATGGCGTACGCCAGTGGCGTGAAGCCATCGTCCGAAACGCGATTCAACAAGCCCGCCGCTGCCAGTTTTTTTAGATCGACGGGAACAGCGCTCGATGGCTTGGCGACCGATTCCTTTGCGGACGGCTTGGCAGGCAATTCGATCTTTGGCAGTTGCGTGGTCGGCGGCGCGGCAAGGGCGCGAACCGCAGGAAAAATCACAAAACCGCAAACGCCAACCAGGCAGCCGATCCACAGATGATGTCGCATTGCCGTCGTTTCGTTGTTGAAAGTTGCTTGTCAAAAGTATGTCCCGCAGGTTTCACGTCTATAAGTCATTGTAATTTAGCGCGCCGCAGTTCGCAATTTCAGCGGTAAATGGTCCGGATATGAGGGCCTGAACCAAAAACACGGTGCGACGGAATCAAAAAATGCACTTCCGGGGGCTTGTTTTGCTGCCCTAGTTTGTGCCATATTTCACAAACTTTCCTGGGCTTCAAGTCGAACCGAAGCAAGAGCTTCTGTTCAGCACCGTAGCATGGTTTGCAGTGGCGGAATACTTTATTCATTCTTGGCAGATTTGGCCGGCGCTGGCCTACACCGCGGCTGCGCTGGTCCATGCGATCTTGCTGGTCAATGTGGTGGCGGTTGGCGCGCTAATCTTCATCTGGATGGAGCGAAAAATCGCCGGCCGGATTCAAGATCGGCTGGGGCCGACGCGCGTTGGCGGTAAGTTCGGCTGGCTGCAGACCTTAGCAGACGGTCTGAAGCTAATCACCAAAGAAGATTTGATGCCGGCGGATGCCGACGGCGTGCTGTTTAAGATGTCGCCTTACATCAGCTTCTGCGCCTCGTTCATGGCCTATCTGGCATTGCCATTTTCGTACGATTGGGTCGGGTTGCGGCTGAATACCGGCGTGTTTTTTATCATCGCCGTGTTAGGCCTGGAAGTTTTTGGCGTCATTCTGGCCGGTTATTCGTCGGCCTCCAAATGGTCGTTGTTCGGCGCAATGCGCGAAGCAGCCCAAGTGGTGAGCTACGAAGTGCCGCTGGGCATGTGCGTCGTGGTGCCCGTGATGATCTGCGGCACGATGGATTTAGTGAGCATTGGCGAGTGTCAGGCGGGCTGGTTTCCCAACTGGCTGCTGTTTCACGATCCGTTTACCTTCATCACGTTTTGGGTTTACTTCACGTGTGCGCTGGCCAGCGTGAATCGCGCGCCGTTCGACTTGGCTGAAGCAGAGAGCGAATTGGTCGCGGGCTTTCATACGGAGTATTCCGGTTTACGCTGGAGTATCTTCTTCATGGCCGAATACGGCTCGATGTTCGCCGTGGCGGGATTGGCGTCGATTTTGTTCTTCGGCGGCTGGAATGGGCCGATTCCCATTTGCCGGTTGATTGGGCTGGAACATGGGGCCGGCGAAGCGCTTGGCTACTTCGAAAAACTGCTCGGCGCCGACGCCAGCACCTACATCGCCCGCCTGCTGGGTATGACTGGGTTTGTCCTCAAAGCCGTGTTTGGCGTCTCGGTGATGATGTGGGTCCGCTGGACGTTGCCGCGGTTGCGTATCGATCAGGTGATGAAAACCTGCCTGAAGTATTGCACGCCCATTGCCGCGACGATGTTTTTGGGCGCCGCTTTGTGGCTGTACGCTTTGCCGGGCGGAGTGGGACTGTTGAGCGAAAAGGGCTTGGGTAAATGGCTCTATTCGCAGCCGTACGGTCATGTACGCGAAGGCTGGTTGCTTGAAGATCGCGCCCCTGCCGCGCCACGGAAGACGTCCGCCGAAAACGCAAATTTAGCAGTCACGAAGTCGTAAAGGTTTTCGCACTTGCATTCCATTAACTGGCATTCGTTTTTCTTTCTGCTGTTTGCATTGCTGTCGTGCGGATTCGCGCTGTCGGTGGTGTTGACCAGCAATGTCGTGCGCATGGCCTTTTATTTGGTGCTCTCGTTAGGAGCGGCCGCGGGACTCTTCTTTTTGGCAGGCGCTGACTTTGTCGGCGCCATGCAGTTGCTGATCTATGTGGGTGGAACATTGGTGCTGTTAGTGTTCGGCGTGATGCTCACGGCGCAATCGCCGTTCGTCTCGATGAAGACTAGCAGCAACGAGTGGATTGCCGCTTTGATTGTCGGCGGTTCGCTGTTGGCGGTGCTGATTCGTCCCGCGCTCACCATTCGAGAGTGGCAGAGCGAGGCGATTACTCAGGCGCGGGAAAATGTTAGCCCCGACGGAATTGCCGATAACGATCCGACCGCTGAGCCAACCTCCGCGCCGATCGGAATGGCGCTGGCGGGCGCGCGGGTCGATCGCTTGGACGTGCCGCCGGAACGTCGCGTTGGGCTTTCCGGATACATGCTGCCGTTCGAAATCGTTTCGGTGCATTTGCTCGTGGTTTTGATCGGTGCGGCCTATTTGGCGAGGACGAAACGCCGGACTCTGCGACGCGGTGCGGTGGATTTAGAGAACTTGTAATTTGCGGTTGCTTGAACCTTTCCGTCTTGAAGGACTGGTCGTTGGGATGAATTTACTCTTTGAACCCGTTGGCGTGGCTCACTACCTGGTGGTGGGCGCGATCCTATTTGTTTCGGGCGCGGTTTGTATGGCCACCAAGCGAAACGCGCTGGGCGTGCTGATGGGTATTGAATTGGTGCTCAACGGTGCCACGATCAATTTTGTCGCTTTTGGCAGTAAGTTTTTGCGTAGCGACACCGTCAATTCGATCGGTTTGGACGGTCAGGTGATCTCGATGTTCGTGATTGTGCTGGCTGCTGCCGAAGCGGCCGTGGCGCTGGCGATCACGCTGAATTTTTATAACAACCATTCCACGGTCGACGTGGATCGCGCCGAAGAGCTCAAAGGCTGATGAATCTCGCCACCACCTTGCCCACTTTACTTGCCACGGCATGGCTGCTGCCATTGCTGTCGTTCGTCGTGATTTTGTTTTTTGGGCCGCGGTTGGGTAAGCACGGCGAAAAAGGTGCGTGGGTTGCCACCGCCGCAATCGTGGGCTCGTGCATCCTTTCGGTCATTTCGCTGGGTCAATGGATTTCAACGCCACAGGTTCTCTCGGCGCACGGCGAGTCGGCGCATTCCGCGGCGAATGTCGAACCGAATGAGTCAACCGCCGGCGAAGGTAAATCGGCGCTTGAGAAAAATGAGGTCGAGAAGTCTGGCGAAGAAGCGCACCACGACGCACCGCCCCGATATTTCACTGGCGAATGGTACACGCTCGGCCAATTCGGCACGCTAAAAACCACCATCGGCTATTACATCGATTCGCTCACGGTTGGCATGTTTGCCATGGTGACGTTCATTGCTTCGCTGATTCATTTCTATGCCATCGGCTACATGCACGATGAACTGCACGACGTGGAAGATCACGAAGTGCATTTGTCAAGCGGCCACCATCTGAAACGTCCCGGTCGCTTTCCGCGATTTTTTCAGTACCTTTCGCTATTTTGCTTCAGCATGTTGGGGCTCGTGATCGCCGGCAATATTGCCATGGTGTTTGTGTTTTGGGAACTTGTGGGCATTTGCTCCTACTTTTTGATTGGGTTCTATGTTGAACGCAAAAGCGCTTCAACTGCCGCCAACAAGGCGTTTATCGTCAATCGCGTTGGCGACTTCGGCATGATTATTGGCCTGATGGCGCTATGGGGCGCGCTGGGCACATTTAGTTTTGGCGACCAGCAGGACGCCTCCGGCGATCCACAACGCACCGCGCAAGGCGACGTTGCCGAGCCCGGTATATTCAGTTTGGTGCGCAAGCCGATCAATCATTACGCATTGGAAACGCCGGATGGCATGGTGAAATTCGGCGCGCGCGACGAAGTTGCCGCCATGACGCTGGCCGATTTGCCGCACGATTCCGCGGCGCAACGCGCGCTGGACGTCAAGATCGCCGCCCGCGTGCCGGATTGGCGTCACGATCCACAACATCATTACGGCTACTGGCTATTGATCGTTGCGGGCCTGGGCATCTTTTGTGGTTGCGTAGGCAAGAGCGCGCAATTTCCGCTGCACGTTTGGTTGCCGGACGCAATGGAGGGACCCACGCCAGTTTCCGCTCTGGTCCACTCGGCCACAATGGTGGCCGCCGGCGTATACCTGGTGGGGCGTTTCTATCCGGTATTCGCGCCGGAAGTGCTGTATGTGATTGCCTGGATCGGCGCCATCACGCTGATGCTGGCCGCGACGATTGCGATTACCGCCACAGACATCAAACGCGTGCTGGCGTATTCGACCGTTAGCCAATTGGGCTTCATGATGTTTGCACTGGGCATCGGCGGCTGGGTCGCTGGGCTGTTCCATTTGATTACGCATGCGTTCTTTAAGAGCTTGCTGTTCATGTGCTCGGGCTCGGTGATTCATGCCTGCCATACCAACGAAATGCCGAAGATGGGCGGCCTGCGGAAGAAAATGCCGTACACCGCTTACACGATGTTGGTGGGCTGCCTGGCGATTGCCGGCGCGCCAATCATCCCGTTTTTGTTCGGTTTTAGCGGTTATCATTCAAAAGATTCGATCATCGAGCAATCGTTGGCGTTCCGCGACGCGAATCCCAATAGTCCGTGGGCCACAGTCTTGCTGGTGATTTGCTGTGTAGGCGCTGCGTTCACCGCCTTCTACATGTTTCGGTTGTGGTACATGACGTTTTGGGGCGAACCGCGCGACCATCACATTTACGATCACGCGCATGAATCGCCCAAAATCATGTACGTCCCGCTGGTGATTCTGGCGGTGTTTGCCACGGCAATCGGTTGGGGGACAAAACAGTTCGGTGTGGAAGCGTTGCTGGAGCAATCGCGTCCGGCGGGGTTGATGCTTAAGCAGAAAGGTCAGTTCATGACCGATCTGACCTATCCGAACGCGCATGAATACCATGCCTATGCGACCCGCGCGACAACCATTGCCTTGCTTGTGGCCACCGCCGGTTTTCTCGTGGCAACGTTATTTTACGGGGTGAGAATTTTCAGTGCCGAGAAGGTCAAGACCAGCCTCAATCCAATCTATCAATTGCTGCGTCACAAGTGGTATTTCGACGAACTGTACAACTGGATTTTCATTCAGCCAGTGATGTTCATCGCGCGGCGGATTTACGACTTTGACAAGCGATTCATCGACGGTTTGATCAACGGTCTGGCGGGCGCCGTGCGGCTCGTTTCGAGCGTTGACGACTTGATTGATCGCTTTTTGGTGGACGGTATCGTGAACCTGGTTGCCGGTTGGACGCATTCGTTTGGCTTGGCTTTACGCGGAGCGCAGACCGGGCGATTGCGGCAATACGTAATGTTTATCGTGGTGGGGACCGTGGGGCTGTTCGTGCTGATTAGCTTTTTCTTGAAGTCGACGCTCGCGGCGCCGTAGTCAGGCTGCCGGCCGACGTTGGCTGCCGGCCGACGTTGGCAGCCGGATGTCTGGCCGGCAGTTTTGTTTCAATTGCAATTTCACTCGCATCGTTGTGCATCATCGGTATGGATAATTCTTCGCTTGCTTTGATCAGTTCGGTTGTCTTTCTGCCGACGCTTGGCGCGCTGTTGCTGGCATTTTTTCCCAAGCAGAACACCGCGGCCATGAAGTGGTTTTCGCTTGGCGTGACCGCCGTGGTATTTCTATTGACGGTTTATATGGCGATGTCGCCGTCTGCCAATTCTGGAACGACGCAATTCAAGCAAGGCGAAGCGGCGATGCAGTCCGCTTTCAGCGTGCCGTGGATCAAATCATTCGACATCTATTACTCGATGGGCTTCGACGGCATCAGCTTTCCGCTGGTCATTCTGACTTCGTTTTTAAGCATGCTGGCGATGGGCGCAAGTTGGCCAATCGGTAAGCACGTCAAAGCCTATTGCATTTTGTTCTTGCTGCTTGAGACCGGCATGCTGGGCGTGTTTTTGTCGTTGGATTTCTTCCTGTTTTACGTCTTTTGGGAAGTCATGCTGCTGCCGATGTACTTTTTGATTGGCGTCTGGGGCGGTCCCCGGCGCGAATACGCGGCCATCAAGTTCTTTCTGTATACGCTGATCGGTAGCGTCTTGATGTTGATTGCCATTCTGATGCTGTACTTCAACAGCGACTTGGGCATGCTGGCCGAAAAAAGCGATCTGGCTGTGGTCGGCAAACCAGTCGAAACCGCACAAAAATCGGAATTGAAGTGGTCGGAGTTGAATCTCGACAAAGAAGTTGACAAGCAAGTCCGCGATGGCCACGGCAGCAAATTGCACACGTTCAACATTCTGGCCTTGGCCAAAATGGGCCAGCACACCAAACTGTTCGACGACACCATCGCCTATGGCAAGAATTTGCAATGGTGGGCGTTTTTGCTGCTCTTCTTGGGCTTCGCCGTCAAAGTACCGGCGGTCCCGGTGCATACGTGGCTGCCTGATGCGCACGTCGAAGCGCCGACGCCCATCTCCATGATTCTGGCCGGTGTGCTGTTGAAGATGGGCGGATACGGAATCATCCGGATTTGTTATCCCATCTGTCCACACGGCGGATACGACCTGGCGTATTTTGTTTGCACGGTCGGCGTCGTGAGCATGGTTTACGGCGCATTTGCCGCCATGGCACAAAAAGATTTCAAACGACTTGTGGCTTACAGTTCGGTCAGTCACATGGGCTATGTCACGCTCGGCCTGGGCGTGTGGAGCGCCAATTTGAACCACAACTTCGATTGGCAGTATTGGGCGCAAGGTATGAACGGCGCCATGTTCCAGATGCTGGCTCACGGCATCAGTTCGGCTGGCATGTTCTTTATGGTCGGCGTCATCTACGATCGCGTGCATCATCGCAACCTGGATCAGTTCGGTGGCTTGTTCGGCAAAATGCCGATATATACAGGCTTGGCGATTGTCATTTTCTTTGCCGGTCTGGGCTTACCCGGCTTGTGCGGGTTTATTGGCGAAGTGTTCGTGACGCTCTCGGTCTGGAACTTCAATCAAGGTTTGGCGGTGGTTTCGGCTTCCGTCGTAATTCTGACGGCCGGCTACATCCTGTGGGCAATTCAGCGAGTGTATTTGGGTGCGGAATACAAGGGTCCGCACGGCGATCACCTGACGCCTATCACATCGCGCGAGTTAGCCATTGCCTGCCCGCTGGTGGCGTTGGCTTTATTTTTTGGCGTTTATCCGCAAGCAATCTTTAATTACCTGACGCCGAGCGTGAACCAAGAAGTGCAAGAACTGGCCGCTTGGACGCGTGATGTCAAAGCGCCCACTCTCGGAGTGGACGGCAAGCCGAGCGCCGATGGCGTCAAACCCGCCATGAGCACGACGCCGAGCAGTTCTGACGCCGCCGTTCGCGATCGTCTCCCGTTATCCCTCGTTGAGACCGGCAATTAGCCGCCAGTAAGGAAGAATCGATCCGTGTTCAGTCAGTTGATTCAAAATCTGAGCGACGATACCGCCCGCAGTCTGGCCCACTTTGGTCCCGAACTGGCAATCTGCGGCACGATTGTAATGCTACTTTTCGCCCGGCTGATTTCTCTGCGCACTAACAGTTCGACTTGGATTGCCTTGATCGGTTCTGCGATCGGACTGTGGTTGGCGACCAAGCCGTTGATTGACGCGAATGTTCTGTCCGGCCAGACGTCCACGCCAATTGCGCGGATGGAACTGTTCACCGGCCTGCTGATCTACGATCCATTTACGGTTTTCTTTCGATCGCTGCTGATGTTGTTCGTGGTGCTGTTCGTGCTATTCACGCGGTTATCGGGTATTCCGGATCGCGAAGACGGACAAGACTTTTATGCGTTGGTGCTTGGTTCCACGCTTGGCATGTGTCTGATGGCTTCGGCCAATCACATGCTGATCATTTTTCTGGGCGTGGAGATGGCGAGTGTGCCGTCTTACGCATTAGCCGGCATGCTCAAAGGCCGTCGCCAAAGTAGCGAAGCAGCGCTGAAATACGCAGTTTATGGTGCGGGCGCGGCTGGCATCATGCTTTACGGAATCAGCCTGCTTTCCGGATTGTTGGGCTCGGTGCATATGCCCACGATGGCACATCATTTAGCGATGATGTTAAGTGAGCAGAGTGGCCTTGGCGATCGAGCGTTGGTGCTGACGCTGGGCGGTCTTATGCTGGGTGTAGGTTTAGCATTTAAGCTTTCGGCGGTTCCGTTTCATTTTTGGTGCCCTGACGTGTTCGAGGGCGCTAGCGCTGAAGTCGATGCCTTCCTTTCGGTTGCCTCCAAGGCTGCCGCGTTGGCCTTGTTGGTGCGTGTGGCAATAGGCCTGGGCACGGTCATGCCTACGGCGCCGGTCGCCGCTACCAGTTCCGTTGTAGCCGTTTCGCCGAGCAACGGATCACGAGCGGCAGTCGCAATCGCCGGTGAGCGGGGTGGCGTGCTGATGTCTGTGCCGGACGCAATCACCGGATCAAAAACCGGCGCAGAAAATTCCGCCGACGCGACGACCGAGGTTGCCGGAACCGCGGAGGAGCCAGTTGTTGTTCCCGCCACGCCCATCGCAGCGCCTGCCGGCACGCTGAGCAAATCCACTGCCGACTACCTCACGGGAAAATTGGCGCCTGTCCGCGGTTTTATCGCACTGCTGGTTGGATTGCTGTCGGCAGTCACTTGCACCTTCGGCAATTTGGCAGCATATGGGCAAACCAATATCAAGCGATTGTTGGCCTATTCCACCATTGCGCATGCCGGCTACATGATGATGCCGGTTGCAGCCGCCATGGTTTTGGCTGGCGATAGCGTCAAGGGAACGCAGAGCAATGCCGAAGCGCAAAACGCGTTGGCGGCCCTGGCGATGTACACGGTGGTTTATCTGTTTACGAATTTGGGCGCGTTCATGGTGGTCGCCTTCGTTCGTAATGTCCTGCGAAGTGAATTGATTGCCGACTACGCGGGCTTGATCCGGCGCTGGCCGGGCGTGGCCATTTGTTTTTCAATCATTTTATTCAGCCTGATTGGCCTGCCGCCACTGGCCGGTTTTTCCGCCAAGTTCGCCATTTTTGCCTCGTTGGTTCGCGCCATGAAAGCCACGCAAGCGGGCAACCTGATGCTGGCGCTGCTGCTGATCGGCGGCATCAATACGGCCATCAGTTTGTTCTTTTACTTGCGGGTCATCAAACTGATGTGCATGAGCCCCGAGCCAGAGAATCGGCTGCCGCAGGAATTTCCGCTGGTCTCTCTCCGGGGCGGTTTGCTGCTGCTGGTCACTTCGCCGATCTTGATTTTGGGCATTTGGTGGGACGATCTCTACAGAATCGCGCAATCATCAATGCAAAATCTGCTAAGCTAACCGCGCTACGCACGCGGCGACGATCGCGCGTTCTGGATCATTTTCTGTTTGGAAGCATGGCGGATGGACCGAAGAAAAACTATTGATGCGCTCAATCGGCTGCTCGTGATCATGCATCGCTCGTTGGCTCGCTACATCGTTGATGCCTCGCCGTGGACGCCGCCGGCCCTGCAAGCCGAAGCCGGTCAGGCGCAACTGCTGCTCACGAATTTGGTGGCCGACGAAAAACTATACGCGGAAAAACTGGCCGATCTGATCATGACCCGCGGCGGCACGCTCGACCTCGGCGATTTTCCGATGCAATTTACCGACACAAACGATCTCGCGCTGGATTTCATGCTCGGCGAACTGCTGCACTGTCAGCGCCAGGACGTGGCTTTGATTGAGGCCTGCGCGCGCGATCTGGCCGCCGACACCGAGGCCAAAACCCTGGCCGACGAAATTCTCGGCAACGCCCGTGGGCATTTGCAGTCGCTTAAGGATTTTTTCGCCGCGGCTAAACCGGTTAGCGCCGGGTAAAATTCGCGTATGGACTCTTCCTCTGGTTTTCTCTTTGTTGCCTGCCAAGTTGGCGCAGAACCCGCATTAAAAGCCGAGTTGGCCACGCAATGGCCGGATTTCCGCTTTGCTTACTCGCGGCCGGGTTTTGTCACTTTCAAACTGCCTCCGGACCATAAGCTGCCGGCGGATTTTGATCTGCATGCCGTATTCGCACGCGCTTACGGTTTCTCGCTCGGTAAAGTCAGCGGTCACGATCCACAATCGTGTGCGCTGGCAGCCGTGCGGTTAGCGCAGGATTGCGGAATGAATTTTGACCGTTTGCACGTTTGGCAGCGTGACCCGCGAGCGCCTGGCGACCACGGTTTCGAACCGGGAGAAACACCGGCCGCAGCCGAAGCCCGCGCGGCACTACTTAAGTTGTGCGCTGCCAAAGTCATTGCCGACGAGGTTGCTACTGACGATTCCGCGCACTCGGCAGCCGCGCCGCCAGTCCACGATTCGCCAACCGAAGAGTTGCCAGGCGAAGAACCGACTTCGCACCCGTCCAGCGTTGCGGCTGCCTCGCTTCATCGAACTTTCGGCCCCGCGCTGCTGGAAGCCACACTGCCCGGTCAACTGGTGCTGGACTGCATTGTTGTTGATCCCAATCAATGGTGGATTGGTTATCACCGGGCCAGCGCCGTGCCATCGCGTTGGCCAGGCGGACTGCCCGGCATCACTCGTCCCGAGCGCATGATCTCACGCGCTTATCTCAAACTTGAAGAAGCGTTGCGTTGGTCGCGGATGCCAGTGCAATCCGGCGATCAATGCGCGGAAATTGGCAGTGCGCCTGGCGGGGCCAGTCAAGCATTGCTGTCGCACGGCCTGCAGGTGCTTGGCATTGATCCGGCCGATATGGATCCGCGAATCCTTGGGCACGACAACTTCACGCACTTCAAGATGCGCGGGGCCGATGTGCGCCGCAAGGAGTTTCGCGATGTTCGCTGGCTGATGGCGGATATCAACGTTGCGCCCAGCTACACGCTCGATACCGTCGAAGCGATTCTCTCGCACGCCCAAGTGAACGTCCGCGGCATGCTGTTGACGCTGAAGTTTTTGGAATGGAAACTTGCGGACGAATTGCCGGCTTACATTGCCCGCGTGAAAAGCTGGGGCTTTGCCGACGTGCGCGTACGCCAGTTGGCTCACAATCGTCAGGAAGTCTGCCTGGCCGCGCTGCGCGAGCGCAACCTTCGCAAGGGCAGCCGCAGACCGTCGTAAAACCACCAGCGTCCCTCAGCGGGCGACCTGTGCGAACGGATTCCGTTTGCTGACGGGCTGACGCCATCGCTTGGCAAGCATTATTCGCACGCCGCTTGCGATCCGCGAGAAGGTGCGCAGCGGACGCATTCCTGGCTGGCGGTTTGACTCAAGGTTGCCCGTCGGGCACAATTTCTAGTCTGCGATTACTAATTGGTTTTTAGACGATCGAGGTTTGCCATGAAGTTCACAACCACGGCACTGTTGGGTGCGGTCCTGATCTTTTCTGCCGCACATTCGGCATCATGCTTTGGGCTCGACCCCGCAGCGCTGCTCGATGTCAGCCAGGGGCAAATCCCCACCGACACCGGCAGCGGCGATGGTTCGACGAAGATGTCGATTGCCAAATCGAGCGAGTTGGGCGGCGACGCGCTCGAAGTGCGGTTCGCGGCCGGCGATTCCTTCGGTGATAAATCATCGCGCGAGAAAAACTGGACGCCGTTCTCGCATCTTTCGTTTGACGTGTTCAATCCGGCGGCCGAGGACGTGCTGATTGTCTTTAACGTCAATCACATCAAGACCAAAGCGTTTGCCACCCGGGTTGCGCACGAGATCACGCTAAAACCCGGTAAGAACACGGTTCGAGTCAAACTTGGTGATCTGCTGAATTCCAACGGCTCCAAGCCCGATTTGGGCGCCGTTGTCCGCTGGTATATCGCGGTCGAAGATGGCAAAAGTCCCACGCTGTTGTTCAGCAGTATCGTGCTCGACAGTGGCGAGGGCCCCAAGCCCGTCGCGGCTGGCGACAATACGGCCGGCGCGACCGGTTCTGGCCGAAGCGGCGGGCCGCTCAGTTTCAAGGTCACCGGCACAATCGGAAATCAGCCGGTCGATCTGACGGTTACTCCCAACTTCGAACTGGGTGGCACGGCAAACGACCGCGCGGTATCGTCGGCCAATGTCGCGGCCGTCGTTGAGACGATGACAGACCCCGCACGGGCCACGCGACTGAGCGCCGCGAAGATGCCGGCCATTGATGAAGTCATCAGCTTCGATACTCCAAAGGCCGACGCCGTGATGGCGGCGGTGGAAATGTTTCCGGCGAACAGTCCCTGGTACTTCGATGTCTCGAAGTTCCCCATACACGCCAACTCCAAGGCGCTGGTAGCCAGCGCCGGCGTGGATAAGGTGTTTCGTGTTAATTCAGACATGGCCTACGTCATCGTTCCGGGCAATCAGAAGCCCGGGGCTGTAAAAATAACGGAGATTGCCAGTGAATCCGACAAAGGACCGTTTCCGGTTCCGGCAAGTTTGCCGATTGAAGGCTGGCCGATCGAATTCAAAAACAAGGGCGTTACGCTGGATGCGGTGCAGCGCAATGCACTTAACGATCAAGATAGCGACCGACATGCCATTGTGCTCGACCCGGTTAATGGCCTGCTGCATGAATTTTTCAAGATCAAAAAGGTCGGCGCCGGCTGGGAGGCCGAGCAAGCTTCGACGTTTAATCTCAAATCAAACAAGCTGCGCCCCGATAGCTGGACATCGTCCGACGCCGCCGGTTTGCCGATCTTGCCCGCCGTCGTCCGTTTTGATGAGTTGAAGCGTGGCGAGATCGACCACGCGCTGCGGGTTACGATTACAAAAAGCCGTAAAGCCTATGTCTACCCGGCCACGCACCAGGCCGGCAGCACCGAGGACGCAAACGTCATGCGAATGGGCGAACGTCTGCGACTGCGGGCCAACTTTGACGTCAGCAATTTCTCTGCGGAGGCGCAGACGATCCTTAAAGCACTGAAGAAGCACGGAATGTTTGTGGCCGACAACGGCATCGATTGGGCCGTTTCCGTTGCTCCCGATACGCGCATACCGAACATGTCTGTTGAATTGCGCAAGGTCAAAGGCAGCGACTTCGAGGTCGTGGACTTCCCTCGGGGTTTCGTACCACCGAAGAATTAGGCGAATTGTCGCGAAGGCTTTCGTGGATGCCGCTGGCATGCTAGTGGCGAAGTCGATTCACGGGATACTCCCGCTCCGCTGACTGACTTTTGTCCGGCGGTCGCACGGTTCGCGTTAGATGATTGCGCGGTCGCCACGAATTAACGACACTGGCCAGCGGCAGACTTGAATCGGAGTGCTTGTCAGCGTCGCCAATTCGGCTGCAGCGGAATCGCCAAGTCAATTTCCTACCTACGAATCGCTACGTGTGGCTTATGTTCGAACTGATCTCGATCCGGCGTTTGTTCTTGGCATTGCTCGCGCTGCTGATCACCGCCACCGCGACCCGCAACACCGCTCGGGCCGACTCGGCGGACGATTTCAACGCCGCGATTGCGAGTGCGGTGGCCGCTGCTGAACGCGGCGATCACGCCACCGCGGCTCGGAACTACAGCAGCGCCATGGCGCTCACGCCAGAATTGTTTGGCGCTAACAGTAAAAACATGGCCACGATCATGAGCAATCTGGCGAATGAATATCTGGCCCTCGGTCAATATCCGCAAGCCGAAAATCTGCAACTTCGCAGCCTGGAAATTCGCAAAACGGTGTTTGGTGCCAAGTCGTTGGATGTGGCGGCCAGTTTGAACAATCTGGGACTTGTCCTTAAAGAGCAGGCCAAGTTCAAGCAGGCTGAAGCGGCTTATCTCAATAGCGTGGAAATCCGCAAGACCGCATTGAAAAACAATGACGTTCTATTTAGCGAGAGTTACACCAATCTGGCGCTGCTCTATATGGCGCAGGCCAGATACGAACGCGCGGAAACCTATTTTCTCGACAGCAAAAAAATCGATGAAGCCGCCTATGGTCGGGATCATCCCGAGGTGGCCACGGATTTAGCCGCACTGGCCGAGCTTTACCGGCTCACCGGCCGTTTTTCGCTGGCCCAAGAGAATTTGCAGCGCAGCATAAACATTCGCAAAGAAAAACTCGCTCCCAACCATCCGCTGACACGTGAAACTCAGAATAGTTTGGCGATCGTCTACCAGAACATCGGCAAATTCGATCAGGCAGAATCGCTATACCTCGGCAACCTCGATCTCGATCGCCGCCAATTCGGCAATCAGAATTTGACTGTCGCGACCGACTTGCTCAACCTGGCGATCCTCGACAAGCTGCTGGGCCAGTACGAAAAATCCGAAAAGTGCAACTTGGAATGCCTGACGATACGCGAGGCTAAATTGGGATTGAGTCATCCCGCGGTGGCGGATGTATTGAACAATTTGGCCGATTTGTATTGCCAAACGAAACGCTACGATAAGGCCGAGCCACTCTACCAGCGTGGCCTAAAAATCGTCGAAGACAAGTTCGGAGCCAGTCATCCTGACGTTGCCCGAATTTTACACAACCAGGCCACACTCTATTTCTACATGGAGCAGTATGATCGTGTTGAATCACTGCTCCAGCGAAGTCTCAAAATCTACGCAGACACGTTGAGGCCCGATCATCAGTCCGTGCTGCTCACTCAGAATGAGTTGGGCGATCTGTACAGGGTGATGGGCAAATATGACCAGGCCGAAATGCTCTGCAGGCACGTCCTGGAGCTTCGTAAATCCACGCTCGGTTCCAACCATATCGACGTCGAAGAAAGCTTGAGTAGTCTGGCAAATATCCACGCGGAACTCAATCAAATCGCGGCCGCCACGGACGAATTCGATCAGGCGCGCCGCTTGCAACGTCGGCATGCCGCGGACGTCTTACCGATGTTGAGCGAATCTCAGCAAATGAAATTTCTAGAAAACATCGATCGAGAATCGCTGCACGCTGCACTTTCCTTTGCCTGGCAGCATCAGAGTGAGAGCAAGTTGGCGGAACGGTCTGCCGGCTGGCTGGCCAACGGCAAAGTTCTGGCGCAAGAAACCCTGGCGCAACGAGCCGCCTTGGGACGGGACACCCAAGACGTCAATTTAAAAGCGTTGGTGGCAGAACTGAACGATACGCGGACTCAGTGGGCACAATTGACCAACGCGGCCGATTCCGCCGAAAAGAGCACGCGGATTGTGCAGCTCATCCAGCGCGAACATGAACTGGCCAAACAACTCAGCCACGCCGGTGGCGCAAAAACGCTCGTCGCATGGGTCGAATTCGAATCCATTCGCCAGCAAATTCCTCGCGATGCCATGCTGGTGGATATCGTGCGATTGGAAGCTCACGATTTCAAAGCCAAAGCCAAAGCGCAAAAAACATTATCGCCCCGATACGTCGCCTGGCTGACGCCGGCCGAAAATCAGGGCGACGTGCGTTTGATTGACTTGGGCGACGCAGCCGACATTGATGCCGTGGTGCAAAAACTGCGACAACAGCTCCGGCTCTACCAATCCAACGACAAGACGTCCAACCCATTGTTAGCTTTGGGCGAAGGGGACGCTGAGAAGCAACTGCAAACGTCGCTCGCCGCGGTTGGCAAACTGGTACTCGATCCGCTGGCCGAAAGTCTCAAAGACAAGACCGAAATCATTCTTAGCCCCGATGCCGCGTTGTGGCTGGTGCCGTGGTGCGCGCTACCCTTGCCGGGCGAGCCACAGCGTTACGCCGTGGAAAAATGGAAATTCCGATTCGTGACATCGGCCCGCGAACTGGCTGCAAAATTCCCGCAAACATCCAACAACGGGCCACGCATTTTTTCGAATCCGAACTACGATCTGGCCGCGAGCGATCTGCCGAAAGCACTCGCCAGCGTGTTCGGCAACGTAATCATGAACGGTGCCACCAGGGCAACGGACGCGCCGCTTCTGGCTTCCGCCGACGTTCGCAGCGCAGGGCTAGGCCGTGTCGCACGGTTGCCGGGCACGGCTGCCGAAGCCGCTGCCGTAACGCCAAGTCTGAAGACATTGACCGGCAACGAGCCAAAAAACTACGCCGAAAACGCGGCGCTGGAAGGCGTCTTTAAACATCTTAAAGCGCCGCGCATTCTGCTGGTCAGTACGCATGGATACTTCATGCCCGATCAGACGTCGCGCGATCAGCAAACGCTGGCTTTTGACGCGAGCAGCCCGCATGACGACCAACATCCGTTGATTGACACAACGGGCGCTGCGCTGGAAAACCCTTTGGTTCGCTGCGGACTGTTATTTGCCGGCTGCAACAACCGCGACAACATACCGGTTGAAGCGCATTTGGACGACGGAATTCTTACCGGCCTGGAAATTGTTGGCACCGATCTCCGCGGCACCGAATTGGTGGTCTTGTCTGCTTGCGAAACCAGCTTAGGGCAAGTGAACAACGGCGAGGGTGTGGCCGGTCTGCGACAAGCCTTTCAATTGGCCGGCGCGCAGTCGGTGGTCGCCACATTGTGGCAAATCCCCGACCAGGCCACGGCACAGCTCATGAATGATTTTTTCGCGAACCTAGCCGCAGGGCAGGCCAAGTCCGAGGCACTTCGCAACGCGCAACTCGCAAGAATCAAATCGCGCCGCGAGAAGTTCGGCGCCGCTCACCCGCTGTTTTGGGCTGCCTTTACTTTAACGGGCCAGTCGACGTGATCCACGCAGCGTGTGGGCGTTCGTTGCATTGATTAAAACGTTGCGGCACGACCTCAGATCACTGATTCCAGTCCGTTATTTAACATGTCATCAAGCATCGCGGCCGCAGGCACAACAGCGCAGCGAAACTGCGGCAAATTGTGCCAATCGATCGGCTTTTCTCGGGCTTTAGATACGACATCACCAACTATGCGATGCCCTCGCCAAGCGGAACGACAAAGTCGCTGGCAGTGAGCAACACATCAACGCCGTAGGCCGTTTGGGATGGATTCGCGTCAGCTTTTGCGGTTTGGATGCCGCGAGTTTGTTCGGCCATTTGTTCGGCCAGCGCGTTGAGCACGCGCACTTCCGGCGCATACGCGGCACGAGTGGCGGAGCTCGAAGAACCGGAGCCAGCGGTCGGCGGCTGGTTCGCTACGAGCGGAGTCGCCAAGGCTGCCGGCGCCATGTTTCCCTCGCCAATTGCAGCCCAGAGTGCGGCGCGATCGCCTGCACTTAAGGCGGCACGCGCCAAACCGGACGATGTTGGTGTGGTGCCGCTGACATCGGCCACGACAAATGCGGAGCAAGAACTTTGCAACTGATTCCAACTCAGTTGACCAGGTTGCGAGAAGCCCCACGGATTGAACAACGTGAAGGTGTCGGTACTGGCGTTGTAAGCGAGCACGGCATAGGCGTGCGAACCATACAAGCCAAACCCGCCGTTGCCGTTGGTGCCAATCGTGACAGCTTTGCCGGCGGCCAGCGCCGCGACCATTGTGGATTTGCTATCGGCCGTGACGCCGTAATCGGCCGAACTATGGCCCAGCACTTGATAGTCAACCGCGCCCATCCAGCCGCCTTCAATTGCAGCGAATGAGTTCTGACCGTTGCGGCCTTCCTTGCCCGTCGCATTCCACTCCGCGTAGGCTTTTTCGGCCAGCACAATCCACAGCGTATTCGAGGCGTTACTGATGCTCTTGCCGTAATTCGAATAGGCGAACTGCCCGTTGGCATATGCGGCCACAGAGCGATCAACCGTCACGTAATCGGCCACGCCGGCCGCGGCAAAAAACCGAACGGTAAAGCTGCCGTCGCCATTGTCGACAAACATATTGCGAATGGCGTTGGCATCGCGATCGGCGATGGTTCCTAAGGCGGAGATGAAGTAGCAATCGCCCAACTGGCCCTGAAATTCGTCCATGTGCGTCGGATTACCATTGAACAGCGATCCGGCCGCCGCTTGATAGGTAACTCCGTTGCCAGTGAGTGTGGGATGATCTGCGCCGAGAAACCATTTGCCAACCAAGTTGTTGAGTTGCGCGGCCGACGACCCGGCCGCAAGATTGCCCAGTGTTTGCCCCTGAAATTGAGCGTTTGCCGGGTTGCTGTTGACGACATCGCCGGCCAATACTTGTACGTAGCCAGCCATGCTATATTGTGCCGCGTGCGAAACTAGCCAACGTAAATCGGTGAGTTCGCCGGCATCGACCGCGCCGTCGTTGCCGACGCTTCGCAAAATTTGCATCACATCCGCGCGGCTTAAAGAGCCATCGGCATCAAGGCTTTGCACCAGTGCGGCCAGCGCCGTATTTTGAATTCCGCCGCTTGGCGCGGGCGCCGGCGCCGGTGCTGAGAAGTTAATATGCGCAGTGCCGGTAAGCGTGCCGCTGCGGACGGTAATCGTGGCATCGCCAGCGGCGTTTGGCGCGGTGAACAAGCCGCTTGAAGAAATTGTGCCGTGGTTGGCGGTCCACGTGTAGGTCGATTGCCCCGACATCGCGGTGCCAAACTGATCCAGCAGTTGTGCGGCAAACTGCTTGGTGGCACCGGTGGCGACACTGGTCGACCCCGGCGAAACCGTGATGCCGGTAACCGTTTGCTTGACGGTCATGCTCAGCAAATACGTAACGCCATTGGCCATGCGTGCTTGGAATGTGTAGCTTCCGGCGGCGAAAAACGTGGCCGTGGTACCGCGTCCACTGGACAAGATCGCCGGATTTGTCGCACCGCCAGGCACACTGGCCGCCGTCCACGTAACACCAGCGGCGGACGTCATGGCTTTACCAAACTGGTCGAGCATCGCGCCCGGCGTGAGTAGCACGCTGTTTCCGGTGACGGTCACGGGGCTCAGTGCCGCCGCCAGTTTCGTGGGATTTTGTACGACGTTAACGGAAAACGATTGCGAGATCACATGCCCTTGAGCATCCGTGAGCGAAGCTTTGATAACATAAGCTCCCGCGCCTTTGAACGTGACGGTTGTCAGCCCGCCGCTAGAGGAGAATGTCGGTGCGTTGACGCCATTCGGGCTGGAAACAACGGTCCAATTGAGCCGCGTATCGACCGCCAGCAAATTGTGAAATTGATCCTGAATTTGGTCGACGTTAAATTGCGCCGTCGTGCCGCGAACTTCCAGGCCGCCGACCGGCGAAATGCTGATCGACGAAGGTTGCGCCGCAACCGAGATTGAGAACGTCGCCGCG
The DNA here is from genome assembly GCA_038205115.1 of Pirellulales bacterium. GTDB lineage: Bacteria > Planctomycetota > Planctomycetia > Pirellulales > JBBRCE01 > JBBRCE01. Next base: position 145,174 of record JBBRCE010000004.1, read on the forward strand.
GGACCGTCGCCGCCGCGGGCCGTGAATGCAAATGTGCCGGCCTTGTTGAATTTGATTGTCGCCGAACCGCCATTCGCGGAAATCGTCGGTGCGTCCGCCTGATTGGCCGTCGTCGACCAAGTGAAGCTAGCTCCGTTGATCAACGCCCCAAACTGATCGTAACCGAGTGCCCGTACGGTTTGGACCGAACCCTTGGCGACCAGCGTGGAACCGGCTTTTATGGCGACGTTGTCGCCGCTGACCAGCGAAATGCTGGTCAGCACCTGCGCCACGGTGATTTGTTTGCTGGTGGTGACCGACAACCCACCCGCATCGACAATGCGTAGGCTGATCGTGTACACGCCTGCTTTTGTAAACGTTACGGACGCATTCTTTGAGGCGTTGCGGCCGTTTTCGCTAAACGAAGCGCCGCCGCCACTGGGTGCGGAGACGACCGACCAATTGTATGACAAACCGCTCTCGCCGCGATCGTCACTGCCGAGCGCGGAAACCGTCGTCGTTTTGCCGGTGATTGCGCCGCTGGCGCCAACGGTGATGGCATTGGCCACGATGGGCGCCGCGTTAGATTGCACCACGCTTTTCAGCACGACGCCCGACCCGCTGCCGAGCAACGTCTGCAAGTTGTTGAACAACCCATTGACGGTACACAGCATTCTCGCTTCGAGTTGCTCGCTGCCCAGCGACCGTGGCGTGCGATTGGATTTTTGTTTGGACCGATCGCGGCGCGAGCGTGCAGACATGTCGGAGTTCCAACGTGACGAATGATTTGACGAGAATCGTTCCACCTCACGCGACGAGGCGGTTGGCGGCGCGTCGAGCTGCAGATGAGATGGTTGAACCCTGCGGAGTGAGCCGCCGGTCGAGCTAACGCGTCGCCAACGGAACCCTAGTTCGGTTTTGTCCGCGAGGCAAATTCTTGAGCCTTAATCGGCCAGAATCAGCGAAGTGCGGGCGGCGAACGCTGCCGAGCGACCGAAAAACCAGCACAATCCGCCTAGCCCACGCCCGGCAAGATCATCCAAGTCACTCCAGAATTCGCGCGGCCGGCGGAAGTAGCCGGCCTCGCGAGTCGAGCAATCAAATCGGGCAACGCCGGAAGGTCACGGCTTGGCTTCCGCCTTTGCTTCGCTTTTTGCCTCGCTCACGTCAATGACATTGACCTGAATAAACTGTCCGTTGAAAGGCTTGGGGGCAGGCTCGACATCTGGCACAACCAACTTTTTAAAGTTGGAAATCATCTTGCCGTTTTGTCCATTGCCGTAAAACGTAACCGTCGCGCCGCCATCGATTTCAACCGTCTGCGTGTAATCAATGCTGAAAATCTTGTGGCCCGTGGCATCCTGGCGATTTAAGAAATAATGCGACTCGGGCGACGAGATCGCCAGTTTGTAGATATTGTACGTTTTGTCATCGCCTTCGCCGCCGATGTAAAAATACTCGCCGACCTGCTTGCCGCCCTTATATTTCATCGGTTCAACCACACCGCGAAAGCGCAACTTCACCTGATAGCGTTTGCCTGGCTGGCCACCAAACTTCTTTTCGATCGTGAAATTGTCGGTCTTGGCTGGGTCGCCCGTCACAAGAGCGGAATCGCAGTTTTCGCCCTCTTTGGGATTGTCGGGCATTGCGTTTTTACAAGGGAACGAAAAACGCACGCCGTCGATCGCAGCGCCGGGTTGATCGGCCGCAGACGATTTTTTAACTTGATCGTCGCCGTTAGCTGCAACGAGCGTTAGCAAACCGCACAAGAAAATGCCACCCGACACCAGGAAACTCGTTCGGCGGACCATATAGGAACCTCGCATGGACATCGACCATCAATCAAGACGACTTTCCGCAGCGAATGGAATTGCCATTGCGCGGCCGCGGATACGAACGAAATTATAGTCTGCCGCTGGTATTCGCCAGCTAGCCCCAATATGGATTTTTTGGACCAGCAGCAATGCAGTCGTTCGCGTCTCAGCAGTGACTGAATGACGCGATTTTTTCCCGCGGGCGCGCAGTCGGCTGCTCTTGACCGTTTTGCCCGAACGCAGTATTTTTCCCACCCGACGGAAGACTCATCGCGTTTGGAGGGCGGTTATGGCAACGGCAACATTGGGGACGGATATCTCGCCATTTCGGCGTTGGCTAGCTCGATCGCGAGCGTGGATCAGCTTGCTGATCATGGCGCCCGTCGCATTTGCCGTATTATTTTCGCGGCCGCGTATGGGATCGCTGGGGTTGGACGTTTCGTCGGAAATCGTGGGCGGGGCTCTGTTTGCCGCAGGCGCCTTCGTACGGTGGTGGGCAACGCTGTACATCGGCGGGCAAAAAACCACGCGGGTGATCTGCGAGGGGCCGTATTCGGTTTGCCGAAATCCGCTGTATGTAGGCACATTTCTGATGACGCTCTCCATCATTTGCCAACTGATGAGCCTGTCGTTGGCGGCGGCTTTTCTGCTGGCTACGGTCTGGTATTTGGCGACGACCGTCAGTTACGAAGAACGCAATCTGCGGCGAATTTTTGGCGATGAATTCGTCGCCTATCAAAATCGGGTGCCGCGTTTTTGGCCGAACTTCGCGCTCTATCGCACGCCGGTGACGCTGAGCGTCAAAGTGGAGGGGCTCGCCGCCGAGGCCCGGCGGATGCTCCGCTGGGGCGCATTACCATTGGCCGGAATTTTGCTGATGCAACTTCGCGGACAGACATGGTGGCCAGTGTGGTTCAATCTGCCATAAGGCAGTTCGCCATTTCGGAACGCGTGGCTAGCGCGATCGCGCGGCAGACGGCTTGGCCTTGATCGTGGCTTGCGTGACAAGCAGGTAGTTGGCCCCGCGAAATTCAGTTACCGTGGCCGTCATCGTCCACTCCAAGGCGTCGGGGCTTTCGACCACCAGGCGAGAGATTCGCTCCATTGCCAGATTTTGCAGCACGCTGAAGCTGCGTGTGCCGTTGGCCGGGGCAAATTGCAGCCCGTCGCCCTGCACTTTAAACACGCCTGATTGATCCACCAGATGTGTGCCTTCGCGTAGGCGCGTTGCCACGTCGGCATTGGCAATGGCGTCAGTTGGTTTCGCCCGCGTACTTACCGCATCAACCTTGGCTGCCGGCGTCGCACCGAGATCAGGAGCGGCAGCCTTGAGTGCGTTCAGCCCAAAAAGCAAACCAATGGCGATCAACGTCGATAAGCGAAGCATGGCAAAAACCTGAATGTTGCAAACGTTGCTGGCGCAATTCGAGCGCTCGACGGCACTGTCAATCTATTCGGCCGATTGCCGCGCGCAGCTCAAGCAGGCCGTCGATTAAATGCATCGTGCGGTTTCCGGGCAACACCGGCCGTTGTTTTTTCGCAACAGCCGCTAGCAATCCGCCTGCCGGCCCGTCAGCCGTATCTCGTTTTGCAGCCCATTGTTAGCTTGGCCAGGACAAAGGCGAATCTGCGTCGGTACTGACTTTGCGAATGTTTAAATCTCAACGGCACACGGCCGTGACGATTTTCACTCGCGAGTTCACACATGCCTGCAGCGCGACGATTTTACAACAGCTTAACCGCCATCTTGCTGTTGACCAGCGCTGCCTCGTCGGCCGCATTTGCTCAAGTTGCGGGCGAAGTCCGCGTTGAACTTGCCAGCGGCAGAATTCTTGCCGGACAGGTTGATCCGCGGACCGACTCGGAAACACTGTGGCTGAGGAGTGTGCGCGGCAGCGACCAGTCGCGAACCGTCGTTCGTCGACCGATCCAGTGGTCGCGAGTGGTGGCGGCAGATGTTGGTGATCGACAGTTTTCCGGAGTAGAATTTCAGCGAGTTGCAAATGAGTTACAGACTTCGCTGGGCGTCATCGCGCGCCGGGACGTGCCTGCAACCGCAGTTGAAGTCGGGCCAACTCCACGTGACGATCGCTTCAACGGCCAGCCTGCAAAGATCGACGGTGCCGTGCGGACGTTGAGTATCGAGGCTTGCCTTGGGCATTGGAACGCAGCAGCAGAAACTTCGGGCATCGTAGTGGTGATTCGTCCGCTGGACGCCTGGGGACAACTCACGCCTATCGACGGCACATTGGAGGTTGACCTCGTCGGCGAACAACCCGTCAACGGTCGGCAGGGCGATGTTTTTCCGCGGATTGGCCGTTGGACGCAGTCGGTAAGCGTCGACGATTTTGGTCCCGACGGCGCCCGTTACGAATTGCCATTTCAAGCAGTTCATCCCGACTTCGAGCGAGATCTGGGCCACCTGGGCTTGCTGCATGCTCGACTCGCCGCGCCGGGCCACGGCGTGTTTGACGCCAGTGTCGAGCAGTTGCGCATTCGGCCCTACAGTGCGATTCGCGATCGCGCGGAAAGCAACCGCGGAAGCCGATTTTTTCCGGTGGAGCAAACCGGACGCGGCAAACGATACGATGGGCCGCCACGGCCCTGAACGTTTTTAAGCGACGAAGGACGCGCCCGGAGCAAAAGGATTGGAGTCCATCTGCGGAAACGATTGTTTTGTTCCCAGTTTTTCGCACACGGCTCGCCAAGTCTCGCGCTCGATTTCCAGAATGCGAGTAGCTTCCTGCAATTTGTCGCGGCTCCGCGCATGGTGCGCTTCGAGCAGCGTACGATAACAGAACACGTAGACGCCGATCATTTGCTCGACGAGCGGCGTGCGAGGCGCGCGCGCTAAACCGGCCAACAGCGAGTTGACAATTTCCTGGCAATTACTCAAGGTGCGATGTGCGGCTTCAGGTTGCTGCGATTCCCAAAGCGCCAACGTTTGTCGAGCGTTTCGCAACGCACCGTCCAGCAGCATTAATTGCAGCTTTTGCGGTGTGGCCGTCAAGACTTCCGTCGTCAGGTAGTCGTCACTGGCAAACGGATTCATGTTTCGTCCTGGTGGGTGCGGTCTAAACGGCGGTTAAATCGACGGACGAATCATCAACCCTTGGCCGACGTATTGGAAATTCCGGACGACGACGTTGACGAACTGCTTGTCGTGCCGCTCAATGACGAGGCCAAGGCGGCTACCGAGTTGATCGCCGCCGAGTTGGCTTGAATCTTACTGATGGCCAGTTCCATGTTCTGAAACGACAGCAGTAGTCTCTGTCGGCTTGAGTCGAGTCGCGCGTTTAAAAAAGTAATTCGGTCGTTATTATCGGATATCTGGTTCAGCAGCGCAGTCGAACGGACGGCTAGCGTCGAGTTGTTGCCGGTCGCAAATTGATTCGAGAGCGTTTTAATTTGTGCCGCGAAACCGGTGGTGGATTTTGTGAAGAAGTCGCTCACGCCCGTCGGATTGGCAGCAATGGTCGACTGCAACTTATTGCTGTCGAACGACAACGTTCCATCTTGACCAATCGAAATGCCCAAGTCGCCAAACGACCGCACGCCGGTCGCATTAAACGAACGGCCCGAGAACAAATTGGTGAGACTTTGATCGACACCCAACACCGACGAATCGTTTTGCAGTAGTCCTCGGGTGCTGGTTTTGGTGTCGTACGTGGTATCTTTCGATATTTCCGCATGTAATCGGTTATAAGTATCGACGACCGCTTGCAAACTTGAGGTCAGATCGCTTGTGGCCGCGGAAACATTGACGGAAATTGGCGTTGTCGAAACGCTTTTGACATTGATCGACAACCCGGGCGTCAAGTTGGCGAACTGATTCGTCGACGATGAGGCCAAGATCGACGACTGACCGTTGCCGGGGCCGTAGAGCACGACTGCGTCCTGCGCCTTGACGGTTTCCTGAACGCTAAACGACGCTTGCGAGGCGTCAATTTGTAGCGCCCCGTCACGCCCTGAAATCAAGCTGCTCAAACTCAATTGAAACGGTCGCACTTTTGAGCCGTCATTCAGAATCGAAGCGGCGACTTGCAAACCCTGAGCGTTGATTTTGTCCACCAGGTTTTGCAGCGAATCCGTGGCGCCAATCGCGATGGTTGTGATGGTTGAACCATCGACGACTTGCGTGGGCGTGCCACCGATGGTTTGGGTTTGAGCGGTGGTCAACAGATGCAAATCCCGCGCGGTCGTTCCGGCGCCAGCCACCACTTTCAGCGTGCCAGTCCCATGTGCTGTGTCTTGCAACGCGATGCCGTCGCCGTTGTCGTTGATCTGGGCATGCACGGCGAGCCCCAGCGTATTGATTTGATCGATCAATTGTCCCACGGTGGTCGTTGCCGCGGTGAGATTGAGCGTTTTAGTCGCTCCGGCACTATCGGTGATCGAAAAAGTTCCCGAAGCAACGCCGCCGCCACCGTTGTAGTTGGCCAGCAGCGTGTTGGTGCTCACGGTTTGCAAATGCAAACTGCCACTGCTTTTGGAACTGACGGCGGCATTGACAGTTAGGCCGAGTTTGTCGGCGGAATTATTGCCATCGCCATTGGCAACGATCAGGTTACCCGCTGTCGAGCCCGTTGTGTCGGTCAGTAGTAATCCGTTGCGGGCATCGTTCACGCGTGCTTGCACGCCTGATCCGGCACCATTGATTGCATCGATCACATCGTCGAGCGTCTTCGCGGAAGCCAAGCTAACGGTGGTGAGTGAGCCCTGGCGGTTGGTGATGTTCAGATCGCCGAGCGAGCCAAATCCCGCGCCGCCATTCAGATTGGCCAGCAGCGAAGTCTGCAGACCGCCCAGCAATCGACCACTTGTAATGACTCCGCCGCTGGGCGCGCCGCCGAGCCCCAGGTCGTCGACAATGTGCGAATTATTGAGTTGCGTAAGCGCGAACGTGTCGCTGCCGGTCGTGAGATCCGTTAGTTGAATGTGATCGCCATCGGCCGAAATTGCGGCGCGCAGCTTGGTGGGCGCGGCCGCGTTCAACGCCGCGAGCACTTGGCCCACAGTGTTTTCATCACCGCCTGCGACAGGTTCGACGATGGCGCCGCCGGATGTGACGGCCGTATCGCTCGCAGACACCAAGCCCGCGCCGCTGGCGCCCGTCGCCCGCGCGGCGGTAAACACCAGCTTTGCGGTGGGATCATTATTGAGTGCCGCGATGACTTGATTGGCGGTGGTGTGGCCGGCGCTGATCTGGAAGATCAGCTTTTTGTTGCTCGGATTGCTGTTGTCGAATGCGACCGTTTCACTTCCGGCGGTGATCGACGGGTTGTCGACGAACTGCACGGTTACGTTATCGGAACTCGCACCACCTTGGACCGCGGCAAACAGGATGTTAGCGTTTGAGTTCGTATTGCTAACTGTTTGCGCGGTTGATTGCGGACCGGTTGTCACCGCCGTATCGTTGGTCGTCACGACGCCATTGCCGGCGCCACCTGCGCCGCGCGCGGCTGTAAACGCGGCGACCGCCACGGGGTCGCGCTTCAACGCGGCGATCACATCATCGGCCGTGGTCTGGCCGGCGTGAATCTTGAATGTGAGCTTTTTGGTTTGAGCGTCGTAAGAAACCGTTTCTTGCCCGGCCTGAACGGCATTGTCGTTAACAAACGAGACCAGCGTACCGGCAGTTGCCGAGCCCGGCGTGACCGCAGTGAATTTGATTGTGGCATTCACGCCATTGGTTGCCGTGGTGGTTGCCGATGTTCGCGTGCCTGCCACGCCCAGCGCGCGGAAGTCGATGGTCGACTCCGTGCCATCGGCAAAATGCACTTTCAAATCGGGCTGTGCCGCGTCGAGCCGCACACCGCGACCGTCGTTCAAACTGTCGAGTGAGAGATCGTTGAAGAGTGTCAAAATGTCGCTGCCGGCAGCGCTGCTGCTATTGGCGTTGATACTTGCCAAGCCCAGCGAACTGGCGACCGTTCCGCCGTTGACTTCTTCGACCTTGAGATTCGACGTCGTCAGACCGGTTTTGTCGGTCAGGACCAGATGGTCGCCACTGGTCGAAGCGGTTACTTTGATGGATGTCGTTTTGTTGATTGCCGCAATCACCTCGTCGATATTGCGCGTGGCCGTCAAATCAATAGTGGCACTGGCCCCGCTGCGGTCGGTGATCTTGATGCTGCCGCGGTCGACTCCGTTTCCCGAGTTGAGCAGGTCGAGTCCCACGCCCGGATTAATGGTGCCGCCAAAACCGAACGAAAACGTGCCGCTGCCCAGCGCCGCGCTAGAACTCACCAATTTGCTGCTGACAAACTGGTTCGATTGCGCCAGCGCCAGTGGGGTGTACTGGTAGTTGCCCGTCGCGGGACTGCCGTTGACCGTCACGCCCACCACGTCAACGTTGGAACTGCTGGCGGTCCGTTGCTGAAATGTCGCCGGCAGCGCAAGCTTGGCGACCAGGCTCTGCAAACTCACGACCACGCCGGCCAGGTTAGTCACTTCTGCTTGCTGATTTTGCAGAGCGGTTGTTGCCGTTTGCAGCGCATCGCGCGGCGCCGCCTGCAAGGCAATCAGTTGATCGACCGTGGATTGAATCGGAAAACCCGAAACCAGCCCGACGTTAGTTGTCAGCCGCCCCATTCGTTCACCCCGTCATTGCTGCCGCGTCTGCACACAGATCCGCTTGGCTCAAAAATCAAACTGCACCCTCGTCTCATCGAACATCTTCGGAATATGTGGTCTGAAATCTTGATGAATGAAACGGCTGTATGCATTGCGGATTATGCGAGTTCTGGGGGCCTTGCTGCCTGCTAGCAGGCAGTGATGGCATAACTCGCGATGGAAACAACGGTCGCGAGCGGGAATTCGACTTTAACATCTGGGGCGACTTTGCCGATAAGTGGGCGTGGAGAGCTTGCGCGGGTCCGCCAACGCAGTGCGCATGCTCGTTGGCGATGCCAAATTCACTTCAGGTCCGATCATGTCCGAAACTTTGACCGACGGTGCACCCAGCGAATCGGTACGCGTCACGTTGACGTCGGGGTTTCGCATCGATCCGCCGCACGTCCTGATCGGTAGCGCGAGCGACCAGCAACTCTTGCAAACGGAGCTAGCGACCATTGCTCCCCCGTTGGAATCGGACGCCGACCCTGCGCCACTGCTGACGGTCGGCCTGATCCAACAATTGCGATCGCAAGCCGAGCAACTTTCCGCGCATTTGAGGACGCAAGAGAACGATCTGGAACAGCGTGAGGAGGTTCTCAACGCTCGGCTGGCCGAAATCGAAAATCAAACGCGTGCGGCGCGGCTCTGGGTGCGTGAACGGCAAGCGGAACTTCGCGAGCAAGAAGATGATCTCCAGCGCCGAACGGCCGAACTTGACGGCCGCTGGACGCGTGGCAAGGAAACAGCCAGTGCGGCGCTACGCGGTCAGCCGAATCCGCACGAATTGGCCAAACGCGATGCCAGTCTGGCCGTGGCCGAAGCCGAATTGCAAGCCAGCCAGGAACGATTGCAAGCAGAAATCGCGGCTTTTGCCGCCACGCGCCTTCAGTGGCTGACGCGGCTAAACGCCAGCCAATCGGGCGCAAACAACGCCGCGCGCCTTGTTGCCGGAGAGTCCGTCGATCCGGCGGAAGACGATGACGCCGAGTTGAGGCAAGCGCTCGACCAATTCCTCGTGCGTCAGCAGTATCTCGATCAAGCCGAGTCTCTGTTGCAAGAATCGCAGCAGCAATTGGCCGACGAGCGTCACGAGCTGGAATTCGACCGCGCGCAACACGATAAACGCATGCAGGCAGATCGTCGCGCGCTCACTCTGCAGCAACGCGACATCGACGCCGATGCCGAAAAGAAGCGTCAATCGCTCGATGCGCAGGCCGAAAAATTGCAGACGCGGCGCACGGCGTTGGACGAATTGCGAACCGACCTCACCCGCATGCATCGCGAAACGCTCGAAATGCGATTGGTGGTTGAAGAACTATGGGCACAGATGGCCGGTGCCGTGCCGCCAGCCGCGTTAACGATGGCGCTAGGGCAAACCCGCACGCGGCTCGCCCAACAGAATCGGGCATTACAAGAACAATCCGATCAAGAAAAACAGCACGTGGAAGCAATGGCTGCGCGAATCTCTCAGCAGCACGACAAGCTGGCCGTCCAGCGTCGCGATCTGCAGGCTTGGCTTCAATCGCAGCAAGCGGAACTGCACGAGCAAGCGCGCCGCTTAACCGATCGCGAGCAACTCCTGGAGCGCGAAGAAACCGAGCGGCTCTCCGAATCGCGCGCCTGGCAGCAAGAACGAACTCGCCATCAGGCCGAGTTGCGTAAACTTCTCGACCAACTTCGTCGCCCCGCCGCGTAGAATTTACGGCTGGTCTGATCGGATAATTCGGCGTCAACCAATTGCGATATCCTTGCTACTCGTCAGGATTTGCACCCGTGCGTTTCGGCATTGGAAATCTGCAAGACGCCGTTTGACGCACACGGCGACCGCGGCTAGATTTTTTAGTAGCCTGATTGCCACAAGGTGCAGCATATGGCGATCAGGCGCGCCGTGCGAAATTGAGCACAGATCTCATGCCAATTGTTTTGAAACAGCCGAGGTATCCATCCGATGATCGACCCGCCGCAAATCGTGCAAACTCAGGCCATTTTGACCGCCGTCATTCGCTTGAAGGTCGAACGATCGCAAATTAAAATTGTCATGGGGCCGGCGATGGGCGAAGTGCTGAACGCCGTCAAGCAGCAAGGCCTCCCGCCAGCCGGGCCGATGTTCACCTTTCACTTCAGCCGACCCACGGATGCTTTTGATCTGGAAGTGGGCGTGCCGGTGGCAGTGTCGGTGGCCACCATCGGCCGCGTCTACGCAAGTCAACTGCCGGCGACGAGTGTCGCCCGCACAATCTATCAAGGCGACTACGACGGCTTGGCCGGCGCTTGGGGAGAATTCGAACGTTGGCTGCAGTCTACCGGCAACAACGTGGCCGGAACGTTTTGGGAAAGCTATCTGACAGGGCCAGAATCCGGTTCCGATCCGGCTCGCTGGCGAACGCAACTCAATTGCCCGCTCGCCAAAACTTGACGCACGAATTTCATAAATGCTCGACCACCAGACGGGTGTCCATACCCACGCGGTGGGTTCATTCCGGAATGTCGACCTGGACAAGTTTCGCCAACAGCGTGAGCGAATCTTGCCAGCCCAGGCAGCATGCTTCGGGCGGAATGAGCTCCGGAATCCCTTCTTGCACGATATTCATCTCGGTGCCGCAAGAAACCTGCTTAAGCGTGATGGTCGTGTGCATCGTGCCCGGCAGATTTGGATCGTCAAACTGATTGGAATATCGAATTCGCTCGTAGGGCGACAATTCCAGGTAGGTACCGCCAAACGAATGGCTGTGACCATTGCCAAAATTAGTGAACGACATTTGATACGTGCCGCCAACTTTTGCATCGAGGTGAAAAACCTTGCCCGTAAAACCGTTAGGCGGCAGCCATTTGACCATTGCATCGCCATCCAAAAACGCACGATAAAGTTTTGCGGGCGTCGTGCGGAGGATGCGGTGAAATCGCACGGAGTTTGTCGCCATGTGCTGCTCCTGAAAACCGTCGTTCGGTGGGCCTCGCAAAACACACGAACGCCCGACATCTCGATGATACCGGCGCTCGCCAACGCGATGCTAGATATTGAACGCAAATTTTCGGCAATTCACGTCAACCGCTGACGATCGGCAACTTTCTTCAACTCGCGAAGGTGCCCCACGAGCTCCTCGGGGCGAACCTGCTCGGACACATCGTAGATCCAATGAAACGACGCGTAGAGCCGCGCGGCCGTGAGTAGTTCGTTAAAATGGCGACATCCGCCATCGGGCCAGCGTGCGACTCGGTAGGCGTGTTCGCACTCGGCGATTGCGTCGACTTCCCAATCGTAAGTGAGAATCGCCAGATCGATCTCGCCCACACCCACCGCTGTTGTTTCCCAGTCGACTGGCTTAATTTGGCCGGCGTGCCAGAGCGAGTTTCGGGGTGTCAACTCACCGTGGATCACAGTTGGCGTTTGCGCCGCCAACAGCGGAACGCAGACTCTCTGATAATGCTCGCACAACGGGCGCAGCCATTCCGGTGTCAGGCCGGCGGCTTCGCACAACGCCCAGGTTTGTCGCGACCAAAACGAATAATTCGCCGCCGTATAACGCGGCAAAAACGCCAAGGCCGGATCGGAAATGCGCTGGCGATTCAGCGTATGAAATAGCGCGATCCAACGGGCCGAATCGAGCATTGCGTCAAGGTTGTAGTAATGACTGGCCCACAGCGCGTCGGGCAGATACTCCAGCACCAGCCAGCTTTCGGCGCTGTGCGGTTCATGGTGCGTGCCGTAGCAACGCACTTGCGAAATGTGGAGCGGCCGCAACACCGATTCGTAAACATTCGCCTCGAACGTCAAGCCATGCCGTGGACTCGGCGTGGTTTGTCGATAACCGTGACTGTATTTGCAAAATACGGTCAGTTCGCGACCGTCGGGCAGCCGACAGTCGACAAGCTCCGAGGCGAACGTGCTGGCATACTCATTGGCCTCGCGACGTAATACGCAAACCGCCGCTCCGCGGAATGCGTCGCTGTTTGCGAGCCCGGCTCGTTCCGAAAGCAGCACCTGCGAAAGCCCCGCTTCGAGCGTTTCGAAGTCTGGAAAACGCGCAGGGTCGGTTGGCGGGATGTCTGGAGGTTGATTACTCACAAGTCCGCAAATCGCCGTGGACGGATGGGCCGTTCAAATTCGATTCCATCAACTGAGCCGCGCGCAAATTCGCAATTGCGATTTTCGTCCGTCGTGAAGTCGCAAGCCTGAGATCGCGAGTCTCAATCAGCTTAACAAGCTTGCTCGCCAGCCTCTAGCCAGCAGCCTGCGAAATTCCTACGCCGTCATTAGCCCTGGAATCACGGCCGCATCGAGCTGGCTTCGCCATTGTCACCGTGCTGGCCGGCGAGACCGATAACCAACCATGAGCAGCGTAGCCAAAATCAAAAAGCCAGCGACAGCGCCCCATTGCCAGTAGCGGCGACCGCTGCTCGGGCCGCTGTCGGCCAATCGCTCAGTTTGGGGAATTGCTGCCGGCGACGCGCTGGCAGTTGTGGCGACTTGCGCGAGCGAGACCGTTGCCGCCGTCGAAATTTGCTTGTCGGCATCGTCCGTTAATGGCCGCAGCGCGGGCGCCGTCGATTGAGCCGCGACGCCGAGTTCACCCAGGAATTGAATTGCCTGCACACGCATCGCCACCGGACCGACACCCAAAGTTTGCACCACGGCGGCCAACGCCGCATCATCGTGATGATCGGCCGACAATCGCAGGATGGCTTTGGCTGCCGCAAACCGCACTTCTGCCTCGTCCTCGGCGAGCATTGACTGCAAGTCGGGCACGGCAGCTTGGGCGGAAGGCCCCAATCGTCCCAGGAGTTCGCAAGCTGCCTCGCGCAATGTTTCGTCACTGTCGTCCAACACCGGTCGGATCGCAGCAACGATTTCACGATCGTAAGTTCCCGTTGGCTGCAGGCAGGTTGCCGCCGCGATCCGCAAGCGATCGTCTCGATCTGCCAGCGCGTGAAGCAATTTTTGCGTGGCGGCGGCGCTAGGCATCCCAATCTGACCAATTCCAGTGGCCACTCGGATGCGAATCGTATCGTCATCGTTGTCGAGTTCGGCAAGGAAGATTGGTAACACTTGATCGCGCTGCGGCGCAATTGCCCACAACGCTTCGGCCGCTGCGAGACGGACATTTGGCTCACGATCCTTCGCTTCGTCCAGCAGCACAGCCGTCGCCGTGCTTGCTTTCGCGCCAATGCGTTTTAACAGATCGCAGGCTTGTTCACGCAATCGTGCGTCGCCACGCTTGATCGCCTGCGTCACAATCGGAATCACCTGGCTCGCGTCGCCGCTGATTTCCCACAACGCCCGCGCGGCTTCGAATTGCACCGTCGGCTCAGAGTCGCCACAACAAATGCGAATTGCAGGCAGCGCGGATTCGGGAATGTCTCCAAGATTAATCAGCGCCACCAAGGCTGCACGCCGAACGAACGGATCAGCGTCGGTTGTCAAATTGCAAAAGGTTGGCGTGGCGATCTTTTCGACCGGACCGAGGCGGCGGAGAAAATCGGCGGCGTTCCAGAGCACCCACTCCGCAGGGCGTGGATTGGTTTGACGAAATTGCTCGGCAAAGACTTCACTGGCCAGCGTAACCGAACGGGAATCGTGTAGCGGCAGTAGCGATGCCGCGCGGGCTGCCGCATTGCGTACGACGAGCGCTTTATCTTCGAGCGCACGGGCAACGGATGGAGCAGCCGGTTGCGCGTTTTCGCCGATATTGCCCAACACCATCAACGCCGCGGCGCGAACTTCGGAATTGCCGTGGTCGGCGAGCGCAATGAGTTCATCCAGCGCGACCTGCGGATCCGGCAATTGGTCGAAGTACCAGATGGCGTCCCAACGCGTTCGTGCGTTATCGCTGCGTAATGCGACAACAAACAACGGAATCGCCCGCTGGGCAGCGTGAATATCGCAGTGCAATAGTGAAACCGCGGCTGCCCAGCGGATGTCCGGTTCTGGGTCGTCAAGTAACGCGGTCAGTTCCGGCGCAGCGGACGCGGCGCCGGCGCCCATTACACCCAACGCTTCGATCGCGGCCGAGCGTAATTCAGCAGTCGCGAGCAAACGACGCAATGCAGGCACAGCAATCTCTGCCGCATCACGACATTGCCCTAAGCTTTCAACCGCCGCGACGCGCACCTCTCCGTCGGCATCGCTCGTCGCGGCGACTAATGGACTTGCAAACGCACTCGCCTTTCGGCCCAGATCGCCGCAAGCCACGACGGCCGTCTTGCGAATATCCGCATCTTCAACCTGCATCATTTTACGCAGGACCAATAGCGCTTCCGGCTGGCGTGAATCGATTCGTAAAATCGCGGCGGCGGCCGCAAGTTCGGCCCGCGAGTCTGCCTGATGCAAGAACGTTTTCAATGCCGGCACGGCCGGTCTCGCCACTCGTCCGATGAGGCCGAGTTTCTCCATCGCCGCCGCTTGACGATTCGCGTCGTCCGATTGCAAATCTGCCACCAACGCGGGGACGTCGCCGGCATCGCCAATGCCCGCCCCAACGATCCAGTGCGGCGAATCGGAAATCTCACCGAGATTGCTTGGCATTTTCAAGCTCGCTCGCATCCGCCACATGGGCCGATCGCAGCTACGAAGCGATTGTTTGAACGCCACCGCACTCACCTGACTGACTTCGCCGGCCCACTTGAGCGCCGGAACGGTGACTTCGTTTCCGTCCAGGATCGCCCGCATGTCGTCTCGCAAGGTTTCCGGCGAACCGAGAAACGCAAAGCCGAGTTCTGATCGCCCACGCGTCATGGTCCAGGTGTCGTCGTCAATTTGACTGGCCTCGTACCAGTCTTTGTCGATGCACGTGACGGCAACGTGCCCCGCGATCAAGCAAACGGCCATTTTTCCAGGCTTCGCCCAGTCGAGAATCTGCTTCGGCTCTTTGGGATGGAGCCCGGCACCGATCTGCAGTCGCATCTTGACTGGAAACGCGATCTGGTCTGTGTTCAGAAGCGTCTCGGCGACGCGATAAACGACAATCCGTTTGTCGCGATCGACCTTTTCGACCTTCAAAACGACAATTGCTCGCGCATCGGCGACAATCCGGCCCAACGACGGGATGATGTCGATGTAGCCATGCGCCGGCGTTGATGCGAGCAGCGTCAGAACAATCGCCCACACGGTACGGCGCATCGGACCACGAATACAATTCCAGCAATTTGGCATGCCAGCACTTTGTTGAAAGAGGCCATGCCGAAATCGCTGGCCAGCGGAATACGATCAAATCGCCCCGCATCGCGTTTTTTAAAATCGGGTCTCGTTAGTTCTTGGGCTTTGGCTTGGGCGGCGATTCCTTGCCCAACGTGATGTACTGCGGCGTGACTTTATCGATGTTGGGTGCGATATCCGCCTTGACGTTGCCAAATGTCCACGACAAGCCGCCGAGCAAAATCGATTGGAAAATGGGATTCAACCAAACTTCTTCTCGATGTCCCATCGAGGTATAAAAAACGCGACCTTCGCCGTAGCCGCGCGCCCAGGTGGCTGGATACGCTGGCCGATCGTACATTTCGCCTTTCAGACCTGGCTCGTGCACCAGTAGAACATGCAGATTCTTGGCGTGATTCTTGAACGTGTACCACTCTTCAAGCATTTCGAAACTGTCGCCAGCCGCTTTCATGCCTGGAAATTCTTTATCGGCGACGGTCATGGTGGCTTTTTGTTGCGCGCCGTGGACGATGAACTCGGCCCCGAGCATGGCGACGTAGGGGTCGACGTGATCACCGTCTTGCACGAAACGCGCCGGACCGTGTCCCTTGTTGCCTTCACTGTGAAACGTATCGGCGGCGCTGTGCGTGCCGACGAAACCTTTACCGGCTTTAATGGCATCGAGAAAGGCCTGCTTGCCCTCCGCACTCATCGGCGGATTTTTGTCGGTGCCGGCTTCTGTCAAATCGCCCGTCGTGTAGAACATGAAGGTGTCGAAGGCGGCCAACTTGTCGGCCGTAAACATTCGGCCGTCTTTGGTGCAGGTGACTTCGAAATTATTTTTGCCGCCGAGGTCGGTGACCACTTGTTCCGCATGACTGAGCACGTCCGGCGATTTTCGCTTGATGGACGAATGCTCGAAGGCCGACGACTTAGTGAAAAACAACAGCTTGCGCTTGGGCGATTTCGTCTCCTCGCCCCACGCCAGAGGAAACCGAGTCATTCCGAGTGTGGCGGCAACAGCCCCCGAGCGGAGCAAGAATTCGCGACGATTGGACATGGGCAAAACCTTCATAGAAAAAGCACGTGACGCGATGAGCGATTACGATCACCAACAATTTTGCGAGTGGTTGGCAAAAAATCCAAAGGACTGTACGGATTTCCCAGCATTATAAAGCATGTTGCCGCGAGAATCGAGTGATTGACCGCACGCGAGAGTCCGGAAAACACGCGGACTGCTGGCGACTTATCGCGACCGCAAGACTTTGTAGACGGTCAGCGGCTGGGTGCGATTCTTGACCTCGATCGAGCCGATTTCCTCGACCAAAAACGAGCCGCTGGCCTTGGCGTGAGTAAGTTCATCGATGCAAATTTCGTTCGGACGGGCAAACGTCTGCAACCGCTGGGCGACGTTGACGGTGTCACCAATCGCGGTGTACTCGGTACGCTGGGTCGAGCCAATGTTTCCGACGATCACCGGTCCAGTGTTGATTCCAAAGCGGGCCCTTAACAGCGCGCATTGGTCTGACGACGGATAGTGGATGTCGCGAAGTTTATCGCGCATTTCCAACGCCGCCCGAATGGCTGCGGCCGGCGAGTCGGCGCTGGCAATCGGCGCACCGAACAGCGCCATGACCGCATCGCCAATGTATTTGTCGATGGTGCCGCCGTGTTTGAACACGATGGCCGTCATGGCACTGAGATATTCGCGAATGAAACTGGCCACTTGCGCCGGCGCCATGTGTTCGCTCAGCTTGGTGAACGAAACGATGTCGGAAAACAGCACGGTGATTTCGCGTTCCGACGGCGCCAATGGATCGTCGGTGCCGCGGTGCGCCGCGATAACTTCGACGATTTGCGGATCGAGATACTCGCACAGTTTGCGACGCACCTGCCGCTGATTTTCGACCTCTTGGCTCGACCGCAATCGCTGAATGCCCAGCGCCGCCTGATGCGCCACGGCAGTCAACAGCTCCAGGTCTTCGTTCGAGAAGGCGCTGGTTCCGCTCTTCAAATCGACCGACAGCAACCCCTCGATTTTTTCGCCTGCCCACAACGGCACGCACATGGCCGAAGTGACTTGAATATCCGCCAGCGACTGCATGAAGTTAGCGTTGGAGTCGACCAACACGCCCACGCCTTCTTCCAGCACGCGACGAATGACCGTGCGGCTGACGCGGACGGTATCGCCCTCATTGACGCCACGGCTGGCGATCGGGATCGGCTGCCGATGTTCGTCAAGCAAGCATAAAATGCCGCGATCCGCGCCGGTTTGCTCGATGACGATCGACAGAATCTCTTCCATCAGTTGCTTGGGCTCGAAGATCCGCACCAGGATCTCGCCGGCGCGCTGAATTAAGCGCAACTTGGCTTCGATTAGGCTCTCGCCGGGTCGGCGCTTAAGCTTCTCAGGTGGTTTGTGCGGCGCCGGCGGCAGCTTGCCGTCTGGATCAACCAAATAGGTGCGGCGTTGCGCCGCCGTCTGCGTTGCATCGAAATCCATCAGCGGCAGTCGGGTCTCGACAATCGGCCCGACGTCGGCCGCGTCGTCAATGATGAACGACTTCAGCAAATGATTCGAGTGGTCCGACGAAGACTCGTCGCTGATGAACGACTGCAAAAACGAACTGCCCGGCGTGGAAAACGCCTTTGGCGGCGGAGCCTGCGGCGCGGCGGCGGCCGGCAGGCCAAAAACCATATCCGTCGCGCCAATTTGAATTTGATCGCCATCGCACAGTTCGTGCCGCGCGGCGGCGTCCAGCCGCACTCCATTGATATAAGTGCCATTCAAACTGCCACGCTCTTCCAAATACCAATGCGCATCTTCGCTGACAATTTGCGCATGCCGTGACGAGGCAGCTTGATCACTCAGCGCCACTTGATTGCTGTTGCCGCGACCGATGGTCAGAGAATCGTCCGTGATTTGACGGATCTGTTCGCCGTCGCTGCCATAGATTTTCAGATAAGCCATCGTCGAGTCCGGTTACGCTGGACAAACAGGGCGGGGCGCGATGTAACCCCGCAGGCTATCTTACCGCGCGACTTACCTGGCTGCCAACGCCGACAGATTCGCCAGAACGGCCGCCGCCCAGTGCGGGCTCAACGGTCAACTCTAGCGATGGCACGCTTGAGGACAAATCGGACGCACGACGCCCGCCTACGGTGCGAACTGCACTTCGTCGGCCGCTCGGTCGCCGCGCTGCGGGCCGTTGCTTAGCGCGGGCCGTAAGCCTTTCGCCGCTATTCTCCCAAAGCGAATCTTTTCATCTCGGACAGAAAGTTCGGACGCTGCGGCCCAGAATTCGTGGCCGCCGAGTCGGTCCGTTGGATGCCGCGGGAATTGATGCCGGGAATGGCGCGACGACGCAACATGTGAAAGCCGGAACCGCGGCTCGGCGCTTTCCAGGGCAGTAATTTGGAAATCCACGATGGTTTATTGGCGGTCATCGGACGATCGACGCGAATCGCCGCGGCAAAGTCTTTTTCGTTGCGGCGATCCCACAGACGGGCGATGTCGGCTGCCTCGAGTTCGGGCGGATAGTCGTGTACGAAGACAATTTCGCCTCGCGTGCGACCGAGCCCCGTATGCAGCGATTGAGCCATGCCCATCGCTTGCGCGTGGCGGACGAACTTGACCTGCGGATAGCGCTTGGCCAATTCGTAACCGATCTCGGTGGTGGCGTCCGTTGAGCCATCGTCAATGATCAACACGTCAAACTGGTTGGTCAGATCGGGCAACACGTCGAGCACTTGGGCGACTTTTGCTTCCAACGTGGCCTGCGCGTTCTGGACGGGCAATAAAACAGACAGCGAGCGTTCCAAGTCAATACCCTTTGCAGTTCGATGGCAGTCCGGCGTCATGGCCGCGGAAAAATTGCGACAGAGCGTTTTTCATGAGAATGTCACCGCTGCGTTCGCGGCGCACAAGACCCCTGACTTTGTCGCGGTTAGGTTCATCGGACGCTCGGATTGCTCAGCCTTAACTTGCAAATTGGAAAGCAGTTTGCGACGTTCATTGCCGGAACAGCGCGTATAACGCTTAGAACGGAAAATTGCAGCGTGCCGAACGAAGTCGCTCGCGCGCGTCCAAAACTGCGCGATGAACGCCTACCGCCAGCGGCATTCGCGGAAAAATCCGCACGACCGCGCGGTGCTATGGTATGCTCGGAGGTCTTATTACCTGAGGCTGATCGCGCGATGCCGCTCACGCGCGGCGTGACAATCGACTTCGACATTTTGTAAAACGTTGGACTGTTATGGCTCATAAACACCGTTCGTTGGTTCCGCCCGAATTGGCGCATGAAGCCGCCGAGCCAACGCACGACCGCGAAAATCTGGAACTGCGGATCATCGGCGGAAAAATGCGGGGCCGTAAGTTGATTTACAGCGGCGACCCCCGCACGCGACCGATGAAAGATCGCGTGCGCGAAGCCGTCTTCAACTTGCTCGGTCCTGACATCAAAGGCCAACACGCCATCGATTTGTTCGCGGGCACCGGCGCGCTGGGACTTGAGGCCATCAGTCGCGGTGCCATCGGCGCGACATTGGTCGAGCGGCATTTTCCAACGGCGGACGTCATCCGCAAGAATATTGCCAGTCTCGATCTCAGTGCCATTTGCCAAGTGATGCCGGCGAATGTGCTGCTCTGGGCGAAGCGGTTGCCAACGCTGCCCCCAACTCCCTGGGCGGTGTTTTGCTCGCCGCCGTTCGACTTCTTCGTCGAGCGGTTGCCAGAAATGCTGGCCTTGATCGAAAAACTGCTGACCGCCGCTCCGCCGGGCAGCCAGATGATGGTGGAATCGGACGACCGATTCGACTTTGCGCAGTTGCCGTCTGCCCTGCAATGGGATGTACGCCCTTATTATCCGGCCGTCGTTGGTTTGTACCGCAAGCCGCTGGCCGATGCAGCCGGCTAAGGCTGCTTTTCAATTGCGCGATTGATGGCCGTGCTGGTGTTCAGAAACCGCCCGCCGCCTTCGTACCAGCCATGCCGCGTGAATCGACACCAAGTCAGTTCGACAAGTAGATCTAACCAGCGGCCGACGCCCAATTCCAGCGATACGATCATTCGCCGATACGGTAGCGGTTCCGGATGGTAGAACCCAATGCCGCTTTCGCTAATTTGCTTGCCGCACACAACGATCGGCGTGCCTTCCAACGTGACGCCATCGGCGGCCACCGGCGTCAGCGTGACCAAGTTTGGATACGGATAGCGAGGCTCCTTTCGACGTTCTACGATTTTGCCGCCCGGATACGTCGACGCCAACAGGCCGCGCAACCGATTGCGGAATTCGCCCGCGCCGATCGTGCCGGTCGGGGTCGATATGATCGCGGTTTCAGGCGTTCTGTTCATGCAAAGTCTCGGTAAGAAACGAAGCTGCACTAGGGTCGAGACGCCGCAAAGCCGGACAACAAAGTGTCTGCCGCGAAATCCGGAATTTGATATTCGAAGAGAGGATTTACTGCCAACGCGCCGTCGATGCTGCCGGGGGCGCGTCCGAGTCTGCCTGCGGCGAATGCCACAACCGAACACTAGGTCGAGTTTAAGGTGCTGTCAAATCGGCCCGTAACTATTTTTCCGGCGTTGACCTCGGTCCGATTGCCCGAAAAGCCAGCCGGTCGAGTGATTCCTCGCGATCGCCGGATATAATGGAGATCACCTGCCGGGCGTCCGGCTCTCTATTTGCCGAGGTTCTCATGTTTGCCCTGATGCCTAGCATTGCTGCCGGATTGCTCATTTTGGCGTTGCCTGCCCAGGCGCGTCTCGAAGAGCAGACGTACAACGATGGCACGCCCAAACTGCGGCGCGAAGTCGTCAACCGCAATGGCACGCTGATCCCGCAAGGTGTCGAAACCCGTTGGTATCCGGGCGGTCAGCAAAAAGCTTCCGAGGGCAGCTTCAAGTTCGGCGTCAAAGACGGCTCGTGGGTCGAATGGCACGAAAACGGCAAAACAAAATCGCAGTGCAACTATGTCGGCGGTTTCAAAGACGGTCTGGAAGTTTTGAATTTTAATTCCGGCGATCCTTACGTTGAAACCAACTACAAATTGGGCGTCAAGCAGGGCCAACGCACCGAATGGTATGGGCGCGACAAAAAAGCCTCGGTGACGTATTACGATAAAGGGCAACTGCACGGCGAGTTCAAACAGTGGCGCGAGGACGGCTCGTTGTCGATCGAACAAAATTACGACCACGGCCTGAAGGATGGTCCGGAAGTTCGCTGGTATCCCGGGAATCGCAAGAATTACGAACTCACCTACAAACAAGGCGTCAAAGATGGCGCGTTCGTCGAATGGTATGCGAGCGAAAAACCGCGGACCGAGGCGCATTACGTCGCCGGTAACTTTGATGGACCCTATGTCGAATACTTCCCAACCGGCGAAAAACTTCGCGAAGGCACGTACGATCGCGGCAGCATGCAAGGCGTCTGGACCGAATGGAGCGATCCGCCCGATCACATCGAACTACGCTTGCGCAACTTCGTCAAAGGCAGGCAAGAAGGCGTGCAACTGCTCAACTTCGAGAATGGCAAAAAGCGGCTGGAAGTCAGCTTTCACGAAGATCTGCGTGAAGGTCCATTTCGAGAATATTACGACAATGGCCAAGTTCGTTGCGAGGGGCAATTTGCTCGCGGGCAGACGGACGGAACCTGGAGCTACTTTTACGAAGACGGTTCCAAATGGTCCACGCAGCAATATCGACGCGGACAGCGCCTGCCCCGCTCAATCGTTTGGGATAAAGACGGTAAAGTGATTGACGATCCCAAATTGCCCGACCGCTAACAATCGCTGCGGACAAGCATTGCGAGTCGTCAACCGATGATCACGGTCGGACACCCCGGCGGCAAGATCACGCCGCCGTGCGCCGTGCTGTCGCCCACTCGTGCAGCCGGCTTACCGCCGATCAGTACCGTCGGACAGCCCGGCGGAATGATTGTGCTGGGTGGTCCGACGCAGGTCGCCATATCACCCACGGTTGCAGCCGGCAGGCTGCCAATCAACACCGTCGGAGCGCCCGGAGGCATGATCGGTCCACCAACATGCGGCACCAGAACGGTCAACGCCGGGCAAGCGTGCATATCGGTGATCCGGGCGGCAGGCGGCATTGTACAACTCCAATTCGATACGAAGGCGGTCGGTTCCTCTGCAGTTTAACGCAGCGCGCGCCAGAAAACGAGCGCCTCCCGACTAATTCATTCGTCCGTCAACCGCTGGCTGTAGCGTCGCCCGGGCGGATCGCAAAAACGCGATCGGCAGTTCGGTCTGTCCATCCGTGACCAAATCGGCCAGCGCTTGGCCAAGCACGCCGCTGAATTTAAACCCATGCCCGGAAAGTCCGGCGGCAAAGCAAGCATTCGCGTGGTTCGGGTGGCGATCGACGACAAAATGTTCGTCCGGCGTCATCGTATACATGCAAACCGCGTGGTCCGTTAACGATCGCTCCAGTTCAGGCAAATAGCGCTCGCCAAAAGTGCCAACCCGCGTTAGCTCTGCGTGATCGAGCGCGCGGTTCACGTTCAGAGGATCGGCAATCTCTAAGCCGCCGGAATGTTCCGCTAGCTTGACGCCGCGCGAATCAATTTGCGGCAGTCCATAGAAGACTCCCTCGGGCGTCTCGAATAAAAACGCCGGACAACCCGCGTCGGCAGCAAACGCAGCTTGCGATGTCGCAAACCAGAACTGCGTTTTCTTCAGCACGGTCAACGGCAACTTCAGATCGGCCAGCAGTCGATTGGCCCACGCGCCGGCGGCAACCACCAACCTGCTGGCTTTTAGTGAGCCGGCAGTTGTTTCGACGGTGGCCACTCCGTTGTCAGAGTGCCAATTCAGCACGCTGACGTCGCTACGGAACTCAGCGCCCGCCGCGATCGCTCGTTGAATGTGCGCTTGCACACACGCTTCAACACGCAGCAAACCGGCGCGCGGCTCGAAGACGCCGCAGGTCGCCGCGTCGCAACAAAAGCCCGGAAATCGCTGGCCGATGGCGCGGACGGAAAGCTGCTCGACGCGCAGACCGTGCATCGCGGCGCTTTGCAGCACACCCTGCACGACGGTGCCAGCGGCCGGACCAATCTGCAGCAAGCCGGTTTGCCGCAGCAGCGAGCAACCTGCCTCCTGCTCCAGGTCGTGCCAAAGTTGGTACGCTTTCAGCAACAGTGGCACGTAATTCGGATGTTCGAAATAGGCTTGGCGAATGATTCGCGTCTGACCGTGCGAACTCCCGCGCTGGTGTGCCGCCGGAAATTGATCGACGCCAAGCACACGCAACCCGCGCTGCGCCAGATGGTAGAGCGCCGCGCTGCCGACACCTCCGCAACCGATCACCAGAGCGTCGTACATGGTTTGCGCTTTGCTTAAATAAGGTTGGAGCCGGGTGTGACAAAAGTGCTTGGCGGTGTTAAGCCGCGGTGGGGCAAGGAGTTGGCCAGTATTTTTGCCATTGGCCGCTACGCTCGAGCGAATCCAGCGCGGTGACAGCCTCCGCATTCGGTCGATCCCAACGACGACTG
>JBBRCE010000005.1:0-167823 GCA_038205115.1 Pirellulales bacterium
GCGCGCTACCCAAGAGACAAAGTACGTAGGCTTTGTTCCGCCGCCACACCTCACACAGAAAGGAACCTCACCGTATGCCCAACACACAACTCGCACCCTCCTCACCGCCGGTTCGCGCGGTCCGTTCGCCATGCGCCGCGCGCGTCGCGTCGCAAAAGCAAGCGGGCTACGCTTATTTAAGGGCTAGCGTCCCGCGACAGAAGCGTGCAATACTGCGGGAGCGAAAATGGATTTCGCAATCGCAAGCTTAATCCACAGTTTTTGTAGCCCCGTTATCGCCTCTCGGAAGTCAATCCCACCACCACGCGGTGCGCGGCAACTCTTTGGGTTTGGCGTTGCCACGCTCGGCTTGTAGCGTGCCGTAGGTGTCGACTTTCATCGCCTCGCGCTTTACCAGCGCCGTGGGCTCCACCGTCACGCCGCCACTGACCGCGGCAATGATGTTCACTTTTTCGATCACGCGATGGTTGATGATCGTCTCGACTTTTGACGGCGCTTCGGCCTGCGATACGCGATACTGCTTAGCGTCGCCAAAACAGGTGAGGTGCCAGTTCAACCGTTCAGGCAAGTTTTCGGACTTGAGAAGCGCGCCGACCAAGGCCAGATCGAACACGTTTTGCAGTTCGGCGTAAATCGGATATTTTTTCGCAAGCGCCGGAAAATGCTCGGTGAAGTTGTGGGCGAACTCGGCGTTCTGCTCGTTCGACGCGCCGGTATGAACGCGTTTGCCGAGCGCCGTGAGCAGTTCGTTTTCGCTGAGGACTTTCACGCCTTGCCCTCGAAACTGAAAGGCATCGCGATTGGCGGTAGTGGAAACCGCATCGTAGTTAAGCGTAAACCACCAGCGCAGCACATCCAGCGGCTGACTGGCGGCTTCCTTGGTTAGCGAAGACAAATAGCTGGGAACTCCCAGCACACTGTCCTCCAAACCCAAGCCGACGCGCTTCATGCGATAATCGGCTTCAACCATTACGCGGCCGACACGCGTCCGCGGATCGACACCGTAGACCACGATGTCTTGCTGGCCCATCTGGTCGCGAAGTTTTTTCAGCCAGGCGTCGCGTTGGCCCGGCTTGAGCGGCGTTTTGTTCGATTCTTCAACGAACGCTCGCGTGGCGGCCAATCCGGTTTCAGTAGGATCGATCGAGCAGCCGAAGCGGCCCTCTCTATCGTTGAGCATGTGGCGGAGAATCACCACGAGATCATCAAGCTGCAGTACAGGATGGCCGGTTTCGCGATTCACCAACCGCCCTTCTGCATTCTTCTGCCAGTCGCCCGCTGGACCCGCCAACACGATGTCGCCCTGCTCGGGGTAGACCAACACGTATTGAATACGCTGCAAGCCCGCGAGTGCGGCCATTTCTTCGCTCGGCTGCTGGCCGGCAGCCAAACGCAATTGAACCTGCTTCTCCAGCCGCGTAAGTGATACTTTTCGCAACGTGGACGTCGTGCGGGCGCTGGCCGAAGTTTCGTTGCGCAAACCGTGCAGTGCTTGCATGCGGAGGCCATCGAGAGTTTGCGAATGATCTGTCTTGATCAGCGGCGCAAGCGTGCCGTGCGCGTCGACATAGACGCCGCCCGGAAAACCTTGGATCGAACCGGTTCCGCCCACATCGTCCCAGGATGTGGGGGCAATCGTCGATTTGATCAAGTTCATGGTGGTATCGAAATCGACTTGGTTTCCGCCCATCGCGCCGGCCGGCTGCATGGGCTTGTTGGCGATGCCCACCAGCAGACGACTGCGCGCCACATCGCTAGAAAGTTCACTGGCGGTCGAGAGTGCGGCACGGCGGTCGCCCGCTTGTAATTGCGCGCCGGCAATCTGACCGAGCAGTGTATCGCGCTGGTCAGTGGGCAATTGCCGCACAGCCACTAACGCCGGAGCGAATTCGCCAGCGGCAATCTGCGACTGCAGTGCCGGCAGCGGGTCGCCAGCCCGCGCAGGCTGCGGAGCGCTGAAATCGCTGACCCCAATCAGCGTCAAAACCAACAGATATCGATATGCCGTCGCCGCGCGCCAAAAAAATCTGGCCATTGCTGAGCGCCTCCTGATTGCCGGCTTTCTGTTTCCATCTGTAGCGTGGCGAAAAACTCTCAGCCTGTCAACAAAATTTCGCAAGCGGCGGCAACGGCAGAAAAACAGCAAACAGGTCCGGCAATTCGATCGCAAGACTTGAGTCATTCCGCGGACTTGTCTGGTTTTTGGCGGAATAGCGGATTTGGCTGTAGCCCCTATGGCGGATATACCGAACAAACAGGAGTTCGGGGGTTTGTGGTGCGCGCAGGCGTCAGCACATTCCTGTTTGGTTTCTGTTCTCGGACCGGACGTTATCGCGCCATTGGCCCAAGTTGGCTGTTGGTGACTGCCGTCCCGTTTGCCTTGCCGGTTTGTAAAGGGTCAGTCGATGTATCGTGCTCATTGGGGTTTGCGAGAATCGCCGTTTCGCGGGCATTTGGATCCGCGGTTTTTTTATCAGAGCCCGACGCACGAAGAAGCGCTGGCCCGCCTGCACTTTTTGGTCGAAGAAAATCATCGCCTCGGCCTGCTGCTCGGCGATAGCGGCAGCGGCAAATCGCTGGTGCTCGAAGTTTTTTCTCGCGAAGTCCGCCGCGGCGCCGGACAACTGGCGAATCTGAGTTTGCTAGGCGTCGACGCCCACGAACTGCTGTGGATGATGGCGGCCGATTTCGGACTTGCACCGTCGCGCTCGGACGACATTTTTCGCCTGTGGCGCTCGATTTCCGATCGACTCACAGAAAATCGCTATCAGCAGATCAACACGCTGCTGCTACTCGACGATGCCGACGAAGCCACGCCCGACGTCTGCGATCAAATCACGCGGCTGATTCAGGCCGATTCGCTGGCACACGGTCGATTGACCGTAGTGCTGGCTTCGACCGTGCAACGCGCGGGCCGATTGGGCCAGCGACTGTTGCAGCTGACCGATCTACGGATCGACCTCGATGCCTGGCACGATCAAGACATTGAGGGCTTCGTCAACCACGCGCTGGCCCAGGCGGGTCGTCGGCAAGCGACTTTCGAGCGCGAAGCAATCAGCCGATTGCAGCAGTTGACCGGCGGCATTCCGCGCCGGGTTACGCAACTTGCTAATCTGGCCCTATTAGCCGGCGCGGGCCGGCGATTGAAGCAGATCGACGCCCAAACGGTCGAAGCCGCGCATCAAGAGTTGGGCATGGCCGTTCCGGCGGCGCAGGTCACTGCAATGGCGTCGTAACAGCACGGGCGCAGAGATTTGACTAATCGGCCTTCATACGGCTGGGAATGATGTCGTACGCTAGACCGAGTTTTTCGAGCGTTTTGATGCCGACATAGGTCAGGTCGAATTCCCACCAGCGGTGCCAGTTGGAGGCCGACGTCGGATCGCGATGGTGATTGTTATGCCAGCCTTCTCCGTTGGCCAGCAACGTCACCAGCCAATTGTTGCGGCTGTGCTCGGGCGTATCGTAATTGCGGTAGCCAAACAGGTGCGAAAGCGAATTCACGCTCCAGGTAATGTGCCAGACCAGCACGGTCCGCAAGATCACCGCCCAAACCAGCCAACTGGCCGCCAACTGCCAGCCGGCCCGCGCAGTGCCGTCGATGGCCCAACCGACGACAAATCCTGCCAAAGTAAACGCTAGGGCGTGCGCCAGGTAGATATAAATGGCCACAAAACCGCGTTGTAGCCACAAGTAAAACGGCTTGCGGATCACGTCTGGAGCAAACCGTTCGTACCAATTCCAGTTTTGCGTTTGGCTGTTATCAATGACCAGCCAGCCCATGTGCCCCCACAAAAAGTTCACCAGCGGACTATGCGGGTCGGGCTGTTCGTCCGAATCTTTGTGATGCTGCCGGTGAGTGGCCACCCAAGTTGCGGGCGTATCTTCCATGCAGAACAGAGCAAAAAATACGAACATCCGTTCGACCCACTCGGGACATTTGAAGCTGCGATGCGTCAACAAGCGGTGGTAACCGATGTTGATGCCAGAGCCGAATAAATGAATGCCCACAAAGCACAGCGCCGCGCCGCTCCAGCTAAACAGCCAAGGCACGCAGGCCAGCAGCGCAAAAACATGCATCGCGGCGATCGGCGCCGCATAGCGCCAGCGGATTCGCCGCCCAACGCCAACTGGCAGCGACAATCGCTGCAATCGTGCCTGACCTTTGAAATCCGGCTTCGGATTCACCGTCGCCGGATTGGCCGCATCCAGATGCGCGGAATTGGCCGCGTCGTCGTGGCCAGAATCTGTGGACGGGAGCAGTTGCTGAGACATGCGGTAACGCTCGTGGCTTCGAATTGACGACCAAGGTAACCGTCCATGATCTGTGGTACCGGGCAACGCCGGAATCCGTTGGCCGTCGCACCGTTGAGTCTGAAGCTGTACGCACGCGAAGTCAAGTTGAGAAACCGAAAAAACCGGGTTCCCGCCGCTAAGTTTCGCCACCACGCGGAAACTTTGGGCGTCAATCTCATGACGGAGATTTGACGAGCCCAAAGGCTGCACGCGCGATGACGATTGTTTCCGCAGCGGACGCCATCGAACTGACCGCGTTCGATTGATCGGCCGATGAGCCGAGTTGCGTGGGAACGGGCGCTTATCAGATCGAGCGCGCGAGCCAATTCTTCGGCCCGGGTTTCTCATACGCCGCTTTTTCTGGAAAGGCCAAGGGCGATAAGATAATGGCAGCTATCGTTGGTTTCCCGGTGGACGTTGCCGGTTCAGTAAGGCAGCCGTCCGTCGATCGCAACTCGCGCAATGACTGCGCGGGCTGTCGGCGGCGTTGGGATCAGGTCGCGCGCAGATGGCTTTCAAGCATTCGGGGCATTCGCCCAGCGGATTGCGGTCTGTATCGTGATCTGGCGTCAGCAAGTGGCGCAACAGCTTCATCGCCACGTCGAGCGATTCGATGGGCGTCGATCCAGAAAATGACGCTCCGAAAACGCGTTCTGCCTCGCTGTGTTGACGCACCAGCGGCGCACTGCCATCAAAAACCATCGGCGCTACTCCGTGTTCAGAGAACGCGATATCGGACATGCCGCAAACCAGTGAACGAGACTGTCACCACGGCGTGGCGAAAAGCAATACTGGCGGACATTCAACCGTACGTTAAAAATCGTCGGGGGAGTCGATGGCGATCGGAAATGTCTCGAATTGGCGATAGCGTCGAGCGCGCGCTCGTCACCATCGCTACCATCGCTTTTAGCGACCGAGGAATGATCGCACGCTGCAAGGCGCCGCTGGCCGATTACAGACCGGCAATCTGTTTAAAATCGCTCCGCAGCGAGCGATAAAGCTAGCTATTGTTAGATGGAAATCCCGCGGTCGTGCAACGTTACGGCCGCTGTCTGATTGGGCGTTGCTATCCCGCCGTCTAACCTGCGAAACCGGCCAGCGTATCGGTCAGAATTTCGCGGATCGCCGCGCGATCCTTGTCGCTTAAATAGCGGAACTTGGGTCCCGGATCTTTGTCAAACAAGATTTCGTGCATCCGCCGCTGCACGTACAGTTTGGCCTCGGTTGGCAAAGAGGAAAAGCTTTCCGAATACACCAGATAGCTGCAGGGATATTTGAACATCCGCGTTTTCAAGTCGAACTCCCGCAGCGAGCGGCCTTGCTTATCGCGCGGACCGCAAGCAGCAAACTCATCGGCGAACTTGCCTGAGCCCACGACCTTGGCCGTTAGCCGGGCTTCTTCGCAAAAGAATAGATATTCGACCAGCGGTTCGCACGAACTTTTAATGCGGCTCTTCGTGCTATCCCACTGCTGCTCGGCCGGCTTGCCCAACTCGCGATTGAGGGCTTGCTGGTAGAACATCGCCTGCCGCGTGCCGAAATTGGCCTGCGTGATGCAATTGTGCATATCCACTTGATGCTCGAGCACCATCAAAGCCACGATATCACTCTGCGGAGTCAAATAGGCCTTGGTATCAAAGCGGCTGGAAAGATTCGTAACATTTTGCCCTGACGAGTTATCGATCTCGTCGGGCCGCGACAGTTTGCCACTGACGATCAGATTACCCAAATGCTTTTGCTCGCCGTGCGTGCCGGTTACATACCAACCGCCCCAGCGCTGGCTAAGCGGACTTTGGTGATTGGTGCGAAATGTCCCCGCAGAAAGTTCAGGCAAGCCGGTCTCGTTGCAATACACGGAACGAATGATCAGACCCGGCACGCCCTTTGTCGACGAAGAACCGTGGCAGATCAGGCAGTTGTCCGTCTGTCGCACGATTCGCGGCGCGGTTTTACCCTCTTGATCGAGGGTGTAAAACACCGAGCCCAACTGATTATCGATGGTCGAGATTTCGAGTGCTTCGCCATTACGGCAATAGCCGACAAACGTATCGTCATTGAAGTACAACGCCCGTGGTGTGGCGGGCGAGATTCGTTGCCGCTGCAAACTGGTCTTCGAGAAAACTAATGTTTGCGACGACTGCGGAACATCGAGCGCCGCTAACATCGCCGGCAAATAGCCCTTTTCATCGTCATACTTCAGCGACTGTTTGCCGGCCTCGATTGCGGCAATTAGTTTGCTCACACGATCCGTAGGCGATGATTTCGAGTACTGGATCGGTTCTTGCTCAAAGCCCTGCCCGTGCGCTGCGGCAGTAATCGCCAGGAGCACGCCGTGAATGCAAATCGCTTTGATGCCAAAAGTATTCATCCCTTCAATCTACTGCCGCAGTCGAACGATTGCAATTCTGCAATGGGATCGTGGGAAACGTCTTGACGAGCGGATTCGAACTTCACGCTAGATCGCCGCAATCTGTTTGAAATCGCTCCGCAGCGAGCGATAAAGCTGTTGATAGATGGGAAAACTGCGGTCGTACAACTTCACGGCCGCTTTCTGGGTGGGCGTTTCCTTCACCACGCTGATCGTCGCCGCGCAGGCTTCTTGAATGTTTTTGAACGCGCCGGCGCCCACGGCCGCCAACAGCGCTACGCCGTAGCCGGGGCCTTCTTCGGAATTCAGAGTGACGACCTTTTGTCCAAACATGTCGGCCTGAATTTGCCGCCACAGCGGGCTGCGCGAACCGCCGCCCGACGCGCGAATTTGCTTGACCGGCACGCCCAGTTCTCGAATGATGGCCAGGCTATCGCGCATGGCGTAGCCCACGCCTTCCATCACCGAGCGCACCAAATGCCCGCGCTTGTGCGCGAGCGTCAAGCCGATGAAGCAGGCCCGCGCATCGGGATCGGCATGCGGCGTGCGCTCGCCCGACAAATACGGCAAAAAGAACAAGCCTTGGCTGCCTGCGGGCACGCTGGCCGCCTCGGCCGTGAGGGCTTCATAAGCATCGACGCCGGCCGCCTTTGCCGCGGCAATCTCGGCGGCGCACAGTTGATTGCGGAACCACTGCAAACAACCGCCGCCCGATAAACTCACGCCCATCATGTGCCACTTGCCGCGCACCGCATGGCAGAACGTGTGCAACCGGCCCTGCGGATCGATTTCCACCGTATCGCTATGCACAAACATAATGGCCGATGTGCCGATGGACGTGCTCAACGCGCCTTTGTTGACGATGCCGTTGCCCAGCGCGCCAGCCGCGCAATCGCCCGCGCCGCCGACGACAACGCAATCCGTGGTGAGTCCCAGCAGTTCGGCCGCCTGCCGAGTCAATGTGCCGGTCACATCTTCCGATTCATAACACTTGGCCAGCAGGCTGGAGTCGAGTTCCAACTTGGAGAGCAGCTTGGTCGACCAATTTCGCTTGGCTACGTCCAACAGCAACATGCCGCTGGCATCGCTCACGTCGGTGGCGAATTCGCCCGTCAGGCGGCGGCGCACATCGTCCTTGGGCAGCAGCACTTTGACGGTCTTGGCGAAGTTGCGCGGCTCGTGATTTCGCAGCCACAAAATCTTCGGTGCGGTAAAACCCGTCAGCGCCGGATTGGCGACCATTTTAATGAGCTGTTTGCGTCCGCCGGCGCGTTCTTCCAGTTCTTGGCATTCGGCCGCGGTCCGTTGATCGTTCCACAACAGCGCTTTGCGAACCACGTTGTTGTGTTTATCCAAAAACACCGATCCGTGCATTTGTCCGGAGAGGCCAATGCTTTTGACGTCGGCCGGTTTGAGTTGAGCTTTTTCGACCACTTGGCGCACCGTGGCGATCGTCGCTTTCCACCAATCTTCCGGATCTTGCTCGCTCCACAACGGCTGGGGGTGATAGCTGGGATACTCGGCCGTGGCTTCGGCCAGAATCTTGCCGCGCTCGTCGATGGCCAGCGTCTTGGTGCCGGACGTGCCGATATCGATGCCGAGAAATACGCCCATGATGCTGCCCAATCTGCGTTGCTGCCGCGCGTCTGGAAGAACTGCCGCCCGATGAACCGCGCCCGCGGTTTTGGTTGGAATTCTATGCTGCAAAGCGGCGGTTCGCAACGCGCCACCGGCGATTCATGCGCATCGCCAAGTCCGGCATGAAATTGTGCGTATTAAAGAAGCGGTTTAAGAATTGGCACCGTCGTAACAGAACGTGGCCCGCTCGCTCAGCGGATTGATCGTGGCCAGAATCGTGCCATTGGCGTAGTAGACCGTGGTCGTAGAACTTCGACGTGGGGTGAACCGGGGTGGTCATTTGCAGCGACGGGTCGATGAGCATCGACAGCCGGCCGGCAAAACCGTCGGAGATCGTCGAGCGGCTACTCGCTCAACAATTCAAAAGGTTTAACTGACCAATATAACCCCGCTTGAGATTTGAACCGCACCAAGGGCACGGTTTTAGGAATGGACCGCTTCGCAGTCGCACGATGATCGTCATTTTTTCGTTACACGCGGTTGGAGTTGTCGCAAACGCCTTGCGCACAAATTCATACCCCCGTCGCTCAATCTGCACCGGGTTCCGAGCCGGCACGAGCTGCACAGCTTATTCCGCCCAGAACAGCAGCTGACGCTGGCGGCTACGCTTCGCTGACAAACTCCAACAAGCACGTTGCATCAAATTGTTTTCCGCCTTGTCGGCTCTCGCCACCGTGCAGGACCAATCCGTTGTGCACGGGGCTCCAAACCATCGGGGCACATTGATGTCGCGGCGGCATCGACTCCGCCTCGACTTTCGTCCAGCCATCTGCGGTGCAAACGAGCACCGCCTCCGGCAATGTGAGTCCGCCACACATCACCAGCCGCTGGGCAACGCCATGCCAGGCCAGCGCCTGATCGTCGCAGGGTACTGTATCCAGGCTCTTGCCCAGGTACTGCCATTGATTATCGCGCAGCAGCCACGTTTCTCCGTACTGCTTCTTGCCACGGTCGTCCAGCGAACCTCCCTGCAGAACACAACCCTGTAATGCCGGATCGTACGCAAACGCCGCATAGCGTCGTGGAGTTGGCCCTGCGACGGATAGTTGCGTCCATGTGCTCCCGTCAAAAATCCAAGTGTCGGAAAGCGATCTGTCCTCCGCTGTGATGCCGCCGAACAGCAAGGTTTGCCCCGTG
Organism: Pirellulales bacterium; assembly: GCA_038205115.1. Classification (GTDB taxonomy): domain Bacteria; phylum Planctomycetota; class Planctomycetia; order Pirellulales; family JBBRCE01; genus JBBRCE01. Next base: position 9,440 of record JBBRCE010000005.1, read on the forward strand.
TTTTCGTCGAATGCCAGGGAATGGCCGCAGCGCGGCGTCGGCTGCGACCCGGTTGAAAAATGAATCTGTCTCCATTGATCGCCGGCAAAGCTCCATGTGTCGCCGAGCATTCGAAACCTTAGTGAACCTTGGCCCTGGCCGCCAAACAGAACCGAGCAACCGCGAACCGAATCGTAGACCATCGCTCCGCGGTGCCGTGCCACCGGCGCCACCTCGCAATGCGCCTCCAGCCATTCGCCATCGCGAAATAACCAAGTGTCATGAAAGAGTTTGCCGGACGGGCTCGACCATTCGATTCCGCCAAACAGCACAAGCGTCCGTTGCTTTGCATCGTAAGTAAACTCGTGCCGGCTGCGCTTACCGGGACCATTCGGGCCGGAAGCGATGGTCTTCCAAACGATTTTACCTTTCGGGGGCGATTCGAATGTTTGCTTTTGTTGCGGAATAGCGGCATTCGCACGGGGAGAACCTTCGTCCGCGGCTTTCGTTTGGGGCACCCTGTCATTCGCGGACGGATGGTCAGCGCCGCAGCCAGTCGCGACCGTGCATGCGACTAAGCCGGCGGCCGATGCCATGAACTGCCGCCGAGTGCCACTGAATTTCGACTCGTTCGATTGCTGCAAATTGTTGGCTCGCATCGATTGCTCCTATTAATCGCCCGCTACTGGTTTTGCCAAGCGACGAACATCGGCCGTCGACGCCTGACAGTAAAACAGAGTGTAAAAAGCAGATCGGCAGCCAAGTCGGACAGGCCTGTACGCGCACCAAAAACGCGGTATTCGGAATGCACCGTTTTGTCGTCGCATAATCGCATGCAATTGTGCGTTGCACACGGTTAAGGTTGCTAATCCATCCCATTCAAGCTGTCTTCGGTTCATGATATCGCCTCCAGGGCTTGCCGCAACGGCAATCGATTTCGTAGATTCACGGGAGCCATGCGTTCTGACCGGTTTGGCGGAATTGCTGGGCCTGGTGGTGACTAAGGCGAAGCCGTCGCTGCACGCCGCGTATCAAAGCCGGCGCGAAGCGTTGGGCGTGTCGGTCGCCGCGCTCTACGAAAAGATCGCCCGCACCGAACTGCCAATCACACGCGAATTGGTGCGTCGCACCGCGCAGCGCATGCTGGCTGTGTGCGAGGCGCTCGAGCCTCATCGCGCGCCACTCTTGGCCGGTTATCGCACGCTGATTCTCGATGGCAGCCACCTCGCGGCAACGCAGCATCGCCTGAAACCAACGCGCGGCGTCAACGGCGGCCCGCTGCCAGGGCAAGGCCTGGTGGTGCTCGACGCCGACCGCGGATTGATCAACGATTTTCTGCCGTGTGCCGATGGCCACGCGCAAGAGCGTAGCCAGATGGCCCAGTGGTCGGACCTGCTCGCGCCAGGGCAACTGTGGATCGCCGATCGCAACTTTTGCACCAAGCTATTGATCTTCGAATGCCACCTGCGCAAAGCGTTTTTTCTGGTGCGGCAACACGCGAATTTGCGGGCCGAGGTTTCCGCCATCACCTGCGTGGAGTTGTATCGCAAGGGATGGTCGATCGTGGCGCTGTTCGCCGAGTTGTACGTCTTGGGCGGCGACGGCAAATATCGTCGCCAACTGGAGCACGACGGAGCTTTGAAATTGACGGTCCTTCCGGGCTTCAACATTCGCACCGTTTGGCTTTGGAAGGCCACGCGTCCTAAATTGGCAGATGCGTTGCGCGAGTTAAGCGTCGTCTGAGCGAGCAGGCCATTTCGGCTCGTCGTTCGCAGTCGCCCGTAGCTGCAAGACGAACACGGAGCCTACTATCGCGTGCAACACACAGGCGCGGCCGACAGGTCGGCGAATCTCGCGACAAAATCGGAAATCGGCTGTTTCTCGGGGCATCCCCTGTTCGCATTATCAGCGAGCAGCTAGGTTATTAGCAAAATGTTAGCAGTCTGTTAGCGGCAGCCAAGTGCCCAAGAATTTGCCCGTGAGCTTTGCATGTTGAGTTTGACGCCCAAGAATCCCAAGTTCTACGACAATTTCGACCAGGCCACTGACATTCTGGTCCGCGCGGCCCAGCATTTTGTCGATTTCCTCGCGAATTTTAACGATTCGAGCGTCCACGCGCAAAAAATCAAGGATCTGGAGCATGAAGGCGACGACGTTGCTCATCAGACGATGGAACTGCTGCATCAGTCGTTTATTACGCCGCTGGAGCGCGGTGATATTCGACGGCTGATCATGGCGATTGACGACGTGCTCGACTATCTGGACGACGGCGTCAATCACATTGCCCTGTACGAGATCAAGGAGATTCTGCCGCCGTTGCGAAAGATGGCAGGCGTGCTACTTGAGGCAGTTAAGTGGGTGCAAAAGGCCGTGTTTGAGTTGCGTAACATTCGTCGACGCAACGAAATTCTCAACTACTGCATAGAGATCCATCACCAGGAAGATGAAGGCGACCGCATCTACCTGGAAACCTTGGGCTGGTTGTTCAAATCCGGCATGGATCCGCTCTCCGTCATCAAGTGGAAAGATATCATCGACGATATCGAGCGTTCGATTGACTGCTGCCAGGATGTTGCCAACGTGGTCGAAGGCATTGTGCTCGAAAACTCCTGATCGAGAAGAAAGCTCCGTGCCATGACTTGGTTGCTGCTTGCCGTGATCTTCGCGGCCCTGCTGTTCGACTTTGCCAACGGAATGGGCGACTCGGCCAACGCCATCGCCACGGTCGTTTCCACGCGTGTGCTCTCGCCCATTCAAGCAGTGTTATTCGCCGGCGTGCTCAACTTCGTTGGCTCGTTCGTATCCATTAAAGTTGCGATGACCATCGCCACTAGGATGGTCGATCCCGATAAAGTGACGTTGGGTGTGTTGCTGGCTGGCATGCTTGGTGCGTTCGTTTGGAAAATCTTCTGCACATTGCGCGGCCTGCCGGTCAGCGGCTCGCACTCTCTGCTTGGCGGGCTATTTGGCGCTGCCGTGGCCTCGCAGGGCTGGGACGTATTGAAATGGCCCAAAATCATCGAAGCTCTGATTGCGATGGTGGTATCGCCGGCAATTGGATTTCTGGTTGCCTACATCTTGCTGGTCATTGTTTACTGGATTGCCTATGCGATGACCCGCGACCACGTGCGCCGGACGTTCAACGTACTGCAAATTTTCTCCAGCGGTTGCGTGGCATTCACGCACGGCACGAACGATGCGCAAAAGGTGATGGGCGTGATTGTTCTGGCGCTCTACGTGGCGACGCATCGTGCGGGAACTGGAGCCGAGTTACCAGAAATCTTTCAAATGCCCACGATCGATCACATCCCACTGTGGGTTAAATTTGCCTGCGGCGGCGTGATCGGCCTAGGCACCGCCATCGGCGGCTGGAAGGTTGTGAAAACGCTCGGCATGAAACTGGCTCACATCCGTCCGATTGAAGGTTTTGCCGCCGAAACCGCCACCGGGCTCACGCTGGCCATCGCCGCCGGAATGGGCATCCCGGTTAGCAGCACGCACACAATCACCGGCTCGATCTTGGGCGTCGGTGCGGCCTATCGCGCCAGAAGCGTCAAGTGGGGCATTGGCCAAAAAATCGTCTACGCCTGGATTTTTACTCTGCCTGGCTCATTCTTGATTGCCGCATTGCTTTCGCTGCTGTTGGGCGGGTTGAAGTAGTCGCGGCGGCATTCAACGTCCAGTGGCGCGATTTGCCGGTAAAATTCGAATCGCCAGCGACACGTTTTCTGTCGCATCGGCTAAACTGAAACCGACGCCACGGCGCCCTACGTGGACGTTGATGACTTGCACCAAATCCTAGAACGCCGAACAATTCATGCTTCAAATTACGCTTGCAGAACCGGGACAATGGACTGCCCAACGCGTCGCGACACCAAACGACCCGAGCGGGCTAGCGCTCGTGCGCGTCCATCGCGTGGGCATCTGCGGCACGGATTTGCACGCCTTTGCCGGCCGGCAGCCATTTTTCACCTATCCGCGCGTGCTCGGCCACGAGCTGGCCGTGGAGGTGCTTTCGGCGCCAGAAAACTCGCGGGGAATTCGCGCCGGTCAGATGTGCGCCGTTGAGCCCTACTTGAGCTGTGGGAAATGCTACGCGTGCTCGATCGGTCGAACGAACTGCTGCCGCGAACTGCAATGCTTGGGCGTCCATTGCGACGGCGGCATGCGAGGGCAGATTGTATTGCCAGTTTCGACGTTGTACCCCTCGACGGAGCTCTCGCTCGATCAACTGGCGCTGGTCGAAACCCTGGGCATTGGCGCCCATGCCGTGCAGCGCGCCGAGATTGTTTCCGGCGAAAGTGTGCTGGTTGTCGGCGCCGGGCCGATTGGTTTGGCGACGATTCAATTTGCGCTGGCCGCTGGCGCCAATGTCCGTGTGCTGGAATTGAATCCATTTCGGCGTGACTTCGTCAAATCGTTGGGCGTGGCGACGCTGTCGGAATATGATGATCAGCTTTCACCGATCGTTTTCGACGCGACCGGCCACTCGGGCTCGATGGAAGCTTGCTTTAATTACGTGCAGCACGCTGGTCGGCTGGTGTTCGTTGGATTGACGCAGCAGAAAATCAGTTTCGAAAATCCCAATTTCCATCGCCGCGAGCTGAGCGTGCTTTCCAGCCGGAATAGCGCCGGGCTGTTTCCAAAAATTATGGAAATGATTGTGGGCGGGCAGATCGATACTCGACCTTGGATTACGCACCGGTTGACGCTGGCCGAAGTGCCCGAGAAATTTGCCACAATTGCTTGCCAAACCAACCTTGTTAAAGCGATGATTGAACTCACCGCAAGCGATTGGTAGCGCGTCAGCCGATTCCGTTCGCGGCAAGCCGCGAGCAACTCCGTGAGAATCGCAGGGTTTCTTCATCTGACCTTTAGGTTGCAAGGCGTATAACCGAGGCGTACAGCGTCCTGCTATTCTCAACCGGCGAAGTTCTTTCGCTTGATATGTAGCCGAGTAACAAGGACTTCATTCCATGAGCCGCAAATTTTACTATCCCAGTCGCCGCTTGTTTTTGGGTGCAATGGGCGCTGTTGGCGCCGGCTTCTTTACCACACCGGGCTTGTTTGCCGAGCAACTCATGCTGCCGACGCCGCGCCTGACCGAGGGACCATTCTATCCGGACAAGTTGCCCCTTGATCAGGACAACGACCTCATTATCGTCGGTGACAGCACGACTCCAGCCGTGGGCGACATTACGCACCTCACCGGCCGTGTGATGACCGCGTCGGGCGCGCCGCTCAAAGACGCCACGATCGAAATTTGGCAGTGCGACGCCCACGCGGTTTACTTGCACTCGTCCGACAGCGGCCCGAAGGCCAAACAGCAGGACAAAAACTTCCAGGGTTTTGGCAGATTCACCACCGGCACCGACGGCGAATATCGCTTCCGCACCATTAAACCGATTCCTTACCCGGGCCGACCAGCCCCGCACATTCACGTCAAGGTTAAGCAAGGCGATCGCGAACTACTGACTACTCAGATTCTCATTCGCGGGCACCAAGGCAATTTGCGCGACGGCGTTTATGCTGGCACGCGCGATTTGATCGATCGCGAGCTTGTCTTGGCTGACTTCGAGCCCATCAAGGATTCCAAGATCGGCGAATATTCCTGCGTGTTTGATATTGTCCTAGGCCGCACGCCCGACGAGCGCGATCTCAAATCGCCTCGTGGCCGGCCCGGTTAATACAGTCATTGTGCATTTGTGCATTTCCGTCCGTTCGTTACTCTCTTCTTGTTTAGGACGTATTCATGCGAGTCAGACTGCTGGTTCCAGCCGCGCTGCTGGTGTTTTCAGTGACGCTCACGGCTCTCGCCCAGCCGCCGGGCAAGCCGGGCGGAGGTGGCGGACAAGGTGGACCACCCAAGGGCGGACCTCCACCGCGCGGCCAAGGCGGGCAGAACGGGCAGAACGGACCAAATGGCCAGAACGCCCCGATGCCGCCGAATGGACAAAACCAAGGCAATGGCCAGATTCCGCCCAACGGACCGCCCCCAGGTGGCCCCAATGGTCCAGGGTCGAATGGCCAAGGCGGACCCGGACAGAATGGTCCCGGCCAAAACGCGCCTCAAGATCCGGCCGCAATGGTTCAATCCGCCGTCGATAAGATGATGGCTTTCGATAAGAAAAACACCGGCCAGCTCACGCGCAAGGACATTACCGATCGTCGCGCGGTTGCCATTTTCCTAAGGGCGGATGCCAATAAGGATGGCATCGTCACCAAGGAAGAACTGGCGACCATGTTCACCAAGGACGCCGAAATGGCAGCGCAAAATAAGGGCGGACCCGGCGGACGTGGTCGTGGCCAGGGCGGACCACCGCCGGGCGGAAAGAACGGACCGCCACCCGCCGGCGTAAATGGCAAAAATGGACCGCCACCAGGTAACCCTAACGGCCCTCCGCCGGATGCACCGCCACCGCCAAAAGCCGACGCTAACCCCGAAGTGAAGCCGGACGCCACTAAGTAAATTGCGTTTTACGGAAGTCAGTCCGTAATCGACGTACAGCCGTTCGAGATCAGCGGCGGAGCCAAGTCCAGCGAGCATTCGCCGCGATTTGCTTCAGCCGCTGGTCTTGATGCGGCTGTTTTTTTGTGTCGCTCGGACACGAAAGCAGAGTTTGAGAGCTTGTTTAGTGGCGTGGACAACCACGCGTGGCCGGTCCGTAAATTGAACTTCGTGTTCGAAAATGTCAACGGCTCAACTGTTCGATCGAAACATGTGTCATCGCATCGCTGTGCATTAAAACGCCTGCTGGTACAGATCCCGTAAATCCTCAACCGCCAGCTTGCGCGGATTGAAGCCGCCGGTCCATTGGGTGAGCGCGTCGGCGGCTAGCGAGTCCAACGCAGCGCGGGGAATGTCGAAATCGGCAAGCCGAGTTTTCAGGCCCGAAAGCGAGACCAGATTGGCAACGAAATCCGCCAAGCCGGTCGAACCTGTTGCAGAACGGGGAAAACCGGCCACCCCTTCCGTGCATTGCAATAGGTCGCGGTACCAATGATCGACCGCCACGCCATTGAAGCGGATGACGTGCGGCAACATCAGGCCGATCGCCTGACCATGCACAATTCCGAATTGAGCCGTGAGCGGGTTTGCCAGCGCATGGGCAGCGCCGAGCATCGAATTTTCGATCGCCAGTCCGGCAAAGCACGCGCCGAGCTGCATCCCGCCGCGTGCGGCCAGATTTCCGGGATTTTGCAGCACACGCGCAAAATTTTCGCCCAGTAGCAACCAGGCTTCACGACTGAAGGCCATCGAAGCCGGATTGCGCACTCGGGTGACAAAGGTCTCGATCGCATGGGCCAACGCGTCGATGCCGGTTAGCGCGGTCACGCGCGGCGGCTGCGTGACGGTCAGTTGCGGATCGAGAATGGCCGCGCGGAACGATGCCTTTTTGTCGCCACAGGCCATCTTAACGTGGGTTTGCGCATCGGAAATCAACGCATAAGATTGCGTCTCGCTGCCCGTTCCGGCGGTTGTTGGCACGGCGATGGCGGGCAACATCGGCTTGGTGGCTTTTCCGGTGCCCCAGTAATCTTGCATCCGCCCACCGCCGGACAGCAGAAAATTAATCCCTTTGGCGCAGTCCATCGAACTGCCGCCGCCAAGTCCGACGATGCAATCGATGGGGTGTTGGTGTGCGATGGCCAGGCCGGCAGCAACGTGATCGGTGGTTGGATTTTCGGCCACACCGTCGAACAAAAACGCCTCGATGCCAGACGCGCGGAGCGATTTCAGCGCCCGCTCGGCGTGCCCTGCGGCCATGATCCCGGGATCGGTGACCAGTAGCGCGCAATGAGCTCCGATTTCGCTCGCTACTTGACCGAGCGCTGGTAATTTTCCGGCACCAAACACAACACGCGTTCGCATTTGAAAATCGAACGGCACCATTGTGGGCTGATGCGAATTCGCGGGCATGGCATCGCCGGGCTCGCTCGCGGACGACAGGCCATCGGGCTCACGGTTGGCGGGCGGGGGACTATTCATCAGAGCGAGCCGTGGGGGCGGTGGGCGAAACGGGCGAGGCGCCGGCGGTGCGGGGGACTACGTCGAAGATATACCGGAAAATCCTTGCACTATCACTGTTTGGATTCAGGTTGCTTGGCTGCCTGTTGTTCGGCCTTCAAATCCGCCGCCAATGCGGCAAAACGTGTGGCGGCAGCGCTCGGCTTGTTGGATTTGCCACGAAAGTAACGCACGATTTGCACGGTCCGAAATGCCACGTACAAGCCCAGGATCAGATAGGTGAGGTTCCAAAACAAGTTCTCGTTGCCGCCCAAAATCGAACCGGCGGTGGGCGTCTCAGCAACGATCAAACTCGCGGCGATAAAAATCACGTTTCACCCGCTGTTACCTAAGATGTTCAATGAATTATTGCTCGAACCAGTTCGCCCCTCTCGCTCGTCCCCCTGGCCGCTCATCCCCTGGCCGGCCAATGATCTTTGGGCAGTTGAAAGGCGCGGGCGCGGTACAGGAAGTCGACGATGTTGCCTTCGTGGGGCTGGAGCCAATCGAGCTTGAGCGTGGGAATTGGCCCGATATTCAAGCGATCGATTTGCGTGGCATCGATCAACTGTCGCTGCCAAGCGGCGTTGTCCGTGATGGCCGTGCAAACCAGCGTCGGGCCAATCTGTTCGAGCATCTTATCTTGCGGACATTGCACGACGGTGGTGAACGGAAACATGTATTCCTTTTTTGCGATTGCGACCGCAGGCGAAGCGCAATGGACAACCGTCGGCCGCAGATAGGCGCTGCGTTCCATTTCCACCAGTCGCGGCCCGTATTTTTCCGTGCAATGCTCGACGCCGGTTTCTTTGAAGTCGGCTTCGATGGCTTTCCAGATTCCGGCCGCCGCGCCGGCCACGGTAAATGCCGCCAAGCCTGCCGTGGGGTCTTGCGGCGGTTTGGCTTCAATGGGGCCAAGCCGCTCGGCAAGCGCCTGCGCAATTTCCTTGGTGTGACGCGACGCCCAGATGCCAGAGCAATTAATACAGCCGCGGCCGCTGTTGAGATACACGCTGTCCGCCATGACGTCGAGAAATTCTTCCCAGCGATCGACCACGTCGTCGCCTAACAAAATCTTACTGAAACCGGGGCCATGCGCTTGAACGCGCGGATCGCCTTTGTAACGATCGACCGTTGCACTGCTGCCGAAAATCATGCTGCGATCGCAACTGGCCAGCACCGCGCCGCCGACATCCTGTCCGCCTGGATAAATGGAAATGGCTTCGCTGGGAATGCCGGCCTCTTTGAAAGCGGCGGCCAGTCGAAATGGCGTCCAAATCTCTTGCGATCCGGGCTTAATCACCAGGCCAATTTGCATTGGAATCACCGGCAGCCATAGTGTGTGTACGCCCGGCGAATTCGAGGGCAGCACCAAGCCCACGACCGGCGTTTGCGCCTGGTAGCTGACGATGACTCCACGATGCTCCAGTCCGTAGCCGCGGGTGAGAATGTCCAGCGGCAGTCCGCGCGTGAGCGCGTCGAGCATCTGGTCCATATTGGTCAACACGAAGTGATTCTTGGCCATGTTGGCCTTGCACATCTGCTCAGGCAGTCCGGTGGTCGCGGACTGCGCCTTGGCAAAATCGTCGGGCGATTGCGCGCCATCACCCAGCGGCAGCGTCGCGCTCAGATAGAGATCGGCCGCTTTCTTGGTGCGCGAAATCAACTCTTCGCAGGAAAGCTGGCGCAGGGCGTCACGCGCCGCATGAGCCTTGCGCATATCGCGCTGCAGCAATCCGCCGTTGGCTTGTGAAACGCGGGCAATGGGCTCACCCGTGAGAAAATGCACGACTTCGGTTTTTTCGAGCGACTCGTACGGTTTACCCCAGCGTAGCGCGGAAATGTTAAGCACGAGAATTCCTGACGATAATGCGATCGAGCGATCTGTGAAAATTTGCTGGCGTCATTCGCCGAGACTCGTCCAGTTTTCGATTTTCAGGCCGGGAATACGTTCGAAATCAATTGAGTTGCGGGTGAGCAGGGTGAAGTCATTTGCTGTCGCGATTGCCGCGATACGCAGATCCATCGTCCCGACTCGGACTTTTTTCGCCCTGATCTCGTAATACATTTCGCCCGTTGATCGAACGGCAAAACATTCAACTGAGCGAAATCCGCTATCTGCACTTCGAATTTGGCGTAAGCCTTGATGAGTCCTTCAAGGCCCTTTGCGCGGTTCAGATAAATGAACCAGCCTGAAACTTGTTCGTGGAAGCTCACGATCGTCACAAATAACCGATCGCGTTTTTGACCGCCGATTTGCGACATGAATCGCTGATACTCCCGACCCTCTCCCAATTGAAATAGATTGAGATGATCTGTATCGAGTATGTACACAGACTTCCTTTAACGTTTGAAGCTTTACTCAACATCTTCTGCGAGTGGCTGGCTCCGACGATACTCACTTCCCAACCGTCAGATTTCGGAGAAGTCGGCATGGCCCTTGTGTTTTCCAACCAAGCTGGCGACCGAGTCGGAGCCGGGCGAATGTCCCTTGAGGACTTCCTCAAGTCGGCGAACTTGTACTTCCCAATTTGAAATCCGAACTTCCGTCGCCGCATCAATTGTCGTGGCCATGCTTCACCTCCAATTCTCAATAAACGCCCACAGTGGTAGCTTCGGCCAGCACATGGAAGGGGCGCACGCCGCTGACGCCGTCCCATGGATACTTGGCGAATGGCTTCTCGCGCTCGCCTTCGTCGCGCTCCATGAAGCCTGGCACGAAGAATTCTTTGGTCAAGGTTGTCAGCTTCACGCGACCGGTCTGGCCGTAGCCCACAGTCTGCGTGTAGTCGTCAAACTCGACCACTTCGGTGCAGGCCCGCGGTTGAGGCGCGTAGTAAGAGATTTTATAACCGTCTTCGACCGTGACAGGCTTGCTGCAGGCCAAGCCCATCAATGTATTACCGTAGGTAGGCGTCATGTAGACGCCTTCTAAAAACTCTTCGGTGGCAAACCGCGTCCACTGCGGAGTGAATTCCGTGCCCCCGGAAAAAATGCCGGTGATGCCGGACGCGCGGATTGTCGTGCCGCGTTTTTCCAGTTCCAGCGCCAGCGATTCCAGCAGCTTAGGCGTGGTGAACATGCACTTGATGTCGTGCCCTGCGCCGAGGATGGTGACGGCTTGATCGATACAGTGCTGCTTATAGGCCTCGAGATGTTCCATCCAGCCTTTCTTGATCAGCTTGACAACCCAGCGCGGGTCCAAGTCAATGCAGAAACAAATGCCGCCGCGAATTTGGGCCAGATGCTCGATCGCCAGCCGCAAGCGTCGCGGACCCGAAGGCCCGAGCATCAGCCAGTTGGCACCTTTCGGAAACGACTCGTCTGGCAATGTCTCGCTGAACAGCGAGTAGTCGGTGCGAAAATCGTCAATCGCCACGCGACTTTTGGGCACGCCGGTCGTGCCGCCCGTTTCGAACACGTAAACCGGCTTGTCGGAAAACGCCTTGGGCACCCAACGACGCACCGGTCCGCCGCGCAACCACTCATCTTGAAATTCCGGAAACTTCTTCAAATCTTCGTAGGTCTTGATCTCTTTCAACGGATCGAATTTCAACGACTCGGCCGCATACTGCAACCAAAACGGGCAGCCGGTCGAAGCGTGAAAGTGCCACTGCACGATCTCGTACGTGTGCGCGTCAAGCCGTTGGCGAGCGGCGCCAACGGAATCGGCTAAATCCGCAGGCATTGCGGCGTCGGGGGCGGTCATCGAAATCATCCTGAAAGCAAGGAGTTGTGCGTCTGCATGAACCAGCGCGGGCGGGCAGCAATCCTTGAAATTACTCGAAAAATCGGCCGGAAACAACCAGCGATTACGCGATTCCGGCTGCGTCTGCCAACTTGCTAGCCAGACGCTCACCGTTACGCGTACCGTTTGTCCAGGATCGTCGCCGCATGCTAAGCTGGATCATCGTGCGGCGATTCGAGAAAACCGCGATCAATCGCGCCAAGCAACGAGCAAAGCGGTGCTCGACTCTGACCGCCAGAGCGGCCTGCGTTTTTGCGGTGTGGCGACGTGGCAGTCAATGGGCGCGCGCTCGGCGACTTTACCGCGATCGCAAACGCCCCTTAGGCTGCTGATTGTCGGGTGGAGCCAGATCGGGCAGTGGCAGCAAACGATTCAGCCAATCCGTTTGTTGGGTTGCCGGCACCGTCACTTCGTTCTGCGGAACCAGCGCGCGGACAAAGTTGGCGGCGGGCGTCGGATGACCGGCTTGCAGCAACACCGGCATGCCGCCCCAAGCCAACACCACTCCTGGCGTGTTGCCGGCGCATTGCCCCTGCAGCGTCAATCCGGCGGCGTCCAGCGAAAACTGCAGAGCCAACTGACTGTATTGAATGCGATCTTGCATCGCAGCCAAATCGTAGGACGACGTCATGCCTAGTTGATCGCGTGCGGCAATCAGCAGCGAGGCATCGAGAATGCCTTCGTGACTTTCGAGCGAGCCAAGCGCTTCTTCGAGCCTTCCATGTTCGATCTTGGCGTTCTGCACGGTAACGGTCGCTGTGCCGGTCAGCAGGTGCGAGAAACGGTTGGTTAGCGTGCGCAGGTCGACATGGCTCAACTCGCCGGTCACAGCGCCTTGCCATTCGTCGTCGGTTTGCTGCAGCCAAACGGAACCGCGAAAGCGGCTCTCAGCGCCGAGTCGATTTTCCAGCGCCAGTGGCGAAAGCAGCAACGGCACCGGCAAAGCCGTTTTGCCGGTATGGAGTTCGCACCGTACCGTGGGCGGTAGCGATTCGCGAATGCGGATCACGCGCAGTCGCGCGGCCTCGGCCATCTCAAGCCCGGCAACGCGAAATTGCAATTCGGCTTCGGACGATGTGGGCGAGGTCGTGACGGTAGCCGCCAAGTCCGAGAATGTCCGCGACTCGCGCGGCCAACGAACGGTCGCCTCGCTGGCCAGAATTCGCAGGCTTTGTTTCACGGCTGGCGCTTCTCGAAGCCGCGCGGCAATCATCTGACTCAGCGGACCAAACTGGGCGGCGTCAAGTTCCGGCTGCGAAACAATCACCACCCAGCCCTGCTCGGAACGTGTCGCCTCGACGAGTCGCATCCGCGCAACAAGCTCGCCGGTTTCTGTCGAGCAAAGTTGCAGATTTTCGAGCAGCAGCACGCCGGGGCGCGGCTGCGTGATGCGTTCGCCGGAAACCTTTAGGCCCAGCTCTTGCGTCAGCGTTTGTTCCAACGACAGCCGCGGGCGCGACGAATTCCAATAGGCGCACCAGCCAACGGTGGCCAAAGTCGGCGTCACGCACAGCAGCCAGAAGCCGGTGCGGCAGATGAGTCGGCGAGTGGCGTCTTGCAGACGGAACATCCGTGTCCCAGCAAAAATGATAAATCCGCGAATCGTGCTGGCGGCATCCGGCCACCAAGTTGACTTCAATGACGCGAGCACGACAACGCTTTGTGGCGTGAACCTTTTGAACCGACAGATTCTAGCGTTGAGTGGCCATTTCTTGAAAGAGCTTCCAGCGTGCTTGCATCTCAATCAAACTGTCGCAACCGAACTTGTCCGTCAGCGCCACGGCAATTTCGAAGGCCACCACGTTTTCGATAATCACGCTAGCAGCCGGCACGGCGCAGACGTCGCTCCGCTCATACTGGGCCGATTCCATCTGCTTCGTATCCAAATTGACCGATTCCAGAGGTTTGCGGAGCGTGCTGATCGGCTTTTTTGCCGCACGAATCACCAGCGGCTGGCCGTTGGTCATGCCGGCTTCCAGCCCGCCAGCGTTGTTCGTGGGGCGCGTGTAGCCGAGGTTGACCGAAGTTTTTTCCGCAGCGTCGTAGTGAATCGGATCGTGAACTTGCGATCCCCGTCGCCGCGCCGCCTCGAAGCCCAGACCAATCTCCACGCCTTTGATGGCTTGGACGGCCATCACGGCTTGCGCCAGCCGACCATCCAGCTTGCGGTCCCATTGGGCGTGCGTGCCGAGGCCAAACGGTAGGCCCTCAACGCGAACTTCCAACACGCCACCGAGCGTATCGCCGTCCTTGCCGCATTGATCGATCATCGCCTTGATGCCCGCATCTTGCCCCGGATTGAGACTGTAAATTTCGCTGCTGTCGCGAAGCTGACGATGCTCCTCAAGCGTGCCGGGCAGCGGTTCGATTTGAACGCCGCCCAGTTGCACCACGTATCCCAGCGTCGAGATGCCGAACTCGCGGAGCAACTGCTTGGCAACCGCTCCGGCCGCCACACGGACGGCGGTCTCGCGAGCGCTGGCGCGCTCCAAAATGCCGCGGATCGATCCCAGAAATTTCACCGCACCGGTCAGATCGCCATGTCCGGGGCGCGGACGATTTAAATCCCCCAGGCGTTCGAGCTTGTAATCTTTATTGACGACTTGCAGGGCAATCGGACTGCCGATGGTTGTCTGATGCCAGATGCCGGTCAGAATTTCAACGGTGTCGGTTTCGATGCGTTGGCGACCGCCGCGGCCGTAACCGCCCTGGCGGCGACGGAGTTCTTCGTCAATTGGCGCGGTCTCCAGCTTCACGCCGGCCGGAAAGCCATCAATCATTGCGAGCAAGGCTTTTCCGTGCGATTCGCCTGCGGTCCAATAACGTAACATGTCGGTCAGAAATGCCTAAAAATGGGGTCGCACGGCCGTAAATTGTCGACAGCACGATTGTAATTATCGGCAACCGCCAAAGATAGATCAGCCAGTTATGGTAACCTGGAGCGACGAGCCAACCGCGCGGCGCTCGAACATCCCGCGGTCGCGGATTGTCGGCATGGTTTGAGAACTGTATCCTGAAAGTGCCAGCATATTGCCCGAGGAATACACCGGTGACCGACGAATCCCTGCCAGACGACGCCTTGAAGTTGATCGAGCGATTTCGCGCGGGCGATGCACGCGCCGCGGACGAATTGTTTCATCGCTACGTGTCCCGACTGACCGCGCTGGCGCGGAGCCGATTATCCGCCAAGTTGGTACGCCGAGTCGATCCAGAAGACATTGTGCAATCGGCCTACCGTAGTTTTTTTGTCCGCGCACAAGCGGGCCAATTCACGTTTGCCGAAAACGAGGATCTCTGGAGATTGCTGGTGGCGATGACCATGAACAAACTGCGCGGACAAGTCGAACATCACACGGCCGGCAAGCGCAGTATGTCGGCCGAGCAAAGTATGCAAGTCGTGGCAGGCGCGCCGCCCGTGGAGTTGGACGTGCTAGCCCGCGAACCATCGCCAGAAGATGCGTTAGAATTGGTGGAACGAGTCGAAGGCGTGATGACCGGACTCACCGACGTCCAACGGCAAATGTTCGAAATGCGTCTGCAGGGCTATCAGATCGAAGAAATTGCGGCCGAAGTCGGTCGATCCGAGCGCGGCGTGCGCCGGCTGCTGGATAAAATCAAAGAGCGGCTCAACCAGCAAGTCACCGAACAATCCCATGATTAACCCGTCGAAGCGCGCACGATGACGCCAAACTCGGGCGACCAAAATCCTGAACATGCCAACGATTCGCTTGGGCTCTCGACCGATCAGCAATTGGAGTGCATCCTCGAGGCGTTTGATGAAGCTTGGCACAGCGGCACCACGCCCCTGCTGGCCGAATACCTGCCGCCGCCGGAAGATCATTCGCCGACCTTTCGGCGACTGGCGCTGATTGAACTGATTAAAGTCGATCTGGAATATCAGTGGCGGCGCTGCAAGCAGGCGACCGCGGCCACCATTAAATCCGTGCTGCTGGACCCGCTGCCGGGCGTTGAACAAGAATCGTCACTTCACGTTGCGCCGGTGCTGGAAGACTATTTGAAACAGTTTCCGGAACTCGGTCCGATCGATCTATTGCCGCTCGACTTGGTGGGCGATGAATACCGAGCACGGCGCAAATGGGGCGATCGGCCGTCGCACGACGTATATCACGTTCGTTTTCCGAATCACGGCAAAACGCTCGATCACATTCTGACGCGCATCGACGACGACACGGTACTGAAAGCCAGGTCGGTTGTGATGTCCGACGTTCGCCTGGCGACTCGACCGTTGGCTGCCAGAAATCCGGCCGATCCTTACGGGAAGACGCGAGATAGCTCGCAAGATGCCCCACCTGCGGACATGCCACCGCTGCCAGCAGCGCAGAATCCGGTAGCGCGGCAAACGCCAACTTCGCCCGCCGGACACGACGCTGCGGCGCATCCGCCCGCCAAGAATCCCGCTGTCAAGATTCCGCCCGCGGTGCTGGTTCCCTCGTCGGCTGCCAAAGGCCCGCCGCTGCCAGAACGCATTGGCCGTTTTAAAATCCAATCGCTGCTGGGGCGGGGTTCGTTTGGCTCGGTGTTTTTAGCGCTCGACGAAGAACTGGGCCGGCAAGTGGCGCTCAAAGTTCCTCGGCCGGGCAGATTGCGCACCTCGGCCGACATGGACGCCTTCATGCGTGAGGCGCGGCTGGCGGCCCAATTGCGTCATCCGGCGCTGGTGGAAGTGTTTGATGTTGGTCGCGATCCGGAATTTCGCTGCTACATCGTGATGCAATATATTGAAGGCGCGCCGCTCAACGAGTTGCTCGCCAAACAGCATCCCACCGTGGCACAAGCGGCCGCCTGGATCGCCGCCGTGGCCGAGGCCGTGCACTGCGCGCACAAAATGGGACTGGTACACTGCGATCTCAAGCCGGCCAACATTTTGATCGATCGTGAAAACCGCCCGCACGTGGCCGACTTTGGCTTGGTGGTGGCCGAAGAAGACCAGCGATCACGCGCGGGGCAAATCAGCGGTTCGCCGGCGTACATGGCGCCCGAACAGGTCCGCGGCGAGGCGCATCGGCTCGATGGACGCACCGACATTTGGAGTTTGGGCGTCATTCTTTATGAGATGCTCGCGCATCGTCGGCCTTTTAGCGGTCAAGGCGCGGGCGAAGTGTTCGATGAAATTCTGCACCGCGATCCGAAGCCGCCCCGGCAAATCATTGACGATGTGCCGGCCGATCTGGAATGGATCTGCCTCAAGTGTTTGTCCAAAGAGGTCCGCCAGCGCTATACCACGTGCATGGATCTTGTGGCCGATTTGCGGCGCGTGCTGCAAAATCGCGTATCCGAATCCCAGCGGCATTTTTACATGCCGCGTGGGCGTACCGAGTCATGGCTGGGCTCGCTCGACGCCGCAGGCGCTTCGCAGTCCGGGATGCACTTCGGTTCGATTGTGTCGCCCGCTGCCCGGCCATCGAATTTGCCGCCAATGGCCACAAGTTTCATCGGCCGACAGCGTGAATCCGACGAATTGGCGCAGTTGCTGATCGATGCCGAATCGCGGCTAATCACCGTTATCGGGCCGGGCGGCATGGGCAAAACACGGCTCGCGTTGCAGGTTGCCGGTCGCTTAGCGGAGCATTTGCCGGGCGGCTGCTGGTTCGCGGATTTGACCGAAGCCCACACGGCCGCCGAAGTTTCGCACGCGGTGGCAAAGACCCTGGGCGTTACGCTCAGCGGAAACGAAGTGCCCGAGCAAGGCATCGGACACATCTTGGAATATCGCAAGCCACTGCTACTGATCCTGGACAACTTCGAACAAGCTGTCGAGCACGCCGAGGCCACGGTCGGCCGTTGGCGCAAAATGGCACCGCAAGTTCATTTTCTGGTGACTAGCCGCGCGTCGCTCGGTCTGGCGGGCGAGCGTGAATACGAACTCGGACCGCTGGCCACGCCCCCCAAAATGGACGATCATCTGGCCGTCAGCGATTTGCTGGCGTTCGACAGCGTGCAACTCTTCATTCAACGCGCCCGCGAAGTGCTGCCGAGCTTTGTGGCCGACGAACGCAACTTGGCGTCGATTTCGGCAATTTGTGCCGAGCTGGAGGGAATTCCGTTAGCCGTGGAACTGGCAGCAGCGCGCGTCAAAATTCTCAAGCCGGCCGAAATTGCCAAAAAGCTCGGCCAGAAGTTTCAATTATTGCAGTCCAGCCGGCGTGATTTGTCGCCGCGTCAGCAAACGCTGTGGGCCGCCATCGACTGGAGTTTTGGGCTGCTCAAAGATTGGGAACAACAAGCGTTCATGCAAGCTTGCTTGTTTCGTGGCGGTTTTTATCTGGAAGCTGCCGAAGCGGTGATCGATCTCAGCCAATTTGCCAATGCGCCGCTGGTGCTGGACGTGATTCAGGATCTGCGAGACAAGAGCCTGGTCACGCGGCAAGAGACCACGCATGAAACGCGTTTTGCCATGTATCAGTCGGTGCGAGAATACGGCGAACGGCAATGGCAAACTCGCACCGATGCCGCCGCGCAACTGGCATTGCAACATCGGTTTGCCACGCACTTTGTCTCTTGGGCCGACGGCTGGAACCAGCGGTTGCAAACTGCCGAAGGTGGCGAGGCGATCGATCGGCTGGGATTGGAGATTGAAAATCTCTTCGCGGTCCAAGATTTCGCCGCCGCCTATGGCGATCCGGCCGTCGCCGCGCGGGCGATTCTTGCGGTCGCGCCGGCCATGGCCATCCGTGGACCGGCGGATCAGCGTGTTCCGCGGTTAGAACGTGCGCTGACGGCCATTGGCGAGGCAAATCCAGAACTCGCCGCGGAACTTGAGATCGCGATTTCGGAAGCCGGCGAAGCAGCCGGCGACTGGAATCGAGCCGTCGAACTCGCCGACAGAGCCGTGGCGCGCGTGGAAAAGATCGCCATTCCGCAACTCAAGGCCCGCGCCCTACGACAACAAGGCGAAATGCGCCGCCAGCGTGGCGAACTCGATGCCGCGCTCAAGTGCTTTGCAGAAAGCCAATTGCTGGCGCAATCCGTGGGCGAACAATTGCTGGTGGCCGATAACCTCGCCAGCCGCGGTTTTTTAATTTGGCAGCGCGGTCAAACCGACGAAGCGCTCGCCTGTTACAACCAGGCCGAGGCCATCGTCCGCGCCGCCGGCAATTTATTTCGTAGCCTCAAGATCGGTCGCCATCGTGGGCACGTTCTAGCACAGCAAGGCAATTACACCGGAGCACTCCGCGGTTATGCCGAAGTCGAGGCGACCGCCCGACAGCTCGGTGACGACCGTTCGCTGCGGCTGGCGATTGGCGATCGTGGAACCGTGTTGGCGACGCAGGGCGATTTCGCCGGCGCGGTGGAATGTTATACCAGAGCAGAGAGTCTCGCCCGTCGAATCGGCGACAAACGCGGCATGGCCATCAATGTCGGAAATCGCGGCATCTTGCTGGCCGATCGCGGCGATCCGCAATCCGCATTGCAATGTTACGAGCAAGCATTAGAAATTAATCGCGGGATGCAATCGCAGTTTGGTATCGCCGTCAACGTCGGCAATCAGGCCAATGCCCTGGCCGATTTGCAACGTGATGCCGAGGCAATTCATTGCTTTGACGAAGCGGAAACGATCAACACGCAGATGGGCAACAAATTTCTGCTGGCGATCAATTGGGGCGATCGTGCGGCCCTTTACGCGCGACAAGGCCAACTCGACCAGGCCGACGACTTATTGCAACGGGCGCTCGGGACGCTGTCGGAAGTTCACACGCAACAGAGTCTGGAATTTTTTTCGTTTCAAGCGATATCGGCCAGCGTGCGACATCGTCGCGGCGAAATCGACAGCGCTCGCAAGATTGCCGCGGAGGCTATTGCCCTGGCGGATCGGCTGGAACTGACGGACGCGCATCCGAAATTGAAAATTCGCGAACAACTTTCGTCGCTGCGAGCGATTGCCGCGCCCTCAACGTAAAAAGCCTGCCGCGAGTTTCCTCGCGGCAGGCTCTTTCTGATTTTCATCACGTGGCAGGCGATTATGCACCACGCAGCAGCGACAACACTTGTTGCGGGTTCTGATTGGAAATCTGCAGCACTTGCGTACCGGACTGCACCAGAATTTGAGCGCGAGACAAGTTGGCGCTTTCCGCGGCGAAGTCGGCGTCGCGGATGCTGCTCCGAGCATCGGTCAAGTTAGCAACCGTGTCGTTCAGCGTGGCAATGTTGGTGTCGAGCGTCGTTTTCTGGAACGCACCCAATCGACCGCGGAGGCTGGTGACTTGCGAGATGACTTCGTCAACGATCTTGGCAGCGCCATTCACGTCGTTGGTCAGGCTCTTGTCGGCACCGGATCGCAGTTGATACAGTTTGCCGTCAATTCCACCCAACGTCGCGGTGTTGACGCCTTGGATGCCGACGCGGGCCTGCTGGTTGGAAACCACGCTTGGTCCGAGTTGGAAATTGGCGCCACCGCTGGTGATGTTGAAACTAAAGGTGTCATTGCTGGCGTGCGTTTTTTCGACCGAGAAGTTCAAGTCGAGCGACGAGGTGTGCAACGAAGCCTTGAGTCCATCGCCGGTCGCCTTGACACCGTTGATGCGGAGCGAAATGTCGGTTCCGGTGCTGCGAGTCGAAGCACTGCCACCCGCATCCACCGTGTCGAACGTGCCGCTGACGGCCCGAGCCGAAACCGCGGCGCTCTTGCCGTAGTCCGAGGAATTGAGCACCACGTTGCCGCTCACGACCGACGCGGTCACTCCAGTTGAATCCGACGATGAATTGATCGCCGTGTTGATCTGAGCAACCGTCGTGCCCGAACCAAAGTTGAATACTTGCGCGCCCTTGTTGCCCGCGACTTGCAACACCAGGTCGCTGGTCAACGTGCCGCCGGAGTAGGTCAACTTGCCTTGCGTGGCTTGCGCGTCGATGTTGACATTCACACCGATCGAGTTTGAAGTGCCGAAGTTGGCCTGGTTGATGGCCAAGTTCGAAATATTCTGCGGTCCGACCGTGGCGCCGGTAGTGACCGAGGCTGTCGTGCCGGCTGAATACACGCCGCCGCCGTTACCGAGCGACGCGGCCGTGAACGTACCTTCTGTATTGACGGCTGTGAGAACTTGCGCGGCCGTGGAAGTGTCGTTGACGTTAACCGTCAATGTGTTGCTGGCAGAGTCGTACGCGGCAGTTTCTGATCCCGCAGCCACGCCCGTGGCCAAGGTCACTTTCAGGTTGTTGTACTTTACCCCGGTGTTGACCGCGGTAAGCGTGAGCTGGTTGCTGTCGACGCCACCGGCGGCCGACGCAGCCGCGCTGGCGGCAACAACGGACGAGCCCGTACCGGAAGCGACTGCGGAAAATGCAGCACTGGCCGAGGCGTTGGCCGCCAAGGCAGCCGCAACTTGTGTCGCAGTCGAACCCGTGCCGGCGGTATCGTCGACGCCGATGACCAGTGTCTTGGCAGCGCCGTCGAAGGTCACCGTTTCCGCACCCGCGGTGGCACCACTGACGTAGCTGATGGTGTATGCGTTACCTGCCGTGCCTGATGCGCCGCCAGCCGTTTTGGCGGTGAACGTCACAGTCCCGTTGGCGCCGCTACCGACTGCCAGCGAAGCGTTGACTTGCGCGATCGAGCCGAAGGTACCTGCCGCGTGAGTCGTGTTGTACGTGCCGGCAGACGTGGAGACAAAATCCAGGTTGCCGTCGAGCAGTTTGCGGCCTTGGAAAGCCGTCGTCTGCGAAATGCGATCGATGGCGTCCAGCGACGAATCGACCTGCAGTTGATTTGCGGCGATTTGGTCGCTGCTCAGAGCGCCCGTATTGGCCGACTGCGAAACCAGCCCGCGGATGTCGTTCAGCAGCGAGCTGACCTGTCCCAGCGCGCTATCGGCCGTAGAGATCAACTGGTTGGCGGCTTGGCTGTTGCCAATCGCTTTTTGGACGCTGATGATATCGCTTCCCAAAGATTCGCTGGCGATCAAACCGGCAGGATCGTCTTTGCCGCTGTTGATTCGCAAACCGGTGCTGAGCCGGGTGAGCGATTGTTGCAATTGCGTGTTGGACCTGGCCAAGGCTGTTTGGGCCACCAAGCTGCTTACGTTTGTGTTGATCCGTGTCGTCATTCCATACACCCCTTATAGAATTTAGGTCTTGGTTCAGCCGTGTCGATTGCCCGGGGAGACAGTCAATCCTTCCGCGGCCACTGCAGTTTCCGGAGCGCCGAGGCTCCGTGGCGAAACTGCGATTTGTTTCAATTGGTCCATTACTTCGCGCATCCGTCCCGTCTCCCCCGAAAGTACCTATAGAGCCGACGAGGCTCGGGCAATGAGGTCGATTTGCGATCGATCTTCATCACCAACTGGGATGTACAGGGACCCGTAGATTATTCTTCGTCTTATTAAGATGGATGCTTTAGGCAATCTGAGTAATTTCATTCGCAAGGCGTGCCATCGTCCTAAGAACGTACTCGGAAAGGCTAGCTCGCCACCGGAAAAGAAAAAGCCGCCGAACCAAAAAGCAAGTGGTTCGGCGGCCGGTATTTCTGGAAACTTCGGCAGAGTCCGTCACAGCGGTGCAAATTGCACCGATCTTGCAACCTATGACTTGCCTAAACCGCGAGTATCTTTGGGGTCGAGCCGGCTTGCGCGAAGATTTTCGCGCTGAATCGCCTCGTAAACTTCCTGACGATGAACCGGAATTTCTGACGGGGCATTGATGCCCAATCGTACTTTGTCACCTCGAATATCGACGATGGTAACGACGATGTTGTCACCGATCATGATGCTTTCGTCGCGCTGTCTCGACAAAACAAGCATCGATGGCTCCTTCCTTTACACGCGGCCGATTTGGGCGCAAACGGCCGAAAAATTTTGGCGGCGATTCGTGAACAGTAATAAGACGAATAAATGAAAGCCTGGCGACCAGTCGACGACAAATCACGCACTTTTGCGATATTCGCGACGACCGGCCAATTCATACTGCAACGGTTGATCGCCATTGGCCACGACTTGGCGGCCCAAACGACGGCTCAAATGGATCACCAGCGGCGCTTTCAGATTCAGCGTAATCGATCGGTCATTCTTACCGACGATGGCCAGCACCTGGGCGTCACTCAGATCGTTCAATTCCAGTGTTTCCAGTTCGCTACGGAAGACGCGTACCTGATAGTCGGGCACAAACCGCCGCGGACTGACGACCGCAAGTGCGATCTCCGGCCGGGTGGTACTTTGCATCCAACCCATGGCGTCGTTGGTGGCATCGGCCAACAACACCCAATGGCGGCAATTTTCTAAACCGAGCAAGCCGGTGGGAAAATCGATGACATCCTGTGCATCGATTTCCAGGGGTCCAAAGCGAGAAGTATCAACCTTCATATACGCATCCTGGCGATGATTGAGGCGAGTCTTCGGCCGTAACCAAAAACATCGAGCGTCGCGGCACGGAAAGGCCGTGAACCTGACACGCACACTCGCATGCTCGTGGATTGCAGTCCTACTGCTTTCCAGAGCACATACGGTTCATCGTCCACATCGCCAGAGCTAGCACATAGAAATCAAAGGTCAAGCGGTAGAAAAAGAATTGTCGCCGCCCGAACCGCCGGGGTTTGTCGGCACAGCTTAACACTCGCGCCAAATTGCCGCCGGTCGTTCCACCCGACTCTTGCTTTTAAGCCTCGCGAACCAATTTGCGGCGACCCTGTCTCTTTCACTAGGACCCCGACGGTGGCGTTCACGCCGACAGTTTTGCCATCAATGCAAATTCTCTCAGGAGACCAACGATGCGTACTCGATTCGATAATTCTGTGCCGATGAGCCTGCAGTTGCGTCGCCGTTAGAAACTTTTTCTGACTGAAAGCTCGCCAGGCTCTCTCGGTGATTGAGTATCCGTTTCCGGAGCGCGGTTCATCCGCGCTCTGTTTCATTACGAGAGAAAACATGGCCGCCAAACGCTCCTCACGGAGGAATCTGAGCGCAGATTGCGCCGAGGTTCATCCCGAAGATGGCAGTGATCCCAAAGACTTTTTTCGCACGGAAAAATACGCGCGAAAGCCGGATCGAAAAACCCAGCAGCTTTGCCGACAGGTGGCGGAAACGCTCAATCAAGTGCTCAGCGGCGAGTGCGACGACGACCTGCTTCGCGAGCTGCAAGTCATCGCGGTCGCGCCGGCACCGGATGCTTCGCAATTACTGGTGATGGTCGGTCCGCTGCTGACGGATCAACTCGTTTTGCCAAACGACGCCCTCGCGCGGCTGGAGCTGGCTTCGGGGCAGCTCCGCTCATCAGTGGCCGCGGCAATTTCGCGCCGCCGCACGCCGAAGCTACTGTTTCAGTTCCATGCCGGCCCGCTTGTCGCAGAGGAACTCCCTTGACGACCGATCTTAATCAACCTGCTTTGCGGCAGTGGCTCGTCGAGCCACTGCCGCTGGATGTCGCGCAATCGGTCCAGCGAATTGCCGCAGCCTTCGACGTCCAACATGTCGCCGTGATGCCGGACGTTCATCTTTCCGGCGATGTCTGCGTGGGGCTTGCCGTGGCGACGCACTGCACACTCTATCCGCAGGCTGTCGGCGGCGATATCGGCTGTGGCATGGCTGCCCTGCAATTCCACGCGCTCGCTGACGTGCTGTCCAACGAGCGCGCGGCCGCACGATTGCTGTCGGCGCTCTACAGGCGTGTGCCAGCGATTAAACACGCGAGAGAAACCGCGCCCGCGGACTTGCCTCCGGATTTGCAGCAAACAGCCTTGAGCCACCCTCGATTAGAAAAACTCAAACAGCGCGAGGGCCGGTTGCAATTCGGAACTCTTGGACGAGGCAATCACTTTCTGGAGTTTCAATCGGATCGCATCGGCCAACTCTGGTTGATGGTGCACAGCGGTTCGCGCGGCATTGGACAAGCAATCACTGCGCATCATCTCGCAATCGGCGTCGGCAACCGCGCAACGAAATCGATCATGGGAATCGAAGCCGACAGCCCGCAAGGACAAGCCTATCTGTCGGACGTCGCTTGGGCCGTTCGCTACGCCGAGCAGAATCGGCGCGCGATCATCGCGGCCGTCGAGCACGTCCTGGCGGATTTGTTAGGCATTGAAGCCATTCAAGACTCGCTCATTCACTGCAACCACAACCACGTTCGGCAGGAATTGCACTTTGCCAAGACGTTGTGGGTACACCGCAAAGGCGCGCTGCCCGCAGCGGTCGGCGAACCCGGCATCATTCCGGGCTCGATGGGCACGCGCAGTTTTCATGTGAGCGGGCGCGGAAACGAGCTGTCGCTAAATTCCAGCTCGCACGGCGCGGGACGAGCGCTGAGCCGCGGATTGGCTAGCCGAATGATCGGCATCCACCAACTGCAGCGCGAGATGCGCGGCGTGTGGTTCGATCACCGTCATGCCGTTCGTCTCGTGGACGAAGCGCCTTCCGCGTACAAAGACATCGGCGCCGTAATGCGCGCTCAACGCGAGTTGACCCGCATCGACCGCGAGTTGCAACCGCTGCTTTCTTACAAAGGTTGAGCGTCAACCACTGCCCGTCGTGATACGAGCGGAATCGATAACTCCGATTGACATCGGCCGAATCGCGAGCGGGGAGGTCAAGCGAGCCGCAAAATGATGCTCGCGCCCCGCCAGCGATTCCGGCCATTGTCCAAGGTGACAAATTCAGCAATCGCGACGCCCGGCGTCTGTGATCGCCACGCCAGGCGTTTATCGGCCGATGCAATGAATCGCCAACGCGGAATAATCGCCGAGCGAAACTTCCGACATCAGCTCGCACAACCGTTTCACTGTCTCCGCCGCGGGCCGATCGAAACTCGGCTCCAACCGTTGCAACAAATCAGGGGCGAGCATCGCGCCGTCCAGCGGTCGGTCGAGCGAGGCCGCCGTCACCGGATAGCGATTGCCGCCGTACAGCAGCAGCGATTCGCCGGGCAGCAGCAACCGTCGCTGCGCGGTCAGAATCAAATCCGGCTGTTGTCCGAGCGGTTCGGACGGATACACCAGCGATTCACAGCGCCGTGAATTCATCAGCAGCGCACTCGGTCCGCCAGCAGCGGAGAGAATCGTTTGACCGTTACGCGGGTCGATCACGGCATACAGCAGCGTGGCTGGTTGGTCTCCGGACGACGTGGTCCAGAGCGTTTGGTTAACGGCTCGCAAAACGTCCTGTGGCGCGGGACAATGCGCCGCGTGCGATCGCAGCGCGGCGCGGAGCGTGGCGGCCGACATCGCGCCCGGCAGCCCGCGTTGCTCGGCATAGCCCACCATCACGGCCAGGCGGCCGTCGTCCAGCACAAACCAATCGTGAAACGCCCCGCCCAGGCGTTCGGCTTGCACGGACATGCCGGCCACTTCCAACCGCTCGACCGGCGGAGCAATGTGCGGCAACATAGTTCGCTGCCGCTCGGCAACGACTTCGGTTTGACGGCTTTCGGCGGCTGTCGCCAGACCTTCTCGCAGCAGCGACTCGCGTTCCAATTCCGCAGCTACGCGACCAGCGACAAGTTCGGCGATGTTGGTTTGCTCGTCGGTGAAAGGACGTTCGCGATTACAGAACAACCATAACGTGCCGAGAACCGTGTTGTCCGAGGCGACCGGTACGCAGACGGCGGCGGGAAACTCCTCCGGCGCGTTCCAGGGGCCAAGCGGGTCGATGGATTCCAGCGCCACGGCGTGACCCAGCAGTGCTTCGAGATCGGCCAGCGCGGTGCTTAAGGGTCTGGCCGGTTCGGCTAGCCGCGTGGGCGATAAACCCCAGGCCGAACGCATTTTCAGCACGCTGGTGTAATCGTCCAGCAAGTATAGCGCGGCGGCGTGGCAGCCAATGGCCTCGGCGCCAAGGCGAATGGTGTTATCGAGCTTTTCCGCGAATCGCCGCGCTTCGCCAGTGGTCGTCACCACCGGCACGCTGGCGGCCAGTTCGGCCTCGCGTTGCCACAGCGCGAGCCGCGTCCGCTGCATATCCGTCCACATCCGCAACAGGCCTTCGGCCAGTTCAATGGCCGCTTCCAGGTCGACCGCATCGGGTTGCAAGCCGCCAAGGTCGATCCGGAGGTGTCCGGGAGGAGTTCCAACGCCCGGATTGACCGGGGCAGACCACACAAGATCGATCTCAAGGTCCGGTTGCGGACCGGCAATGTATCGTAACGGCCAGCCGGTGGCCTGCGAAAACTGTCGGCAAAGTTCGTTCAGTTGACACACGTCCTCCAAATTGGGCCGGACAACTTCCGGCGCCGAGGGCGCGTGGATCTTCAATAAATTCGGATGCATTTGAACCACGGTGAGCCTGCACTCAATTGGACAACAAGCGATCTTGTTCGGTCCCATCCGTGGCCGAAATCGCCTCGCACGCGGTCGCAAGAAACGACGCCGGAAAGAAAGACTTCCGTGTCGAAATCATTGCTCGCAAGCGAAGCAAGCCTCCCCACATCCGTGGTTGGCACAAGTATCATCGGCCGGTTTTGGCAGAATGTGGAATGCAGGTTAGAAATTCCGACGATTCCGAAAGTAAGGCGCAAGTGCATTGGCGGCGCGGCAATGTGTGCGGCGACATTGCAAGCCGCGCGTCGTACGTTCAACTTGCAGCCCCCAATTCCGCAGAGTATCGTGGCGGAATGAGCTGTTTTCGATTTCGCCTCGGCGATAAAACACACGGACCGTTTAGCGCCGAGCAGATGCGCAAGTTCCTGGCATCGGGACTCATCTGCAGCAATACGCTCGTTCAAGCGGACGACGGCGCATGGAGCAAAGCCAAGACCTTGGCGCAACTCATGCCCCGCGAAACGCCACGGCAAAAACTTAATCGGCTAACCCATGTGGATTGGCCAAAGAAGTTCAATCCGTCGGTCGCGGTGCTGATGTTGTTGGGCAGCGTGCTGCTATGGATTTTGGGCGAAGACTCGAGCGGCCCGCTCGCGTGGATTGGCGCGGCCGGAACCATCTGGCTGGGGCTTTCTTTGGTGCGCAACCGCTGGCGGCCAAAGCTCGATTATCGCTACGTGCTGGCCGCGACGCTCGCCCTGTTTGGCTGCTGGACATGGTGTTCGAGCTACTGGACTTCCGACATGCACGCAATTGACAACGTACTGCTGGGCATTCCGAATTTTACAATCAGCGAGCAGCGCTCACGTTGGGGAAATGTGCCGCTCGCCCGCCGCGTTTACACGCTGGAGGGCGACGCGGTCCTTGTCGAATCGGGTCCGCTCCGCAACAGCCAGCCGCATGGAAAATGGACGGTCGCGACCATTGATGCGCAGCGCATTGGCCACAAATGGTTCTGGAATGGCGAAGCCGTCACCCAAGCCGAGTGGCAACGCCGCGCAAATCGATAGATGCCAGCAACGACTGGACGCGGAATTTTCAATGACTGATCAACTCGCCGATACGTTCCAAGCATTGGACTGTGCTGACCACGCGACACGGCATACCGCCGCGCTCCGAGTGCTCGACTTCGCCGAAGCTGCCGTCGCCACGCTGTTTCGGGCCATCAACCGCCCCGAGAATATCAATCATCGAGGAACGCAGCTTTTCGCACTGATGGCTTTCAAATGCTCGGAGCATTTTGCCGAACTGTTCTCGTTGGCTTTGTGCCGCAGCTACGAAGTGCAGTGCCAAGCGCTATCGATCTTGCGAGAGCAGCGATTCTCTCCCACGCTATTGGAGTTTGACGAAGCGAGCCGCAAATTAGACGATTTCCAACGCGAGTTCGCACACATCGAAAATCATCAGTCACTCTGCAATGAGCTACGTGACGTACTCGCGCGTGAAAATCCCGCTGGAAATCGATTTTAGGCGTTGATCCGCGGCATTGAATCACGCCCCGCAACGGTCACCGGTTGATCTGGGCTACTCAGCCTTATCAACGTTATTGGCAAGCTGATAGGCAATCAAGTTTGAAGTTCTCGACTCCGTCGAAATCAAAGTCCAAAGCCAGGCGGCGAAGATCGTCGGCAATTCCATGCATGTTGCCGCGGCCGCACTCGGCGGTGAAAAATACTTGGTACCGTAAAATTGCAAGCATATCGCGAATGCGCACGAACTTCCTCGCGTCTACCATTTGCTTGATCGCGCCGGTTCTGGCGGAATGCTGATAATCGCTCCCGCAGAGTTTTTAGGCGGACCTTGAGATGCCGACGACGCAACCCATACTTGACGAATTGCACGCAGTCCGCGAACAACTACTAGCAGAGGCCGGCGGTACGCGTGCCGGACTCGTCGCTCGGCTTCAGTTAAAACAACAAACCTCCGGGGCGCACGATTCGCAAAACGCAAGACGCCAAAACGAAGAACGGTGACGACCCAGCGATTGGTAACTGGCGAATCTGCGGCCACGACACCGTAAGTTTGTTTGTAATCTTTGGCCGCAACCGCACCACGCGCTTTCCCACCGCTGGCCTACGCCATGGCTGGCGTAGCGTGCGCTTCGGCCAATACGCGACTAGCGGCAGCACAGCCGGCGCCAAACTCCACGCTGCGACCGAGTTCGTCCAGCACCAGTTCAATTGCCGAGAGCGTCGAGATGATGTCCAGTTCGTCGATGATGCCCATGTGGGCAATGCGGAAGATCTTGCCCTTAAGATGGGCTTGGCCGCCGGCGACTTTGATGCCGAATCGCGATTCCAACTTCTTCAGGAACGCCGAGCCATTCACATCGGTGGGAATTTTGACGGCCGTCAGCCCATCGGCCGGACGCGCCGCGAAGATTTCCAGACCGATGGCTTCCAAGCCCGCGCGGGTGGCGCGGCTGAGCGTTTTGGCGCGGCTCCAAATGGCTTCGATGCCATCGGCTTTGATCAGTTTGAGATTCTCGGCCAACGCGGCAATCAGCGTGTGAGCTGGCGTAAACGGAGTGTCCGGGCCGTCTTTGATTTTCTTGCGGTACTGCTTCAAATCGAAGTAAAACGCCTGTTGCTCGACCTTGCCGATTTGCTGCCAGGCTTTTTCGCTGACCGACAAAAACGCCAGTCCCGGCGGCAGCATCAACGCTTTTTGCGAACCAACGACAAACACATCCACGCCCCATTCGTCGCAGCGGCATTCCATCACGGCCGCGCCACTGATGGCGTCAACCACATACAGCGCCTTGGTGGCGCGGACCACTTCGCCAATGGCTTTGACGTCGTGCCCTACGCCCGTGCTGCTTTCCATCAGTGTGCCGAAAACGGCCACCGCATCGGGATGTTGCTTGAGCAGCGCGGCCACATCGTCGGCCTCGACGGCTTGCCCCCAATCGACTTTGTGGATAATGGCTTCAATGCCGAACGCCGCGGCGATCTCGTGCCAACGCTGGGCGAAGCGGCCGGCATCGAGCACGATGCACTTGCCACCGCGCGGAACGGTGTTGACCATGGCAGCTTCCATTGCGCCGCTGCCGGAACTGGTGAGCACGATGACGTCGTTTTTGGTGGCGAAAACGTATTTCAGGCCGTCCAGGACTTCAGCCAATAGCTTGACGAATTCCGGCGTGCGATGGTGGGCCACCTGCTTGGCGAGCGTGAGCAAAGCTTCTTCGGGCACTTGCGTGGGGCCGGGCGTCATCAAACGTTTTTTCAGCATCAGAGTTTCCTTCTCACCAGTTCAGCAGTGATTCGTCCGCGTTTGGCCATTATTGTAATATGATGCAGGCAGATTGGGGAGTGGAGTTAGCGGCCAGCCCCGCCCAAAAAAGCAGTCATGGCAGGCTGACCACCAATTTGCACTACATCCATGAGAACGTCGAAGATTGCACTCTAACCGCGAACGTCGGCCGGCATTTAATAACCTGAAAGCGATCCGAAACCGATGACAGCACGCAGCGGAATCTTGATTGTCGTGGCGATCCTGGCCGCAGTGGGTTTGCTCTACTTTTATGCAAATCACGCCGGCAGCACGACTGGCGTGGTGGTTTATAGCGCGCTGGATCAAGACTTTTCGGAGCCGATTTTCGAGACATTCCGCCAGCGCGAAGGAATTCAAGTGGCGGCCAAGTTCGATACGGAATCGACCAAAACCGTTGGGCTGGCGCAAGCCGTCATCGCCGAGCGGCAGCGACCGCACTGCGATCTGTTTTGGAATAACGAAATCCTGCACACCTTGCGGCTTGAGAAGCAAGGCTTGCTGGACGAATACCGCTCGCCGCTGGCGAAAAACTACGATGCCAAGTGGAGCTCGCCGGGCGGCCACTGGCAAGCGTTTGCCGCGCGGGCCAGAGTGCTGATCGTGAATCGCGAAGTCATAAAACGCGAGGCCGGCGAGCGCGGAAAGCCGACTTCGATTTACGACCTGACCGACGCGCACTGGCGGGGGCGAATTGGCATCGCCAAGCCGCTATTCGGCACCACGGCCACGCATGCCGCCTGCCTGTTTGCCACGCTCGGAACGCAGCGCGCGAAAGATTTTTTTGCCAGACTCAAAACCAATCAGGTCGAAATCCTGTCCGGCAATAAGCAAGTCGCCACGGCGGTTGGCAGTGGGCAATTGGCGTTCGGTCTGACCGATACCGACGACGCGATGGAGGAAATTGCCGCCGGTTCGCCGGTGGAGATCGTGTTTCCGGATCAAGCGGCCGATGGTCTCGGCACGCTGCTGATTCCGAACACGCTGGCAATCATCAAGGGTTGTCCGCATCCGCAGGCGGCGCGAAAACTGTTCGATTACCTGCTTTCCGACGACGTTGAAGCCAAGCTGGCGTCTGGCCCCAGCGCGCAAATTCCGCTCAACCTGCAAACAACTGCCAAGCCCCGTCTGCCGGGCTGGCGTGACGATCTGCACTGGATGGACGCCGACTTTGCCGCGGCCGCCGACAGCTGGGACGAGGTTGCAAAGTATTTGCGCGATGAGTTCACGCAATGAAAAGTGATCGACAGCGCATCGCAACTAATCGTTCAGCACTTCGGCCTCTTTCGATTGGCCCATCATCGCCACGCTGTTCTCGAACTTCTTCGTGAGTTCTTGAACTTCTTCTTTGATCGATTTGACCTCGTCTTCGGTCAGTTCTTTGGCTTTTTCGCCCTGCTCGGCGGCCTTATTGCCGTCGCGGCGGACGTTGCGAATGGCGACCTTCGCTTCTTCGCCGAGTTCCTTGATCCGCGACACCATTTTGCGGCGCACGTCGGTCGAGAGTGGCGGAATGTTGATGCGAATCACGCGGCCGTCGTTTTGCGGATTTAAGCCTAAACCGCTGGCTTGAATCGCCTTTTCGATATCTTTGATCGTGCCGGGATCGAAGGGCCGAATGAGGATTTGCGTCGCTTCCGGCGCGCCAACTTGGGCTACGGCTTTGATGGGCGTCGGCGAGCCGTAGACGTCCACGCGCAGCGAATCGACCAGGCCAGGATTAGCGCGACCGGTGCGAATGCCCGTTAGATCGTGCTTGTATTTGTCGACGGCTTTTTCCATCCGCTCTTCGACATCCAGCAGAATATCGTCAGCGCCCATGATCACGTTCTCCCCTGCTGCAAGTTTTGGTGTGCCGGCATTTTTCAATAGTGCGGCTACTGCGTGTTCGATCGATCCGCGTGCCAGACAACACGATTCCCACATTCGCCCTTATTGGCGCGCGCTTTCCGTGGCGGCCTGGCTGCTAATCAGCGTGCCGACATGCTCGCCGTTGACGGCCCGCTCGATGTTGCGTTGTTTTTTGTAATTGAAGACCAAAATCGGCATATCGTGCTCCATGCACTGCGAAATAGCCGTCGAATCCATGACCCGCAAGTTTTGCTGGCGAACCTCATTGTACGTGAGCTCGCGATACAGCATGGCGTGCGGATTTTTTTCTGGATCGTCGCTGTAAACGCCGTCGACCTTGGTGGCTTTTAGCAAAATGTCGGCTTCCAGCTCCAGCGCGCGCTGCGCGGCGGCCGTATCGGTGGTGACGAACGGGCTGCCGGTGCCGGCGGCCAAAATCACGATTCGACCTTTTTCCAGGTGACGTCGCGCGCGACGGCGAATGTACGGTTCGGCCACGCCATCCATTTTGATGGCGGTCAGCAAGCGTGTTTGACAGCCGAGCGATTCCAAGGCGTCTTGTAGCGCCAGGCCATTCAGTACGGTTGCCAGCATGCCCATGTAGTGGCTGGTGGCTTCCTGAATGCTGGTTTTTCCGGCGGCGAACTGGGCGCCGCGGAGAATATTGCCGCCGCCAATCACAATGGCCATCTGCACGCCGCGCTTGGCGGCTTGCACGGTTTGCGTGGCAATATGCACGACTTCTTCCATACTGATGCCGCGTTCGCCGGCGTGACAAAAGCTTTCGCCGGAGAGTTTGAGCACCACACGGCGATATCGCGTGGACATTGCCGGTTCGTCAGTTGCCATGATCGACGCCTGTCAGTTAGGTCTCGTTTACCAGCACGTGGGCCGTTTTCGATTTCTTCGCCTGTCGCGGACGTTTCGCCATCGCAGCAAAAAAGCCGCGGGACCGAAGGCCATTCGATCCCGCGGACGTTTCGAATTTTACTTGCCCAACTCCCAAGCAACGTACTTCTTGATGGTCATGCCGGCCGCTTTGGCCATCTGACCGACGGTCTGCTTGTCGTCCTTGACAAACGGCTGTTCGAGCAGCACGCGTTCGCTGTAGAAGTTGCGCATCCGGCCTTCGATCATCTTGGTGATGATGTTTTCTGGCTTGCCCTCTTTGCGGGCGGCATCGGTGAGGATTTCGCGCTCTTTGTTGACCAGCGCCGGATCCAGGTCGTCTTTGGTCAGCGAAGCCGGACGCATCGCGGCAATGTGCATGGAGACATCTTTGGCGGCGACGGCGTTGCCGCCTTCGATCTCAACCAGCACGCCATTCATGCCGTTGTGGTGCGCGTAGCCGCCGCATGGGCCATCAACGCGAACAATACGGCGGAGGTTGAACACCTCACGAATCTTGTTTTGCATGTCATCGCGAATCGTGCCCAAGGTGAGCTTGGGATTACTTGGCGACGTCTGCGTTAGCAACTCTTCGGGCGTCTTCGCGCCGGGACCGGTCGCCAACTGCTTGGCCAGATCGTTGGCCAATTGCGTATATTCTGCCGAACCGGAAACCGGTCCGCTTTCGCACATCAATTCGATCATGGCACCGACGTTTTTGTCGGTGTAAACGGCAATGCGCCCCTGCGAAGTTTCGCGGTCGCTGCGGCCGGCCATGGTCTTGATGCCCTGCTTGCGGAGCCATTCGATGGCCGCCGCTTCGTCGCCGCCGGTGGCAGCGAGGGCTTGTTTGCATTCCATCATCGGCAAACTGGTCTTTTCGCGAAGCGATTTGACCGCGGCCGCGGTAATTTCTGCCATTGGATATCTCCCGTCGATATGCTGAAAAACGCGTGGCGGCGCTGGGCCGCCACGCACAAGTTTTTAATGAAAAGTCTCGCGGTCCGCGTCAGTCTCGCAGGCCAAAGGGTGGCCGTCGGCAACCAAGCGGACCTTCACAAAACTCGCCTGCTCGTTGCCACGGCGCTGACTACTCTTTGTCTTTGCCGCCGAACGAAGCGGCCGCCACTTGGCCCTGAGCCGCGCCTTTGTCGTGCTGCATGGTCATGGCCAAGTTCTTGCCATCCAATACCGCATCGGCCAACTGCTGCATGATCAACTCGATCGAGCGGATGCTGTCGTCGTTGCCCGGAATTGGCAAATCGACCAAGTCCGGATCGCTATCGGTATCGATCAGAGCCACGGTGGTAACGCCCAGTTTACGGGCTTCACTAATGGCGTTCTTTTCTTTTTTGGGATCGATGATCACCATGCACTCCGGCGTGCGGCTCATGGTTCGCATGCCATTGAGATTGCGATACATCTTGCGATGTTCGCGCTTTAGCGCGGATTGCATCTTTTTGCTGTACATGTCGAACTTTTCGGTCGGCAGAACGCCGTCGAGTTCTTCCAAACGGCCCAGCCGATCGCGAATGGTGCGGAAGTTGGTGAGCGTGCCACCCAACCAGCGCTGGGCAACAAACGGCATACCGCAGCGGAGCGACTCGCGTTCAACGGTTTCCGCCGCTTGACGCTTGGTACCGACGAACAAAATCAGACTGCCGCTGGCCGATACCTGTTTGAGATACTTTTTGGCCCGCAGCAAACCACGCATGGTTTCGCGAACGTCAATGATGTGAATTAAGTTGCGGCGGCCGTAAATATACGGGCGCATCTTAGGATTCCACTTGCTGGCGCGATGTCCAAAATGGACGCCGGCCTCAACCAATTGCTTAACGAGCAATCCTGCCACAAAAAACTCCTCGACAAAGGCACATCGGCAAATGTCCCAAACAGCTTCGGGCGTCCGATGTTAGAACGAAAATTTCGGCCGCCAAAAGCGACCGGCCTGCCATAACGGCAAGCGATAAGTCCACCATGCTACCGCTTGACCGATGCAGCGTCAACCCGCGATAAGATGAACGCCGCTAGCCGTTTAACGCAATCCGCCCAGAGCGGATACGGTTAATCCAAACCTCGTGGAACATACTCGCCGGATTGGCTGGATTCCAAATAGCTGGTGAGCATGATTTGCGCAGCGAGTTTATCGAGCCGCGCCTTACGTTTTTTGTGAGACAGGCGGGCCTCGGCCAGATACTGCTGCGCTTCGCTGCTGGTGAACCGTTCGTCATAAAATTCGACCGGCAGGCCAGTCAACTCCTGGAGCCAAACGCCAAACTGTCGGGCTTCCAACGACTTTTGGCTTTCTTTGCCGTTTAAATGCAGTGGCAAACCCACAATCAGCCGGCAAATTTGCTCCTCGGCCAGCAAACGGCGGAAGTAGGCCGCATCCAAGTCTGGAGTGCGCCGATTGTAATTTTCCAGTGGGCTCGCCAGTCGCTGTTCCCGATCGGTCACCGCAATACCAATGCGCACAGTGCCGTAATCGATGCCCGCCAATCGCCCGATTTTCCGCTCGTCTGACGCCACAATACAATCCTCGGAATTCCCGCGGAACTTCGCCGCTTCGCCAGCATCGCAGACGCGTCCTGCTTCGCCGCCGGCGACACACATTCTAAGTTGTCGCGGCGAGAAATCGTAGCCGGCGCCGGCTGCAGATCCGCAACGGCCCCCCAAATGGTCGATTTAGTGCTTTACAGTAGGAATTTGGCTGTCCACAATGGGAGCATCACGTCTGTCAAAGGTATGGCCGACGTATCGAGGATTTTGCAACCGCTCAATTTGATCGATTTCGCCGCATTCGGGGAACTTTTGCGGGCTGCGTGGCACTCATGGCATGACGCCGGCAAATATCGGATTCTATTTCCTTCGACGAAACTCGTTCTTAATCATAGTGGGCCTGATTTTATGAAAGTGAAGAATTTGTTGCGAAGCTTGTTTGCAACGCTCTGTGCCGCGGGGCTCTTGGCTTCCGGCACGAACCCAGCCTTGGCGCAGATTCAAGTTGCCAAGGAAGCGCCCGTACCGGCGCAACCGCCGATGCTTGTAAAGCCCGCCTCGGATGCCAAAGCGGGCGACAAAAAGGCCGACCTCAGTGCCAAAGCGGACAGTGCCAAAGCCGACAGTGCCAAAGCCGACAGTGCCAAAGCGGACAATGCCAAAGCGGACGAGCCAATCAAACCCGCCGCGCCCAAGGCCGACCCCGAAGAAATCAAGCTTTACTTGATCCAGGGAGATATTGTCAGCGGCAAGCTCTCAATCAAAGACATCATGGTCGAAACGCGGTTCGGCTCGCTGAAAATTCCGATTTCTGATATCAAAAGTTTCACGCCGGGTCTCGACAGCAATCCCACGTTGGGCGGCAAAGTCAAAGAGTTGATCGAAAAACTCGGTGCCGACGACTTCGCCGAACGCAAAGCCGCGCAAGACGAACTCACCAAGATGGGTGCCGGTGTCCGCGGCGAATTGCAAAAGCACACCAAAGACGAAAACGCTGAGCGATCTCGCCGAGTTCAAGCCATTCTCGAAGCCATAGAAGGCGACACCGGCGAAGACGAAAACGCCGCCAAGTCCACTTGGGTTCACCAAGATACGATCGAAACCGCCGATTTTACTGTCACGGGCCACATCACTCCCAAGTCGTTCGACTTGCTCAGCAGCCACGGCACACTGACCGTGGCGCTTTCGGACATTCGCAAAGCCCGTCGTGACGTCGAGTCGAAGGACGAGATGCGCAAAACCGTGATGGTCGATCAATCGGCCATCGCCTACACCAATCGGCCGTTGAAAAACAGCGGCATCAAGGTCGAAAAGGGCGATAAGATCACGTTGGTTGTCGAAGGCACCCTGACCATGACGCCCTGGGGTAACGAGAGCGTGTCGACGCCCGAAGGCGATCAAAACAACTTCGGCGCCTGCAGCTTTGGCGGACAAGCTCTGCCCGGCGGCTGTTTGTTCGGTCGAATCGGCGACGGCGGCACTGTGTTTAAAGTGGGATCGAAGTATTCGACCACCGCAGTCCAAACGGGCACGCTGCAGTTTGGTATTGCCATGCAGCCCAACTATGCACGGGGCAACTATCAGTTCCCGGGCGGATACAGCGTGAAGGTTCGAATCGAGCCCAAGTAGTTCGCGGCGCTTGAAACATTCCAATCGACTTTGTGCGATCCGCGTCCGATGGGCGCGGATCGCTTTTTTTGCGCGGCCGAATTGACATCGCACTCCGCGATTTAGAACTTCGGCGGTACCCAAGCGCCGCGGATGTGAGAATTCGGTCAATTGGCGATGAATTTCGAACCGATCTGGCGGCACGTGCGTAGCACTTGCGGCGCGGCGCGCGGAAGTTCGGCGGCAATCTCTGGATGGCCGTCTGTGCTCACGATATACTGCATTGAATCGCTCGCGCGATCTGCGCCGGCGGTGTATAAGGTGGGCGATCATTTCCGGCGACGGTCTGTCGCGGCCGAGTCTTTACGTGTCGAAATCGGTTCAAAATCAGCGACGCGTCGTTCATTATCGTGGCCACGTGCAGGGCGTTGGTTTCCGCGCCACGACGCAACAGCTTGCCGGCCGGTTTGATGTGCGCGGACACGTTTGCAATCTGGCCGACGGCCGCGTGCTGCTGGTCTGCGAGGGTGCGGCCGATGAGTTGGATGCGTTTTTGTTGGCCGTTCGGCAACGGCTGGGGCGAGGAATTCAAGGCGAACATTGCGATCGGCAAATTGCCCAAGGTGAATTTGATGAATTTGAAATTCGGTAAAAGTTCCAAACGTTTGGCATGTTGCCGGCCACACGCCGCCTGCGGGAGTCAATGTCGATGAATTTGCATCTTTGGTTACCGCCCATCTGGTTGCTGGGCGCTGGCTTTGGCTTGGGATTGTTCGTGCTGGCCGTGGCGTTTGGAATTACGGCGGCAATCTCGCGTCGCGCCGGTCGAGTCTTGTGGGACATCGGCCGCGAAGGCTTTCTGTTGCCGATTTTCATTCTGGCCGCGACCATGGCGCTGATTGCCATACCGGCCTCGCTCAAAACGCCAGTCAAGGAACTGGTGAATTCGCTCCTGCATCGCGTGGCGCCCGAAACCGTCGATAGGCAGTACACGGTTGTGGTGGGTCATCCCGAGACGTTTGTCTTCACCAACCAGTTGGAACAGTTACGCAGCGTCAAAATCGAGGTCGATCATGATCTTAACATTCGACCGGGCGGCGACGAGAGCGATTCCGCAGTGACAGCAACCGCCACGCCAGAACGTCCCTGGGAGTGGCAGCGCGGTTTACACGGCGGTGACTTCTTCAAATCCGAGGGCTCACTGCATGTCACAGCGGCATCCGACGAGCCTACCACTTTAAAAGTGCATTATCTCATTCGGCCCGATTTTCCGGAAAGCCAACTTCTGCCCGGCACGGCGCTGGCGCTGATTGGGCTGGTCGGCGTTTACTTGGCCATTCGGCTGGCTTTTCCGAAGACATCGGCCGTGGCGCAGGCCACCATGAAAGAATCGCTGGCCCAACCCCTGTTTTGGTTGCTGCTAGGCATTGGCGCCACGGCGCTTCTGATTTCGATCTACATTCCGTATTTCACCTTTGGCGAAGACATCAAAATGGTGAAGCTGACCGGCTTCGTTTGGATCACCATCCTATCGCTCGCCTTGGGACTTTGGACTGCAAGCGTGTCGCTGGCTGACGAAATCGAAGGCCGCACCGCGCTGACCGTGCTCTCCAAGCCGCTCGGCAGACCGCAATTCATCTTAGGCAAATTCCTCGGCATCTTGCTGCCTGTGGTTCTGATGTTTTCCATCCTGGGCACGTTGTTCTTATGCACGCTGTCCTACAAAGTGGTGTATGAATCGCGTGAAGGCGCGCAGATGGACTCCGAATTCAAAAAAGAACACGAGGAGTGGCAAAAAGGCATGCAGTCGAGCCTGAACTGGCAATACTGCGATTACGAAATGACCAGCGCCATTCCCGGGCTGGTGTTGGCGTTTTTTGAAACCGTGGTGCTGGTCTCCATTAGCGTGGCCATCTCCACACGGCTGCCGATGGTGCCCAACTTAATCATCTCCGGCACGATCTATGTGCTGGGTCATATCGTGCCGATGATTGGCAATTCGAAAATGGGCGACCGCGAGCTCGTTTCGGCGGTGCAGGTGAAATTCGTGGCGCGGTTCTTCGCCACCATCTTGCCGGTGCTGGAGCATTTTGATGTGCAGGCGGCTGTCTCCAGCGGACGCTGGGTGCCAATCGAATATCTCGGTTGGGCGGGACTGTATTGCGTTCTTTACAGCAGCATGGCGCTGCTGCTGGCGCTGTTTCTGTTCGAAGATCGCGATCTGGCGTAAATACCCGTGCGAGGCTGCGGTTTCACGACGCTGCGCGCCGCTGGCATAGTACGCGCAACTCCGTCAGCGTAGAATGCGGTACCACCTGACCGCGACGCAGATACTAGGACCACGCGTCGTCGCGTCGTTTTCTGCAGATTCCCTTTTAACACACTGGCAGTGCGATTTTCATGGGCGTTTACGACCGCGATTACTATCGTGAAGAACCGGCGGGCTTTTTCGGCGGCCGCCGGTCGGCCGTGCTCGACCTGATCATTGTGAATGTCGCGCTGTACCTAATTGACATCTTCAGCGATCAGTGGGTGACCAAACATCTGACATTGCGCAGCAATTTGTTCAGCAGCCCTTGGCACGCCTATCAACTCCTAACGTACGGCTTTGTCCACGATTACCAGTCGATTGGGCACATTCTGTTCAACATGATCGCCCTGTTTTTCTTCGGCCGCGATGTCGAGGGCTTTTACGGGCGCAAACGCTTTTTGAGCATGTATCTCTCGACGGTGGTGCTCGTCGGCTTGATCTGGTTGATTATGGCCCAGTTTTCTGCAAAGGAATCGGGAGTCCTCGGCGCCTCCGGCGCGATCATGGGAGTCATTGTGCTGTTTGTGATGCGCGATCCGCATCGCACCATCTACGTCAATTTCTTCATACCGGTGCCGGCATGGTTGATGTTGATCTTGTACGTCGGCTTGGATTTTTTTGGCATTGTCAGCCCTAATCCCGAGGATCACGTTGCGCATATTGCGCATCTGACTGGTGTTGGTTTGGGATTCTTATATTATCGGACTGGTTTTAGTCTCGCGCAATTATGGCCGTCCAACTGGTCTTTGAAGAAGCTAAAACGTGGTCCGAAATTACGCGTCCACAATGAAACCTCCGAGGCGGGCGACGATCCGCGCGCCTGGCAAATGCAGGTCGACGCCATCTTGGAGAAAATATCGCAGCAAGGCGAAGCCAGCCTAACCGCCGACGAACGAAAAATTCTGGAAGAGGCCAGCCGCCGTTACCAGCAACGACGCCAATAACTGCGCTTGCGACCGCGTATTGCGTGCAACGCGACCGCAATTCCTCCACCACCGCGCTGCAGCCAACTGTCGCAGCCTACGCGCTGCCGCAAAATCGAACTCGCATGGCAACGTCACTCTTCAAAATCGTCGGCGGCACGATCCACGATCCGCTGCATGGAATCGACGGACAAACGGGCGACATTTGGATCGAGGGCGAAAAAATCGTGGCGGCCCCGACGGGCTCCTCGCGCCAGGCGGATCGGACGTTGGACGCGCGCGGACTGGTTGTGATGCCCGGCGGCGTGGACATGCATTGCCATATCGCCGGTCCCAAAGTAAACGTCGGTCGAAAATTGCGCGCGGACGACAAACGCGATGCGCCGCCCTTGCTTCGTACCCCGCAAACGTTTGGCGGCACAATGGGGAGTGTGCCGAGCACGTTTGCCACGGGCTACAAATATGCCGGACTCGGTTACACCACCGCCATGGACGCCGCGGTGGCACCGCTGGCCGCGCGGCACGCCCATCGAGAATTCGCCGAAACGCCCTGTTTGGACAAAGGCTTTTTCGTACTGCTGGGAAACAATCACTACGCCCTGCAAGCCATTGCCGATGGCGATCAGGCTCGACTGCAAAACTTTCTGGCGTGGATTTTATCGGTCACCAAGGGCTATGCGCCTAAGCTGGTTAATCCCGGTGGAGTCGAGAATTGGAAATCGCGTAACGGCAATGCCAGCGATTTGGATGCCAGTATTGCTGGCTTCGAGATCACGCCGCGGCAGATCATTGCCACGCTGGCGGAAGCGGCCAACCGGCTGGATTTGCCCCATGCACTGCATATTCATACGACCAACTTGGGACTGCCTGGCAACTGGTCGACGACGCTTGAGACCATGAAGTTGCTGGGCGGTTTACGCGGACATCTGGCTCACATCCAATTCCACAGCTACGGCGGCGGCGACGCCGACGAACGCACGTTTTACTCGAATGTTGCCCCGCTGGCCGAATATGTTAACGCGCATCCCAACATCACCGTGGACGTTGGGCAGGTGCTCTTCGGCCAGACGACCAGCATGACCGGCGACGGCCCGCTTGGGCATTTTCTCAGCAAGCTTTACGGCACGCGCTGGTTCAGTCACGATGTCGAAAACGAGGCCGGCTGCGGTATCTCGCCCATCGAGTACAAACACAAGAGCCTGGTCCACGCCTGGCAATGGGTGGCCGGTTTGGAATGGTTTCTGATGGTTGACGACCCGTGGCAAGTGGCCATGAGTACCGATCATCCCAACGGCGCGGCCTTTCATGCTTACCCGCAAATCATTCGTTTGCTGATGGATTCCAGTTACCGGACAGAGATGCTCAATCGTCTGCCTGCCAGGGTTCGCGAACAATGTCAATTGCGGCACATCAACCGCGAGTATTCGCTGCAAGAGATTTGCATCATCACCCGGGCGGGTCCGGCCAAGATGCTGGGCTTGCGCGATAAAGGGCATCTCGCTCCCGGCACGGATGCCGATCTGACGCTTTACCTTCCCAGCGCGGATCGCCAGGCGATGTTCGAAATGCCGCGTTACGTCATCAAGGCCGGCGAAATGTTGGTCGACGACGGCGAACTCAATTCGCCAAAGTCTGGCAAAACGTTGCACGTGGCACCCGAACGCGATCCGGATTTTGACGTTCATTTTTCGCGCTGGTTCGACGAGCATTACACGCTCAAGTGCTCGAACTACGTGATTTCCGACGACGAACTGGCGGCCCGGCAGCAAATTGCCTGCGTCGCGAACCGCTAGTTGGCAAACGATTTCGCGGGGGCCGTGGAACTTTCAGGCCCGACGGTTTGCTAAACTGTCCGCATGAAATTTGCGCCGCTGCCCATTGATGACGTCTTGCCGCAATTGCTGGCCGCGTTGCGTCAACGGCATTGCGCCGTGCTTCGCGCGCCCACCGGCGCCGGCAAGACCAGCCGCGTGCCCGGCGCAATCCTCGACGCAAAATTGGCCGGCGCGGGTCAAATCCTGCTGCTGCAACCCCGTCGCCTGGCAGCCCGCGCGGCGGCTTGTCGCATGGCCGACGAGCGCGGCACGCCGCTGGGTGAGGAAGTCGGCTATCAGGTGCGCTTCGAAAAAAAATCCAGCGCCCGTACCAAAATCCTGGTGCTGACCGAAGGCTTGCTGTTGCGGAAGTTGCAGGACGACCCACTGCTCGAGCGCGTGGGCGCAGTGATCTTTGACGAATTTCACGAGCGCACTTTGGATGCCGATCTGGGCTTAGCGATCGTGCGTCGCTTGCAAACCGAAGTCCGGCCGGATTTGAATTTGGTGGTGATGTCCGCCACGCTGGATCCCGCTCCGATTGCCCACTTTTTGGGTGATTGCCCGCAGATCGAGAGCCAGGGACGCCTGTACCCCGTGGCCATTCACTACGCGCCGCAAGACGCGCGCGATCGGCTGCCGCCGCAGGTGGCCGCCGGCGTGCGGCGAGTGCTGGCCGAAACGTCGGGCGACGTCCTCGCCTTTCTGCCAGGCGTCGGCGAAATTCGTGGCACGGCGGCCGAACTGCAATCG
Organism: Pirellulales bacterium; assembly: GCA_038205115.1. Taxonomy (GTDB): domain Bacteria; phylum Planctomycetota; class Planctomycetia; order Pirellulales; family JBBRCE01; genus JBBRCE01. The sequence continues at coordinate 52,351 of JBBRCE010000005.1, forward strand.
CTCTCCAGCGAGCAGGACATCGCCATCATGGAACTGTACGGCGACTTGCCGCTCGAACGGCAACAGGCTGTGCTGCAACCCACCACGCGCCGCAAGGTCGTGCTGGCCACCAACGTGGCCGAAACCAGCATCACCATCGAAGGCATCACCGGCGTTGTCGATTCTGGGCTGGCGCGCGTGATGGCCGTCGATCCGGCGCTAGGACTTAATCGGCTGGAAATCTGCCGCATCTCGCGGGCTTCGGCCAATCAACGCGCGGGACGCGCCGGGCGAACCGCACCCGGCGTTTGTCTGCGACTATGGAGCGAACCCACGCACCGCGCCTTGGCAGAATACGATGCGCCGGAGATCGAACGCGTCGATCTGGCCGGCGCAATTTTGCAATTGCTCTGCTGGGGCGAAAACGACGTGGCCCATTTCCCCTGGTTTCAGTTGCCGCCTGCCGTGGCATTGGATCGCGCGCTGTCCTCGCTCAGACAGTGGGGCGCGATTGATGGCGGCAGCCTGACCGCGCTTGGTCGGCGGATGGGTCGGTTGCCGCTGCAACCGCGGATCGCCCGACTGTGGTGCGAGGGGCAATCGCTCGGTCATCTGCCGAGAATTGCACTGGTGGCTGCGATGCTGTCCGAGCGCGACCCCTTTGTGCGTGGAGATCGCAATGCCGGCGGGAACTTCGGAGACCGAACCAATTCCTCGGCGCGGCATTGGTCGAACTCCGACGTCATCGACCGGCTGGCGGCGCTGGAAGATTTCGAACGCGCCGGCCGGCGACAATCGGATGTTGGCTTGCTCGACGTGAATTCGGCCAAGTTCGTGTTGCGCGCTCGCGATCAATTGCTGCGGGAAGAGCGAATCGACGCTCCCCGCGCAGTATCGTCGCCAGGCGAGGCGGATATCGACTCCGATGAAGCCGTGCGCCGCGCGATCCTGGCCGCGTTTGCGGATCGGGCTGCCCGCCGTCGCGACGCCACGGGACGCCGGGCGGTGATGGTTGGCGGTCGAGGCGTGCAACTTCACCCGCAAAGCGCGGTCCGCGATTCGCCGCTGTTCGTGTGCGTCGACCTGGAGGACGTTGGCAAGTCCGAATCGCTGGTGCGGCAAGCTTCGGCCATCGAGCGCGAATGGTTGCCGCCGGAGACGCTGGTGAGTAGCACCGATGTCGAGTACGACAATCAGCGGCAGCGTGTGGTCGCCATTCGCCGCACGCGTTACTTCGATTTAGTGCTGGACGAAGCCGCCACGAACATACCGGCCGACTTCGATGCCGGTCCGCTGCTGGCTCAAGCAGCGAGTGAGCGTTTGGATGCGAACTTTTTTCAAGACGAGCACGGCTTGAGATATTTGGCGCGCGTTCGCTCACTGGCCGTTTGGATGCCCGAACTGGGTTTGCCAAATCTCGGCGGCGATCCCACGCGTGGTTTGCTGCCGGCCGTGTGTCGTGGCTGCCGCTCGATGGACGATGTTCGCCGCGCGCCACTTACGCCGGCCGTGCGATCGCTATTGACGGCGCAGCAAATCCAAGCGGTCGCGCGGGAAGCGCCGGAACGCTTGTCGGTGCCCAGCGGAAATCAGATTTCGCTGCAGTACGATGCAGGGCAATCGCCGGTGCTGGCCGTTCGCATCCAAGAAGTGTTTGGCCTGTTGCAGACGCCGCGGATCGCCGGTGGGCGTGTGCCGGTGATTATGCACTTGCTTGCGCCCAATATGCGACCGCAGCAAATCACGTCCGACCTGGCCAGTTTTTGGAAAAACACGTATGCCGAAGTGCGAAAAGAACTTCGTCGCCGCTACCCCAAGCACTCGTGGCCGGAAGATCCTTATACGGCCGAGCCACAACGTCGCCCCAGCAAAAAGTGAAAGCAACGTCATGTGCCGTCTCGACGCGCCGCTGCGCCATTCAAACACCAACCGGCTCATTCAAATCATTTTGATCATCGGCTGGCTGATGTTCTCGTGCATGCCTGCGATTGCCGTCGATTTGGAGCCTATCAAATACAACCATCCCGGTTTGCAGGTCGACTTGGCGGTTGGTTTGTGGGCGTGGCCACTGCCGATGGATTTTGACGGCGACGGTCAATTGGATCTGGTGGTTTCTTGCCCTGACAAACCGTACAACGGCCTCTATTTTTTCAAAAATGCCACGGGCGATACAGCCCGGCAGCCGCTGCCGGTCTTTCGGCCAGCCCAGCGCATCAGCCAAGGTTTGCAGAACGTGCAGATCAGCTACGTTGCTGATCGGCCGCGCGTGCTGACGCCGGCAGTGGAGTTTCCCAATATTCTGAAAAGCGGCTTAGAGAATGGCGTCAAATTGAAACTTCCCGCGAATCCGCACCCGAACAAGGTCCGCGGTAACTTCTGGCGCTACGCGGATCTCGACGGCGATGGAAAACTGGATATCGTCGTCGGGGTTGACGACTGGTCGGACTATGGCTGGGACAACGCCTACGACTCTAACGGAAAATGGTTGCATGGGCCGCTGCGTGGCTTCGTGTATTGGCTTCGTAACCGTGGCGACAATCAACGGCCGGATTACGAACCGCCGCAGAAGTTGTTGGCCGATGGCAGCGCCATCGAGACGTATGGCTGGCCATCGCCAAATTTCGCGGATTTCCGTAAGACCGGCAAGCTCGATCTGATCTGCGGTGAATTTCTCGATGGCTTTATGTTCTTCGAAAATATCGGTTCGCGGACCGCGCCAAAATTCGCCGCCGGCAAGCGATTGAAAACGTTCGACGGAAAACCTTTGGTCATGGACCTGCAGATGATCACGCCGGTTGCCATCGATTGGAATCGCGATGGATTCCCGGACTTAATCTGCGGCGACGAAGATGGACGCGTGGCGCTGATCGAAAATACCGGCAAGTCAGCGGCCGACGGCACGCCGCAATTCCAATCGCCACGCTATTTTCAGCAACAGGCCGACTTGCTGAAGTGTGGCGCACTCGCCACGCCGGTCGGAGTGGATTGGGACGGCGATGGCGCAATGGACATGATTTGCGGCAATTCGGCGGGGTACATCGTGTTCTTCAAAAATCTCAGCGGTCCAGGCGTGGCTCAGCCAAAGTGGGCAGCGCCGCAATTTCTTGCCGCCGACGGCAAAACCATTCGCATCACTGCCGGCGCAAACGGCAGCATTCAGGGTCCATGCGAAGCCAAATGGGGCTACACGACGCTCAGTGTCGCGGATTGGGATGGCGACGGCCTGCCAGACGTGATCGTGAATTCTATCTGGGGAAAAGTCATTTGGTACCGCAATTTAGGAACCCGCACCGAACCAAAATTGGCAGCGGCGCAACCGATCGAAGTGGAGTGGAATGGCCAGCCGCCACGGCTGAGTCACGGCTGGCTCAAGCCAATCGGCAACGAGTTACTGACGCAGTGGCGGACGACGCCGGTGGCCGTCGACTGGAATCACGATGGCCTGATGGATCTGGTGATGCTCGACCAAGAAGGCTACCTGGCATTCTTCGAGCGTGCCCGCCATAGCGGCAAGCTGGTGTTGCTACCGCCGCGCCGTGTGTTGTGCGACGAGCAGGGCGAGCCGCTGCGTTTGAACTCCGCGCCGGCCGGAAAGAGCGGCCGACGCAAGTTGTGCATCGTCGACTGGGACGGCGACGGCAAGCTCGACATTTTAATCAATTCGTCGAGCGCCACGCTGCTGCGGCAAGTCGACGCGCACGACGGCAAATGGTTTTTCCGCGATTGCGGTCCAATCGTCAAGCAGAACATCGAAGGCCACGATGTCAGCCCAACGGTGGTGGATTGGATTGGCGACGGCGTGCCGGATTTCGTCGGCGGCGCGGAAGACGGCCATCTCTATTACTACCGCAATCCGCGGCATTAACGATCCGCGGCGTCAGATCGCGCCGCGCCATTCGCGCCAGACCAATTGCGGAAACAGCACGGCATCGCGCAAATAACGTTTAGCCAGCCGCCGCGGTTCGGTCGCCAAGCGATGACACCATTCGATGCCCAGTCGACGCATCCAGCGTGGAGCGCGCGGCTTGACGCCTGCCAAAAAATCGATCGTCGCGCCGATGCACAACGCCACGGGCGCCGCGATCTGCTGCTGGTGCGCGTGGACCCAAAGTTCTTGCTTGGGCGCGCCGAGTCCTACGATCAAAACGTCCGGTCGCGCGGCGGCGATGCGGTCGAGAATACGCTGGTTCTCAGCGGCGTCGCGCTCAAAACCCAGTGGCGGACTGTACGTGCCGACGCAGTTCACGCCCGGCCAGCGCATCGCAATGTTATGTGCGGCACGCTCGGCCACGCCCGGAGCCGCGCCCAATAAGTAAACGTTTAGTGGCCGCATTTCGGCCGCATTTCCAGCGGCCAACCTGCGCGCGACTGCTTCGAACATCGCCGGCGCCAGATCGCTGCCTGGCACGCGTTCGGGGATTGGCTTGCCCAGGAGTCGAGCGGCAACCAGCACCGGAGCGCCGTCAGCCAATACCAGGCTGGCATCGGCGTAGGCTTGTCGCAATTGCGGATTTTCGCGGTACATCACCGTGTGATCGACGTTGGGAGTGACAACGTAACGGCATTTGCCGCCGCGCTCCGCGCTCCAGGTGAGCAACTGTGCGACCGCTTCCGACATCCGCAACGGATCGAGATCAAAGCCAAATAGTCGGACTCGTTTCATGGTGTGACTCGGCACGTTTCGGATTGGAACGCTGCAAATTACTTCAGCACGCGTCGATAAACTTCAGCCACGCCACGAGCCATGCTGTCGTCGGAGAACAATTCGAAATGGCGGCGATGAGCGCTGCGGCGCAATTCGCTCCAATCAATGTCGCCTTCGATCAGCATGCTGAGCGTGCGGGCCAGATCGGCGGGATCGCCAGGATTTGCCAACAGGCCGTCGATGCCGTCGCGAATTGCTTCCGGCGTGCCTTCCACGCGCGTCGCAACCACGGGCACTCCAGCGGCCATGGCTTCCAGGACCACCATCGGCAATCCTTCGCCAAACAGGCTCGGCAGCACCATGGCGTCCATTCGCGTCAACTCGCCCGGCACATCGCGGGTGAAGCCAACCCACTGGATGACATCGTCTAAACGTAGCGCTGTCGCGCGTTGCTTAATGGCCGTTTCGTACTCTAAGGTTTCGAATGCGCCGACGGCGCGCAGCTGCACGTTGCGGCCTTCGGCTCGCAAACGGGCCAGCGCGTCCAACAGCACTTCCAGTCCTTTGCGCGGTCGAAACAGCGCCACGCAGCCCAGCGTCCACACATCCCGCGGCACCGGACGGCCAAGCAGATCGCCACGGCAGGGTACGCCGTTGGGCACGACAAAAATCCGATGGGGCGGAACACCTTGACGATGCGCGTAGAGTCCCATACTGTTCGAGACAGTCACCACCGCGGCCACATGGCGAATGCTGCCTCGCTCGATGAAGGCGTTGATACGGTCAGTCCAGCCGCGGGTCGAATCGCTGGTGGTCGGGCTGTGAACGTGATGAACCATCGGCACGCCTGCCAGCGACGAAGCTAATCGTCCGATTAAGGCCGCGCGCGGCGTGTGCGTGTGTATTAGGGCGTATTTTTCGCGACGAACGATCGCCGCCAGCTCGCGCGCCGGGCGGAGATCGAACTTGTATCGCATCGGCAATTCGTGCAATTCGCCCTGCGACTGTCGCATCGCGGCAAATCGTTCGGGGCGCAAACAGCCAAATGCGACTTCGAATTGATAACCAGGCAGCCGCAGCGCTAACAGATCTTGCACTCGTTCAGCGCCGGAATAGTGCTGGCCATTGATTAAATGCAAGACGCGCGTGGTGGCAGTCGCCGGCAATGACGATCCGGAAACGAGCGATTCGACGAGGGGTGGCGCAAACGCAGACGATCGGGGCATGGGAGTTACCGCTGACAACGGACGACACAGGCAGGTTTTGGAGCAGCAATCAAAATGTTGCGCAGCACGCCACCGCGCAACACGATTCGCCGCTCAATCCAACACTAGGTCAAATTTCGCGCGGTCGCCGGAAACGTCACAAGGGGCACGTTGCAAAATCGCAATTCCGCTCGCAAAATGTCGCTCGTAGCGGTTAACGCGAATAACAGGGCCATAAACTCACAGCCGGCACGCCAGTGGCGGCGAACACTCCGACAAAATACCGCGCTGCGCGTTCAGTGATTTTGAGCCAGCCGCTGTAAGGCTTAGGAACGACCGAAAAATCACTTCGCCTTTTCATACGTGTCGACGCGTGCGATCACGCGTAGATCCTGGCTTGCTCGAGCGAGAAGGTGTGGAGTTCACCGCGAAGGCGCAAAGGACGCGAAGAAAAGGCAAAAGATTCATGGAGCAAAAAAGTGATTTCAAACGTGGTTGAGCAAGCTGTGAGCACCGGATGGATCTGACGGGTTTTTCTTCGCGCACTTTGCGCCTTCACGGTGAAAATATCGGATTCGAATTCATGCGACTCGACAACGACCGATCGATATGCCCCGTTTTGTCTTCAAATCGGCGGGTGCAATCCGTGGGCAGCGTGCGTCTCATTCAGAGGAAATTATTTTTCCGCCGTTCCTAAGCCCCGACCCGGCAGTAGGCAGCCAATTCGATTTCAAGCCGCGCCAACTCGGTTTCTAAAACGGCCAGTGCCGGCAGAGCATCGTCCAGCCGGTCCTCGCGGCCAATCAACTCAAGTTGCAGCGCTGCCGCTTTGCAGCTTTGCGCGCCAAAATGCGCGACCGAGCCTTTGACCGTATGCGCTGCGATCCGCAGCTTGTTGGCATCACCGTTGGCGATCGCCGCACGCAGTTGCGATAGCAACTTTGGGCACTCTTCCAGCAAAATTGCGGCCAGCTCACCCAGCAGCCGATCATCGCCATCAACACCCGACCGAGCCTGTTCCCAATCGACGGCCGAATCATGCGGCGCCGTTTCCGACTCGGATGGCAATGGAGGAATCAGATGGCGTTCGATCCCGTCCAGCAAGGCCCGTAAATCTTGCGAACGAATTGGCTTGCTGATGTACGAGTCCATACCGGCTTGCAAACAGCGCTCTCGATCTCCCTTCATCGCATGAGCTGTCAAAGCAACAATCGGCAGGTGCCCACCGCTCTGTTGCTCGCGTTGCCGAATGGCGCTGGTGGCTTCGAACCCGTCCATTTCCGGCATTTGCACGTCCATCAGCACCACATCAAACGCTTGACGCGTGACGGTGGCCACCGCTTCTAATCCGTTGTTTGCCACGGTCACGTGATGTCCCCATTTTTGCAGCAGCGAGACCGCGACTTTCTGATTGACGGGACTGTCCTCCGCCAGCAGAATTCGTAGTGATTGACGATTGAGCGGAGCGAGTGGCTCCGTCGAACGCTGTTCGCTCGCAACCTGCGGCAGCACCGCGGCCATGATGGCGTCGAGTAATTCGCTTTGCTTGATCGGTTTGAGCAAGTACGAGGCGATGCCCAATTGTTGGCAGCGCGTCATGTCGCCACTTTGACCGCCAGAGGTCAACATCATGACCGTAGCGCCGGCTATGCCAGGGTGCAAGCGGATCTGCTCGCCGAGCCAAAAGCCGTCGTGCTCTGGCATTTGTGCGTCCATCAAAATCAGTTCGAACGGATGACCGGCTGTCGCCGCGTCTTCCATGGCACGCAGTGCGGCGGCGGCACTATCGACACTGGTGGCATTCATCCGCCAATTATGCAGCATCTCTTCCAGAATGCGCCGATTGGTGGCGTTGTCGTCAACTGCCAGTACGCGCAGGCCGTTGAGATTTCGCGCCGGTTGATCGAACTGCGAAACCACGGGCTGCTTTGAGATTTCGAATTCCACCGTAAAGTGAAATGTGCTGCCCACATTTACTTCGCTCTCAAGCCAAATTCGGCCATTCATCAGTTCGATGAGCCGGCTGGAAATACTCAAACCGAGTCCGGTGCCGCCATAGCGCCGCGTTGTCGAGCCGTCGGCCTGTTCGAAGGCTTCGAACACGCGTTGTTGCTTGTCAAGCGGAATGCCGATGCCGGTATCGCGGACACGAAAATGAAGTTTGACCAAGCTATCGGCCTGCGACTCGACTTCAACCGCCACGACGACTTCGCCCTGCTCGGTGAATTTGATGGCGTTGCCGACCAAGTTAACGACAATTTGCCGCAACCTGCTGGGATCGCCGACGACAAACTCGGGCACGCTGGCTTGGATGTCGCAGGCCAACTCCAGCCCCTTTTTGTGGGCGCGGAGAGCCAGCGATTTGATTGTATCGCCCAGACGGTCGCGAATGTCGAACGGCACGTTTTCGAGTTCGAGCTTGCCGGCTTCGACTTTAGAAAAGTCGAGAATGTCGTTAATTACGCCGAGCAGGCTGTTGGCGGACTCGCGAACCAGCTCCAGATATTCGCGCTGCTCGCCCGTCAATTGCGTATCGAGCGCGAGCTCGGTCATGCCCATGATGCCATTCATGGGCGTTCGAATCTCATGACTCATGTTGGCCAAGAAGGCGCTTTTTGCGCGATTGGCGGCTTCGGCGGCTTCTTTTGCCTCGCGAAGCGCGACCTCCGCGCGGCGCCGCGGGGTAACATCCCAAGACATCCCCTGCGTGCCAACCACGAGCCCGTTGGAATTATACACTGGTGCCTTGAGCACCTGGATGTAGTTGATCCGGCCATCCGGGTTGATGAACTCTTCAACGTCTTCGAACACTTGCTTGGTTTCGACCACACGACGATCGTCGCGGCAGTATTTGTCGGCTTGCTCGCGCGGCGAGTAGTCGTAGTCGGTTTTGCCAATTACTTGATCCATCGATCGCTTGTGCGATTTCAAAAACCCTTTATTCACAAACGTAAATCGTCCGTCCAGATCTTTGCTCCACGTCACCAGTGGCAGGCTTTCCACCAACGAGTAGAAACGGGCTTCGCTGTCGCGGAGCGCGAGTTCCGCCTGTTTGATCTGGCTGATATCGGTTAGGACACTGCAGATGGCATACGGCCGGCCGCGATCGTCAAACAATTTGAAGCGATTCGAAAGGAAAGTCTGCGCCGTGTCGGCCACCGGCAGCGATTCTTCAATCTCCTGCGAACGCGGCGAGCGACACACGGAATCGTGCGCGGCGCTGAGTCGTTCGGCCAGACGCGGCGTAAACAACTCCTGGTCCGTGTGGCCAATGACATCCGCTTTGGCAAGTTTAAACAGCTCTTCGAAGCGATGATTGACCAACGTATATCGACCCTCAAGATCTTTGACGTACACCAGTGCGGTGGTGTTGTCGAGCACGGCCTGTAGTTTCTGTTCGCTCTCGCGAAACGAACGCGACATCTGAGCCGCCAACGCCGCAGCCGACGCGCGCTTATTGGCCGAAGTCATCAGCAGCCCAAACATCAGCAAACTGACAATCACGCCGCTGCCCAAAATCAGGCCGTTGGTTCGCTGTTCGTCCAAACTTCCGGGCAGCACGTCTTTCGGATACAGACGCATCAGGCACGGCCGGTCGCCGACCAAGATGTGTTCTTCGCGAACCGGTAAATCAAAGCCGGTTGGCATTGTTTTGTCGGCATAGAGCACATTTTCGGAGGATGCCGCGTCGCCGTCGTAAAGTTGCATCCAAACCGTGCCGCCAAAGTCGCCTGCCAAATCGCGCAAGAGGGTGCTGACTTGAACAACTCCCACAATCCAGCCCTGCACATCGTCCGCAACGTGCTCGGACGACGCCGTTTGGTTGGCGAAGACCGGGAGCACGAGCAAAACCCCGGTCTCGTTAGCGTCCAAGGCAAACACGGGACTGACAGTCAAGCGATTCGAATCGCTGGCGCGATCCAGCGTCCGTTGCCATGCCGCGTTGGTCGATAGATCGGTCCCGGGCGCGAACTTCCGGAGGATGCCTGGCAACTGGCTGCGGTCGTCCGGTAGCGGGTCAAGAAATTTAACCGGCGTAATTTCCCGCTGCTGCTCGGTTGGCAGTTTCAGAAGTTCGTACCAAGCCGACTGGTCGTCGCGCGTGGCTTTCAGAAAGTCATCGATCGACTGGGTCGGCACGCGTGCAACATACGCCATGCCAATCAGCGCCGGCACGTTTCCTTTGGTCGGGAGTTCCAGGCCGTCAACGAACTTTCGCCACTCGTGCCGTTCGACCGACTCACTCGCGGCAAATAAACCTCGCCCGGCGTAAAGCACGTTTTCTTTGCGACGCAGTCGGTTGCTCAATTCGGAGTGAACCTGCGACGCGACATTTTCGAATTGAACCCGATTTCGGAGACCGACATAGTCTCGCCAAATCATGATCGTCACCGTCAGACCGGCGATCAGTGCGGCCACCGCAGTCAGATAGCGTGGCCAAACGGCGTGAGTGTCGGTGACAACGCGATGTTCGGCCGAAGTGTCCACCATTTGCCGGCTCACAGAGATTGGATCCGCCTGCCACGCGAGCGCATGGCTTAGCCTTCCGTCGTGCGACATCCATTCTAATCCAAAGCTGCCGTAGGATGTAGCATCGAACAACCGTCAATCGCGCGAATTGCGCTCGGGCGCAGTCGCAATGGCCACTACATGCTGACGCGATCGGTTCGATTCGCCCGTCCCATTTGCTGCCGACGCGGCCAGCGCCGGTGAAACTGACAAGAACCGCAAATGCCCGCCAATGCACTACGCTTGGGGTGGCAACGGCTTGCCGTACAAGAAGCCTTGAGCGAGCGTAAAGCCCAAGTCCACACAGGCTTGTCCTTCGGCAACGGTTTCGATGCCTTCGGCCAAACTGACGATGTTCAGATCTTGAGCGATCGTAATCAACGCGCGAAGGATTTGCTGTCGCTGGGTGCTTTGATCAATGTCGCGAATCAGCGCCATGTCGAATTTGAGATAATCCGGCGGCACTTCGGTCAGTTCGAGCAATCGATTTTGCCCGGCGCCGAAGTCATCGTAGGCCAACAGAATATCCAGGCGTTTGAGATGCCCACGAAGTTCACGCATTGACCTGGCGTTGGTGATTGCCGCCTCGTGGACTTCCAAGACCAGCGGTTGCTTAGGACTCACTTGACGAATGGCTTCCAGCGATTCGACCAAACCCGGTTCGGATAATTCGTTGGGATGCGTGTTCAAAAACAGCAGCGGTGGTTGCGTTTGCGAAGCCACACAGCGGACGCCTTCCCAGCGGAACATACGGCTGAGTTCAACTGCCAGGTTCAATTGCGCGGCAGCCTGAAACATGGCGTAGGGCATTTCCAGGCCATAAATCTGGCTGCGAGCGAGCACTTCGTAGCCAACGACGCGTGAATCGCGCATGTCGATGATTGGCTGGTAGTGCGGTGTCACCGCGCGATCGCTCATCAGCTTATCGAACTGCACCAGCGACAACGCGCGGTCGCACAGTTGTTCGCATTGCGTGCGGGCGTCGAAGTGCGACGATTGCTGCCGGATGCGAAATGCCTGATCGGCAAATTGCACCAGGTCGTTTTCCTGCAATTCCACGGCCGCGTCGATCCGCCGGCCATTCACAAATGTTCCGTTTGTGCTCTTCAGATCCGTCAGCACCAGGCGTTCGTTCATTTCTTCGATTTTTGCGTGTCGACCGGATACGGTCGCGACCGGCAAACAGAGATGTTGATCCTGGCGTCGGCCGACGGCAAAGGGGCTGGAGTGAACCGGCACGTTGCGAACCGTGTCAGCTTCAGCAATTTGCCCTGATAAAAACCACAACACGCGTTGCGTATCGGGCCGAGCACGTCCCAACCGCGACGCCGTGAGGGTGCCTTCTTCGGAAACGGCGTTGATGGGTGGCGATAACATAAAGCAGCACGGCTAGTCGACTCGGCAATGAACCTACCAATTCACGCCTGAAACTCTACGTTGCGGTTTACCGGCAAGCTGGCTTCGCGACAAAATCCTTTTTCGCCGCCTCCTCGAGCGGCCCCGAGTCCACAACCAATGAAGTCATTTCGCTGATATCACTGGCCGTTTAAACCACTTGTGTCGATTGCGATCATCCGTGGGATTAGTCCAGTTGACGGCGATCTATCGCCGCGCGGCCATTTTGACTTTCCTAATTCGAAATACAACCTAGATTTGCCTGGTTCTCCACCGCTTCCCGCCGCCGGCGTCGGGACGCAGCGCCACTTCAGATTTATCATACGGGTTCGCTCATGGCGGTCACGCAGACGCAAGAAATCGACGCGGATTTGCTCGGCGCGTTGATGTCCGACGACACATTTACGCCCACGGAGCCGCACACGCTGGAAGAAACCGGCCTGACCGAAACCTGCGTCGAGAGCCTGGTTTGCAAGTTCCTGCTGATGTCGGGCACTTCCACCGGTCGTCGCGTTACCGAGTTTTTGTGCCTGCCATTTGCGGTGATCGATCGCATGCTCGGCACGCTCCGCACTCGACAAATCGTCGTGCATGCCGGATCGGCGGCCTTCAATGACTTTTACTACACCCTGACGGAACTCGGGCGAAATCATGCCCAAGCTTATCAGCAGGCCAACTCCTATTGCGGCCCTGCGCCCGTGCCGCTGATGGATTACATCATCTCCGTCGAAGCGCAAGCCATCAGCGCGGAGCCCGTACGTAGAGACCGCTTGGAGTCCGCGCTACGCGATATTTCCGTGCCGGCGGAAACGTTCGAAATCCTTGGACCGGCCGTCAACTCGGCAGCCGGCATGTTTTTGCATGGAGCGCCGGGCAACGGCAAATCGACGCTCGCCAAGCGAATCACCATGTGCTTCGGCCAGGCCATTTGGGTTCCACACGCCATCATCGAAGACGCGCAATTGGTCAAAGTGTTCGATGCCGCGTACCATCATCCGGTCAAAGGAAAATTAGGCAACGTTCTGAAGTCTCGCGACTACGATCGTCGTTGGGTCAAAATCCGCCGGCCGACGGTGGTTGTGGGCGGTGAGTTAACGCTCGACAATCTCGAAATTCGCCATGATCCGCGTAGCAACGTCTGCGAAGCTCCGCTGCAAATGAAGAGCAATTGCGGTTGCCTGCTGATCGACGACTTCGGTCGCCAGCGGATTGCGCCCGCCGAACTGCTGAACCGCTGGATTATTCCCTTGGAATCGCGTCACGACTTTTTGACGCTACCCACCGGCAAGAAAATTCAAGTGCCCTTCGAGCAACTGATTATCTTCTCCACCAATCTCGAACCGCGCGACCTGGTGGACGAAGCTTTCATGCGGCGCATCCCTTACAAAATCGAAATCTCCGATCCCAAGCAGGACGAGTTTTATCACTTGTTCGAACTGTATGCCAACGAGTTTGGCTGCGAATACAGAGCAGACGCCGTCGACCACCTGCTGAAAAAATACTACATGCCCCACAAACGCGCCTTGCGCCGCTGCCACCCGCGAGATCTGCTCAAGCAACTCCGCAATTACTGCACGTTCCACAGCCAGGGCATGGAGATGCGGCCCGAATTGTTTGATCGCATCGCACGCAGCTTTTTCACGTCTGGCTTGGGAATGCACGAGTAGGATCACTGACATGGAAGCCACATCAATTCCAAAGCCGGCCATCAACCCCTGCGACACAGTGCTGGGCTACGTGCTGCAGCAGCGCATTGGCGCGGGCGGATTCGGCGAAGTCTGGCAGGCCACCGCGCCGGGCGGATTGAATAAAGCCGTGAAATTCGTTTACGGCGCGGTCGAAGAATTGCGCGCCACTCGCGAGATGGCGGCGCTCCAGCGGGTCAAGGGCGTCAACCATCCGTTCTTGCTGTCGCTAGAAAGAATTGAAATCGTCAACGGCCAATTGGTGATCGTCACCGAATTGGCCGATGGTTCCATCAAAGACCGCTTTACGCATTATCGCGAGCAAGGTCTGGCCGGAATTCCTCGCGAGGAGCTACTGAATTATCTGGCAGACACCGCGGAAGGCTTGGACTTTTTGCATGAAAAACACAACCTCCAACACTTGGACGTCAAACCTGAGAATCTGCTGGTGCTCGGCAGCCACGCAAAAGTCGCCGATTTTGGGCTGATCAAAGATTTAGATCAAGCCTGTGCATCCATGCTGACTGGTTTGACGCCCACCTATTCGCCACCGGAATTGTTTGACGGCCGACCGAACCAGCATAGCGATCAGTACAGTCTGGCGATTGTCTACCAAGAGATGTTGACGGGCGATCGTCCGTTTATGGGCCGCACCGCGGCGCAATTGGCGGCGCAGCATATGCACAGTGCGCCAGCCTTAAGCGCGCTGGCGATGGCGGATCGGCCCATCGTGGCGCGCGCGCTCTCCAAGCAGCCCACACGCCGCTATGCCAGTTGTCGCGAGTTCATTCAGGCATTGCGCGATTGCGATAAAAGCGGCACGCGCACCGCCGTTCAAAGCGTCAATCGGCGGCAACCGAACGATGCCGTGGAAAAAACGCAGGTCATTGGCGAAATGCAGGCCGGCGCCGCGACAACCAGTCGCTTGCCAACCTTGACGATTCATAATTTGCCCGCAATTGCTGACGGCGTCGACGGAAACTGGTTGCGCCCCACGTTGGTCGTGGGCATCGGCGGCCTGGCTTGCGAAGTCTTGCGTCAAACGCGGCGGCGGTTGCAGGCTCGTCACGGAGATTTGCAAGCACTGCCGAGCGTACGATTTCTTTCGCTCGATACGGCCTTTCAGACCGGCGAGTCCGCGGTCAAATACGCCGAACCTGGGGCGGACCGCGATCAGCTCGCATTGCCGCTCCGCACTCCCCGCGATTACCGCGAAAACGCGTCGCAATTACTCGCGTCCATGAGCCGGCGCTGGTTGTACAACGTACCGCGCTCGCTGCAGACAGAATCGATTCGACCGCTGGGACGATTGGCAATCGTCGATCATTACTCCAGCGTCATTGTGCGGCTAAAATCGGCGTTGCGAGACATTGCGGCGGCCGACGCGATCCAAACCACCGCGCAAACGGCGCAAACCCAATTTCAGAACACCCGACCGCAAGTCTATCTGTTGGCTTCGATCTCCGGAGGCGCGGGCAGCGGCGCCGTCGTGGATTTGGCGTACGCAATTCGCGCCGCGATGGCCGAACTCGGGCAAAAAGATTATCAACTCTGCGGTATCCTGCTGCACGCCGCCAACGGGCGACCGCAGCAACGTGATTTATCGACTGCCAATTCTTACGCTTGTTTGCGTGAATTGGACTATTTTCATCAACCGGAAGTGATTTACCCTGGCGACGCCAGCAATCGCATTCCTGGGATGCTCGATCCGACGCCGCCGCTTGACCAAACCTATCTCGTACATCTCGACGAGGAAGTCGGTCCGCAACCGTTCACGGATCGTGTTGGTGCCGTGGCCGACTATCTCACACTGAATCTGCTTACGCCGGCGGCAAATTACTTCCGCCAGGCGCGTGCTGCGGAGCAACGGCTGAACACGCCATTCCCGCTCAGAAGCCTGGGCGTTTCGGCCATCTCGCAATTCAGCGTTCGCACCGAGGGGCAGCCGTGGTCGACTGCCGCCTGGCTCGCCGACGCCATGCCGGGCTTGGCCGAATGCGGTGGCGCGCGACGCGTGATGTTGGCACTGCCCGAAGCTGATCCCCAGCAACGACTCACCAAGGGTTTACAACGCGTCTACGGCAACACGTTGAACACCGTGACCGGTTGTGGCAGCGAAATCATGCTCTGCGCGGAACTTGAACAAATCTCGCTGCCACACCTGCTGGCCGAGTTGACGCAAGGTTGCGACGACTACGCCAAGGTGGCCGCGCGATTACACACCCGCACCGACATCGATTGGGCGGCGGGAGTACCGGTCTGATGCGTCGCGCACCTCGCAATATGCGCAACTAAGGCCGAGTCGGTTGGGCGGAAACCGGTACGGCCGCGGGTGGCAACGCCTTGGCGGACGGAATGATTAGTGGCTGCTGCATTTCCAACTCGATGTGCGAAATCAGTGCTTGATCGGCGGCACCAAAATCGAGATCCAAACCGCGAAACCACTGCAGCGCCGGCGAGCGATAGCCATCCGGCGATTTCATCCCAAGTCGATTGCGCGGTCCCGCGAACGCGGTTGAAGTCCAAGCGGACGGTTCTCCCTGCCGCTCTTGCAATTGATACTGCCCGCCAACTGTGCAAACCATTCGACCGCCCAACAACAACTCGGCGACATCTTTTGCTTCGGCCGCCGGAACATGCAATTGCGTTTGCAGTTGGCGCAGGAACTCCAGATTTCCGGCCGACACTTTGCGGGCTTGCGTGTACGCATAAGCATTGGCGAACTCAGAAAACTTTTGGTCGGTGATGTCGTTAATGTGCAGCCAAGCCTGCGCGGGTCGGGCTGAATCTTCCACATGCAATTCGCGCGTGACGGTTTTCAATGTCTCGGAATGATTTGAGACCACATGAAAGTCGTTCCAACTTCGTTGAAATAGATTGGCGCGTGGCGAGCCAAATCCATCGGCGTCCAGTTGCGTGTCCGCCCGGTAGCCGAAATAACTCAGCGGCCCCGCGTGCGGCCAGGCACCAACGTAGCCGTCGACCATGCTGGGCAGCTTGAGCGGCAGCAACTTACTGCCAACCAGTTCCAGCGGTGGATTCGAATCACGCATACCCGCAAAAATTTGCGTCACCTGGCCGCCCCCCAGCAGGCTGCCACTGGCGACGAATTCCAGCGAAGCCACATCACCCGGCGTCCTGGAGACACGCCGATTGGAAGTGGGGCCGAGCGATTTTTCCAGCATGCCAAGATGTCGCTTGGCAAACGGCAGCAGTTGGGCGTCGATTGTCACGTGCTGCAGCCCGGGATGTCGATCGACCGTTCGCCGCTGGATGCCAATCGCAACCGGGTCCATTTGTCCCCATTGTTCCTGGAACAATGTTGCGAACTGTTCGTAATTTTTGATTTCGTCACGCGTCACGCGATCCAGTCGCATGTCGGGCACCGGAAGAAATGTGCCGGTGGCGCCGCGCAATGAGTCGGTCGCAATGCCTCCGTTGACGGTAACCTGCCCGCCATCGGCGCGATGATCGAATCCCAATGGCAAGAATCCAGCAGCGATCAACTGCTGTACGCTTTCGGCAGGGTGATGCTCGGCCACGGCCGCCAATCGCGCCAATCGCAATAGGTCGGCATCGGCGCCGGCTTGCAGTCGACGCGTTAATTCAATGTGATATTGTGGGCTCATTAAGTTGGAAAAGAACTCTTCCGACAGATAAATCAGCACGCTATCGTCACGCGTCAGCGGCAACCTGGTGCGCGCATTCCGAAAACCGCGGGACTTGGCCAGACTGTTTTTGCCGGCGCCCGCTTCGTAAAACCGCCGGACCAGCGTGCGCGAAGTGGTTAGCAAATGAAAGTCGCCATCCACGGCGTAAAAACAGCGTACGGCGTTGTCGGGCGTGGAAATCAGCGAGACCTGATGCCCAGCAATTTCCAATGTTTGATCGGTGCAGTTTTTTTCGGCAGCAACGGTGGCGGCGCGCTGACCGTTGAAATCGCGGCTGAGCAAAAAGTTGTTGCGGGCCTGAAAGATCATTCCCATCGCCGGACCTTCGCGAAAGAACGGATCTTGCCCGATCATGGCCACATCTGAGATCAACGTGGGCGCCAGCAGGCCTGCCACGGCGCTCTCGTGCATGCCAATTTGCCGTTCGGTCTTGGCATTGATGCGAAAGTCCATACCGCGCTGCGCGATGAGATTTCGTAGATCGCCACCCCAATCATCGAGCGTATGCCGAAACCACTGGTAATTGCCAAAGCTGCCGCAACGCAAGTAAAAGCACTCGGCCGGTACGTGTTCGGCCATGGCTTCGATTTGCACATCGGCTGCGGGTTCCGGATACTCGGCTGGTTGCGCCGCCACGGACACCGGCAAAGGTTGATCGGCCACGGCGAGACTGCGGCCATTCGACATCGTGTCCTTCAACAGCGCCATCCGCAGCGATTCCGCGCCGAGTAATTTATCGACAGCTTGATCGGCCGACTTCTGACCGAGCAGCAGCAGCGACAGCGGATTTGCCGGCTTGGGCGGAATCGTCAGCCTGAGTCGCGCGGCCAACATCATGGTCAAGTAGTTGTCCAGCAGCGGCGAATACTGATCGATCTTTGCATCTCGCTGGACGTTTTTGCTGTATTCGGCCCACCAACTCGCCAGCAATCGAGCGTAGGCCGCGCGGTCCTGCCGCGGTTGAGCGCGCGACGAGACCAGCTTGGGCGCGTAAAGATCGATTGTCAGCGGCCCATCGCCGGTGAACAGAAAGTAAATCGTCGCTTGCTGCGGTCGCTTCAATAGGTCGCGCAGCGCCGTACGCACTGGCCGAGTGTCCAGCGCCGGATACACGACCCGCTGCTCCCGCTCGCCAAGCGTGAATCCCGTATCGCCAGCGACCGGCAACACTGCGCTGGCCGGCAACTTGACTGTTAGCCGACCGACGCCCAGCGGCGTGCCCGATAGCGCTTCGATTTCGACAATCTCTTGGGCATGCGCGGATTGAAACATCACGGCCAACCACGCCAAGCAATGCAGCAGGAATTTCGCGCACGTTGGCGATCGCTTCGGCAGACGCGCCGACGTGAATCGCACGCGCTGCCGCCAATTGCCCACACCCAAGCGATCACTCATTCAGTCTCTCCCGAGATTTCGCAAACGCGAATCGCACTCCGACTGGGGCCATCGAACCGCTGCGTTCGCGAAACAAATGCAACTACGGCGATAGCGTCTTGAGCATGGTCTCGGCAATCAGCTTATTGCCGGCCTCGGTCAAGTGGACGCGATCGCGCGTCAACACACCTTTTTCTTCATTCTTTTCGTTGTGTGTTTTGAGATAGTCGGCAAACGCCTTGCGCAGATCGCAGAGTTGCAGTTTGCGCTTGGCGGCAATGCCACGGCTGATGTCCGCATACTCGTCCAACTGCTTGTCGAGAGCGTTTCCGCCGTCTTTCTTTTCGCCAATCACCGTGGGCGTGCAAAGAATCACCCGCGCTCCGCCGGCGGTAATCTTGTCGATGACTTCGTTCAATCCGGACTCGAACTTGTCTTTGGATGTGCCTTTGGCGGGATCTTTTTCGCCGTGCCAGACATCGTTGATGCCGATGTAAATGAAGACGATCGTCGGCTTTTTGGCGACCACGTCTTTTTCCACCCGCGCTTGCAAATTCGGAACTTTGTTTCCACTGACTCCCGCGCCGATGGTTTTGAGTTTCAGATCTTTATGGTCTTCGTCAAAATTCTTTTGAATCAAGGGAATGAAGCCCTTTGAATGCGCGCCTTCGGCGGTGATCGAGTCGCCAAGAAACAGCACGACATCGCCCTGCTTGAGCGGTGTCGCGGCAACGTCTTCGGCACGAGCGAAAGATGGCAGCATCAGGCAGGTGAACACGAGGGCAAGCGCGGTGCGAACAGGCATCTTCGAACTCCAGGTGGGAAAAGAACATTGGCAGGACGTTGCGGCCCTTATGGTCGCAGCAAACATCGGGTTAATCAAGGCTTTGATGCATTTTTGCGGCGACGGGTCCGACGCAATTCACATCAGTGCTGCCCACGGGCGGACGAGTTCGGCCGGATTGTGACCCTCCGCCCGCAGTTGACGGATCGACTTTGACTGACTGCGTTTTGCCATGCGGCGGCCCTGCTCGTCGAGCAACAGCGGGCAGTGAAAGAATTGTGGCGGCGACTCATGGAGCGCAGCGTACAACAACAACTGTCGGGCAGTGGATGTCAACAAATCCTCGCCGCGAACGACTTCGCTGATTCGCATGGCGCAGTCATCGGCCACCACGGCCAATTCGTATGACGGAAAACCATCTTTGCGCCACACCAGGAAGTCGCCGAAGTCGAGGCCCGCCGTGCGACTCACTGGCCCCATGCGCTGGTCGACAAACGAGATTGCCCGACCATCGGGCACGCGGAAACGCCAATTGGTTTCGCCAGGCGAAGAACAATTGCGATCGAAATCGCGCGGCCGCAGTTTTGGCGGGAAAATCATTTCTTGCTGCTCGTCATGCGGCGCGCGCAGTGCCTGCTGAACATCGCGCCGCGAATGACGGCAGAGGTAGATGACCTGCCGCGCGACGAGTTGCCGCCAAACGTCGTGATAGTGGCTCAAGCGTTGACTCTGCACGTAGGGCGCAAACGGGCCGCCGACATCCGGTCCCTCATCCCAGCGCAAGCCCAACCAGCGCAGATCGGTCAGCATATCCGCGGCGAATTGCGGCTTGCAATGCTCAAGATCGAGATCTTCGTTGCGCAACAGAAGTTGACTGCCACGTTGCGCGGCGCGCTGCTGTGCAATCCAAAACGTGCGGCCATGCCCCAGATGCAAATGCCCGCTGGGAGTGGGCGCAATTCGTCCGCGATAAGCCGCCATGAGGATCAGATGTGAAACGAGTTCGGATCGAACGAGCAACACCAGGATTATTGGCGCTTGATCGAAATCGGCAAGCGGCTGTTAACCAAGATCCATGGCCGTAAGTTGCGAAAACGTCCTCTGTGGCCGGGCGTCGGCGATCTCACGAATTGACGGCAAACGCGGATTTCGCCGGTCGAACTGCCTGACTTTTCTTGGTATGGTATCTTCTCAGTGACGTATGTCGGTTTTGCTCACGATCACGTTGGCTCGGCGATTCGGATTCGATGGAAGATCAGCAATTTGTCATTTCGCCCGAGATTCTGCCCCGGTTGGCGGCCATCGACATCGGGAGCAACAGTATGCGGTTGATCGTGGCTGAACCGATGCGTGGCGGCACGTATCGCATTCTGGACGAAGAACGCGAATCCACGCGGCTGGGTGGCGCGCTGCATTCGACCGGCCGCCTGGCGCCGGAAGCCGTGGCGGCAACGCTCTCCGCGCTCAAACGTTTTAAGCAAATTGCCGATGGCTTTCAGGTCAGTCGTCTGCGGACAATCGCCACCTGTGCCGTTCGCGAAGCCGAGAACGGTGCTGAGTTGGTCGCGCAGGCCAAGTCGGAAATCGGTATCGACATGGAGGTGATTTCGGCCGATCTGGAAGGACGCTTGGCGTTTTACAGCGTGCAGCGGGCGTTCGATTTGACCAACAAAAATGTCGCCGTGGCCGATATTGGTGGCGGCAGTACCGAATTAATCTATTCTTCGGGCAATGCCATTCAAGCCATTTCGACCACGCCGCTGGGCGCAGTCCGATTGACGGAAATCTACGGCAACGGCCCGGAAATGGCCGGCGACGATTTCGAAAAACTCGTCGAAGGCGTCGAGAACGGCCTGCGAAAACATACCAAAAAGCCGTTCTTCATTCCGCACCTACTCATCGGCTCCGGCGGAACATTTACCAGCCTGGCCGAAATGATCATGGCCGCCAAAGGGCAAAGCGGCTTGCCGGTTCGCGGCTATCAGGTGACGCATGCCGAAGTCAGTCATTTGCTCGATCGCCTGCGAAAAATGCCGATCAAGCTTCGCCGCGCTGTTCCCGGCCTGAGTCCGGATCGAGCGGATATCATCGTCGCGGGACTGGCCGTGATCGACGGCCTGATGCGCCGTCTAAACCTCAACGTGCTGCAAGTTCACAATCGCGGCGTGCGCGACGGCCTGCTGTTGACGATGATTGACGAACTCCTAGGCGAAGGCGACATCGCCGGTCCCGACCGCGATCAATCGGTCGATCGGTTTGCCCAAACCTGTGGCGGCGACTTACCACATGGTCGGCAAGTGGCGCGGCTGGCGGGGCGAATTTACGCGCAGTTGGCCGAAACTTACGGCATGGATATCGAACTCAAGCCGCTGCTCGAAGCCGCGGCCCGACTGCAGGATGTTGGCTACCTGATCAATTACGACCAGCACCACAAGCACAGTTACCATCTGATTCTCAACAGTCACATCGCGGGCTTTCAGCCGCACGATCTGGAACTGATTGCCAACATTGCCCGTTACCATCGTGGTTCGAAGCCCAAGAAAACGCATGCGAATTTCCGGCAACTTTCCGGCGAAGATCAACTGCGCGTCAAGCAACTGTCGGCCATTTTGCGGTTGGCTGGCGGCCTGGACCGCAGCCACACGCAGCAAGTTCGCGACGTGCAGGTGCGCGTTGGCCACAAACGCATCGACCTCGAAGTGATCTCCGATCGCGATCCCGAAGTCGACCTGTGGGGCGCGCGACGCCGCACGAAATTGTTCGAGAAGGTGTTCGACATTGCGGTGGAAGTGGCCTGGCGGCAAGACTCCATTCCGCAGCCGACAATCGGCTGATCCCGATTTCGGAAGAGTGAATTGCCTGCCGACTCCGCGCCGGAACTCGCCCTGCGATCGAAACGCGGAAGCCGCGCAGCAGCATGAGAAACGGATTTCTTTGGCTGCTACACGGCTTGCGCGGAATTGACTTTAATGATGCCGATTGCGTCGCGGCAACTATTTTTTCTTGGGTTCCGTCAGGTCTTTGATCGAGATATTGCGGAACTCGACTCTGGAGTCATGCCCCAGGAATCCGACGTGGCCCGATTCTCGCTTCAGCCCCGGATGTTCGTGATGATCGACGGTGCCATTCTTGCTGGCTTCGTCCAAATCCGCGTCAACTACGGTCGCGCCGTTCAGCGTAATGGTGATGTGCCGGCCCTTGGCGATCACTTCCTCGCTGTTCCACTCGCCCAGCGTTTTGAGGTGCCCAGTCTTGGCCGGCACGACTCCGTAAACCGACGAGCAGTGCTGATAATCTTTAATGCCCTTGTACATGTCGGCGGTATCGTCCAGCAGTTGCAGTTCCATGCCTACGTAGGCGGCGTCGCCTTCTCGCGGCGCGCGAATGCCAATGCCGTTGTTGGCACCGGCCGAGAGTTTGAAATCAAAACGGAAATCGAAGTCGGAGTATTCCTTTTCGGTATAAAGGTTATCGTGATGGCCGGTGTTGCAGATCAGCAGGCCGTCGCTAACCGTGTAATGCTCTTTCTTCAGTCCAACCCAGCCGGTCAGAGATTTGCCATCGAACAGGCTGACAAAACCGTCGTCCTTGGCATCGGCGGTGGGCTTGGCATCGGGACTGTCCGCGGCAATCGCCAGCGAGCAACAAACCAGGACAGTGACAATCGGCAGGCTTCGCAAAATCCAGTTCGCGGTGTGAAACAAACGCATCTGATTTCCTTTTTTGAAATTAACCGGCACTTTTTCATTTTCGAAATAGAAAGTCGCTGCCGTATAGATTAATGCCTACCGCGGCGAAAGAAAAGCGTTGCGGCGGTTTCAGCAGCAGATGCTTGCGATGACGTCAAAAAATCGCCGCACTGCGAGCAAACGCGGAACGCCACTCGTGGCCTCGGTGAACTTTTCCGTCCGGCGGCAGCGCCGCTTGAGCATTTTAATTCTTGAGCAAAATACGTTTGGGATTTCGCTGATCCACAATGATTTCCATTTCCCCGCCGAGTGTCAGCTCGTCCGAGCAAGTACAATCAATGCTCTTCCTCTTGGAGTATTTGACACCTTGGAATTCGTATTCGAAGGAAACGTTTCTCATTTGTTTCACCACGCTACTAATGGATCGCACGGTGGCGGTGACAGGCACGCCATGCTTGGCGATACCGATGGCGCGCCTCCACATGACCAGCGCGATGATGGGAGCGAGCACGGATGCGATCAGCGGAAATGCAATGTGGATCGGCTCCGCCTTCGCCTCGCCTCCGTGCGAGATCCGATAATTCGTGAAGTGTTCCAGCGAAAACCAACCCCACATTCCCAGGGCCGCGCCCGCGGCGTACGAAAGATAGGGCAGCCCTTTCACTTGATGCACGCTGTCTGGCTCGTTCATATCCGCGTTCACCCTTTCCAGGCCAAAGTTGTGCGACAAGTTATCTCACCCGACGGGCCGGTGGCATCGCCCCGTTTGACGCGGTCAGCCCCCTCAAGTCCGATCTTCGCAGCGCCGCAGAAAATTGTCAATTTGCCGTACATCTTTCGAAAAATCGGCGTGATCGCGCCCTGACTGAGGTCGTTCCGCCCTGTGCAGGTTTAAAACCTGCATCCGCGTTCTGCGACGCGTGACTTCGGCCGAATTCGCCGTGCATCGGCAATTGCTGCCGATCGTTTTCGAGCGAAGCAAACGCATTTGTTGTGCGGCGGAAAAGTTTTTGCACGTCGTAAACACAAACCGCAAAGTCAGTTGCCAGTGCTAGCTTCGACCCGTGGCGGCCGACTTGCCGCGGTTGGCATCGCGTCTGCTAAAGACAACCGCCACACATCTCCTTTCTCAGACATTCGTCGCCTAGTTGATCGTCATGCCGTACGGCTTATACATTTCCGCGGAAGGCGCCTTCGCTCAAAGCAAGCGAATGGAAGTGCTGGCCAACAACCTGGCCAACATTGAGACGCCGGGCTTCAAACGCGACCTGGCGGTCGTGCAAGCTCGTTATTCCGAAGAAACCGAGCGCGGTCTCGACTACCCCGGTTCCAAGACCATCAACGACATCGGCGGCGGCGTGGTCGTCAAACAAACCCAGACTGACTTCTCCCCCGGGCCAATGCGTCGCACCGGCACCGATACCGACATGGCCATCAGTGGCGACGGATTCTTCGTGGTCCGCAAGGGCGATCAAGATCAACTCACCCGCGCCGGGAACTTCATGTTCAATGCGGCCGGCCAACTGATCACGCAAGGTGGCGACGCAGTACTGAGCGATGGCGGTTCGCCAGTCACCATTGATCCGGCTGCCGGCGCGTTTCGCGTGACGCCAGACGGTGGCATCGAACAAGCCGGCGTCAAAACCATGCTGCAAATCGTTAAGCCAGCGTCGCTAGGCGATCTGGCCAAGTCGGGCGAAAACATGTTTCGCCCGCTGGCGCCCACGCAGCCCGTGCCGGCCGAAGAACGGCAAGTGCGCGGCGGCTTTTTGGAAATGTCGGCCGTCAAACCGACCAGCGAAATGATGGAACTGATGGAGGCCTCGCGGGCTTTCGAGGCCAATGCCAATATGATTCGCAATCACGATCAAATGCTCAATACGCTGGTCAACCGCGTCTTGAAGTCGTAATTCACGCAGACTAATTAGACAGGACGTCGCCATGAGTATTCAAACGCTGTACACCGCCGCGACAGGCATGGAGTCGCTGCAGACCAAGCTGGACGTCATCGCCAATAATCTGGCCAACGTCAATACGGGCGCGTTCAAAAAGGATCGGGCCAACTTCGAAGATTTGTTTTACCGTCACGAAGTTCTGCCCGGCGCGCTCGACGCCAACAACAATGCCACCGCGGTGGGCGTTGAAATCGGCTTGGGCTCGCGGGTTTCCAGCACGCAAACCGATTTCAGGCAAGGTGCGTTCCAGCAGACATCGCGAGATTTGGACGTGGCCATCGAAGGCCCCGGCTTCTTTCCGGTCAAAGATTCGTCGGGCGAAATCATGTACACGCGGGCCGGCAATTTTTCGCGCAACGCCGACGGCAAGTTGGTGATGGGCTCCGCTTCGACCGGTCGCCCACTCGATCCGGAAATCACCATTCCGCCAGACGCCACCGCCGTCTCGATCACGCCACAAGGACAAGTCTCCTATCGCAAACCGGGCCAAACCGGATTGACGGTTGCCGGACAGATTCAACTGGCCATGTTCGTCAACCCGGAAGGCCTGCTGAAGAACGGCGAAAATCTGTATTCGGTCACAGGCGCCTCGGGCGCGGCCGTGCTCGGCAATCCCGGTTCATCCACCGGTCAAGGCTTGCTGCACCAAAGCGAACTGGAAGCGTCCAACGTCGAACCGGTGCAAGAACTGATCGACCTGATCTCCACGCAACGTGCGTTCGAACTGAATTCGCAAGCCGTCCAGGCAGGCGACCAAATCTTGCAACAGATTGGCAACCTGCGGCGCGGTTAATCCAACTCATTCGTAATCCTTGCTCCCGCTTAACTGATCGCACACTTCGCATAAATCGTCATGAACAACGCTCGCAACCAACTGACCGTCCGCACGCTGAACGCCGCCCAACTGTTTGCCATTGCGGCGATTGTCGCGGCCGGAACCTGCCACGCCGGTGCGGCCGAATTCAAATTGCGAGCCGACTGCAAAGTCACCGCGGCCGTCGTGCGACTCAGCGACCTGGCCGAAGTCACCGGCGCCGATTCGCAGCAGTGTCAGCAACTCGGCAAGATCGAACTGTTTCCGTCGCCGCCAGCAAATACCAAGCGTTTCGTGCGTGCTCGTGAAGTGCAAGACTTGTTGACTTCGCGCGGCGTGAACATGGCATCGCACAAGTTCAGCGGCGCGGTCTTGACCGTCGTGAATGCCAAGCCGGAAACCTTTGATGTTCGCACGGCCTCCGCGAGTCAACCGGTCATCAGCGAATCGCTGCAAAAAAAAGTTAACCGCCGTGTGTCGGACGCCATCGTACGCAGTTTGCGGTCGACCACGGGGCATGAAGAACCGTGGCAAGTAGCCGTTTCCGTGCCGGAAGAACAGGTCAAGCTGGTGTCCGACGCGCGCGAAATCAAAATCACTGGCGGCCAGAAACCTTGGATTGGCCAGCAATCATTCCGATTGACGATGGATTCGCGCAGCGGCCCGCTGGCCATGCCGATCGAAGCCAATATCACCTTGCCGGAAGCGATTCTGGTGACCACGCACCCCATGGCGCGCGGTGCAATCATTCGTGCCGACGACGTGGAACTGCGGAGCGTCCTCAACCAACAGGCCGGTGCCGAGCCGATGTTTTCGGCGGCTGACGCGGTTGGCAAGGAATTGGTCAAATCGCTGATCGGCGGGCAAGCACTTGATACCGGATCGATTCGCGCGCCCAACCTGGTCAAAAAGGGCGATGTGGTCACCGTCTACGCTCGGTCGGCCGGACTGACCGTCAAAACGCAAGGCAAATCGCGAGACGATGGCAGCAGCGGCGATCTGGTCAGCATCGAATCGCTCACCGACAAAAGCGTGTTTTATGCACGTGTGTCCGGACGTCAAGAAGCCGAAGTTTTCGCTCACGCAACCACGGCTCGCTAAACGTTCAAATCACGTCATGCAGTATCGAATAGTCAACAAGGCAAGGAGGCCGGCCATGCGAAAAAGAATCATCGTTTGCGGTGGGGCGGTATTGATCGCCGGGTTGAGCGCCAGCAACGTGCGGGCGCAATCGTCCAGTTTGCTACAACGCGACATTCCGGCTTGTGCCAATGCGCCGTTGCATCTCTCCGACACCTCGTGGAGTTATCAGGAACCGCCGCCACCGCCTCGCAAGATTCAGAAGTACGATATTTTGACTGTCCGAGTTGATGAAAAATCGGTCGTCACCAGCAAGGGTTCGCTGGATCGCAAACGCAACGGCACCTTTGACGCCGAAGTCAAAAGCTGGTTCACGCTGCACGGCCTGACGCTCAAAGCCTCGACCCCGGTCGTGACGCCATCGGGCAATGTGACGCTCGATAGCCAATTGAAAGCCGAAGCAGAAGTTAAGTCGGCGGACAGCCTTGTCTTCAATATCTCGGTGATGGTTTTGGAAATTCGTCCCAACGATACGCTGGTGATCGAAGGGCACAAGATTCTGAAAGTCAACGATGAAAACTGGGAACTTTCGCTGACCGGCACGATCAGCGCGGACGATATTCCGCCCGATCGCCGTTCGCCGATTCTCAGCGAGAAAATTGCCAATCTCGATCTCTGCAAACGTGAAGCGGGCGATGTTCGCGACGGTTACAACCGCGGCTGGATGACCAAGTTTTACGATAAAGTCAAACCGTTCTAAATCGCGTCGACAGCAACTTTCGCACACGAGTCAAATTCCAACACGAGCCGGTCGCATGAAACGTCACCTTCGCAAACTGATCACACTGCTCTCGCTGACCGGCATCATGCTGGGCAACGGACCGATCGCGTCGGCACGCAGCCTGGTCAAAAACATTTGTCGCGTGAAAGGTCAGGAAGAAAACACTCTGCACGGTTTGGGGTTGGTTGTCGGACTCAAAGCCACCGGTGACGGCGGCGAATATCTGCCCACCATTCGCAGTTTGGCAGCCGCATTCGGCACAATGGGCGAACAACTCGGCCCTAAGCCTTTTTTCGAACTGAAGGACACCAAAAACGTCGCGCTGGTGATGGTTACGGTCACCGTACCGGCCACCGGCGCCCGACAAGGCGATCGGTTAGATTGCACCATCAGTTCCATCGGTAACGCCAAGAGCTTGGTGGGCGGGCAGTTGTTCATCACGCCGCTGGTCGGTCCGCTGGCGCCGGCTCGCAACGGCAAAGCGCAAGACCCGCGCGTCTACGCGTTGGCTCAAGGCGCCGTGCACGTGGACAACGAAAAATTGCCGACCGTCGGCAAGATCAACAAGGGCTGCCGTTTGGAAGAAGACTTTTTGAACGTGTTTTCCAAGGATGGAAAAATCACTTTGGTGCTCGATAAAAATCACGCCGACTTTCAAGTCGCGCAGGATTTGGCCGAACTCATCAACAGCCAATTGAGCTTTCAGTCTCGCGACGGCAACTTGGCCAAAGCCTTGGATCCGGTCAACGTGCAAGTGACGATCCCGGCTCAATATCTGGAAAACCCGGTGGAGTTTGTATCGCAGGTGCTGAGCCTGCCGATTCTGGATCCCCGCACCGACGCCCGCGTGGTGATTAATGAAAAAGCCGGCAGTATTGTCGTGGGCGCGGACGTTGAAATTGGACCGGTGGTGGTGACGCATCGCAACATCGTCGTCGACACCACCGACCCGGCGGCGGTCTCGAAGTTCATCCCGGTTGATCCGAACAAATCCAGCACGGCCAAACTCAAAGCACTGGTCGAAGCGTTGAACGCCGTCAAAGTTCCGCAAGCGGATCAGATCGAAATCATCAAAGGCATCGAGCGAACCGGTAATCTGCACGGCGCGCTAATTATTGAATAAGTTCGGAATACGTTGGGCACTCGCAATACGAGGTACGTCGCATGAATACCATCAACGCCGTCAAACGCTACACCGACGCGCAAGCCGCCCAAGCGCCCACGCACAACGTCAAGCCGCCCATGAAAGACGATCCACAAGTTCGCGAGGCGTTTGACAGCTTCGTCGGCCAAACGTTTTACGGCCAGATGCTGGCCTCCATGCGGAAGACCCAAGGCAAAACGCCTTACTTCAATGGCGGCCGTGGCGAACAAGTTTTTCAAGGACAGTTGGATCAACAGTTGGCCGAGCAGATGAGCAAGGCCAACGCCGGACAGTTCAGCGGCCCGATGTTCGATTTATTCTCGCTGCAACGTTCGTAAACGCAGATTCGACCAGCCAGCAAGCGACCACTTCTCAATTCACACCTCGCGGCGTCCCGTCCATGAATCTCGAAACCAATATCGCTTCGCTGCTCGACGAACTCTCCGCGGTACAAAGCGAATTGCTGGCGATTCTGCAGCGCAAACGGCAGTGCTTGCTGGATCAGAATGCCGCCGGGCTGGCCGCCATTGCCGCCGATGAGACGCAAATTCTGGCCCGCTTGCAAGCCTGTCACGACCGTCGCGGCGAACTGCTGGCCGACGCTGCCAGCGACGGACACCCCGCGCAGAATCTTCGCTCGCTCGCTGGCACGCTGCCGCGCATGCAACGCCGTGCTGTCGAAACTCAAATTCGCGATGCCGAAAGTCGTTCGCGGCTGTTACAGCACCACAGCCTGACAAACTGGGTGGTTACGCAGAGAACTTTGCTACATCTTTCGCAATTGCTGGAGATCATCGCGACAGGCGGCCGGATAAAGCCGACATATGGAAATGGCGAGCCATTGGCATCCGGCGGATCGGTGCTCGATCACGCAGCCTGATACGACTGCGTCGAGTTTGCCGATCACGCAAGGGATCGAACGTTCGAGGCCAGCCTTCGTCGTCAAGGTCGCTGGCTCGCCTTCCGACGAAACCGCACGCCGCTAACAATCGCTCGGCAACGGAAACCGTTATGTCGCTGTTCAGTTCACTTCAGCTCGGCGCCAATACGCTGCAGGTCGATCAAATCGGCTTGCAAGTGGCCGGGCAGAATATCTCCAACGCGAATACGCCCGGCTACATTCGCGAACGATTGCTGCTGCAAACCGCCGACCCGCAAAAGTCAGGCAACCTGATTCTTGGGCTTGGCGTACGCGCGCAGTCCGTTCAACAGGTCGTCGATAAGCTGCTCGATCAACGCTTGCGGGCAGCCACGTCCGACGCCGCCAATACGCAAGCGCAAGCCGACACCTATCAGCAAATTGAAACCTACGTTGGCGCGCTCGACAGCAACAACCTGAATGCTTCGCTCAATAGCTTCACCGCCAGCGTCAACGATGTGCTCAATCAGCCCACCAGCGTACCTGTGCGCAACCTGGCCGTACTCAAGGGGCAATCGCTGGCTGGCGATATCAATCAGTTGGCATCTCGGGTCAGCGATTTTCGCAAGGGGCTGAACGACCAGGTCGATCAAGCGGCCACGCAGATTAATACGCTGGTCGAACAAATTCGCACACTCAACCTTAAAATCACGGAAACCGAAGGCGGCGCGGTTGGTAAAAGCGACGCCGTTGGCCTGCGAGACCAACGCAACACCGCGCTTAAGTCACTTTCGCAACTGATTGATGTCCGTACGCAAGAACAATCCGACGGCAGCGTGAATGTCTTCACCGGCGGCGAATATCTGGTTTTCGAAGGCACCTCGCGGAGCGTCAACACCGTCGCTACGCAAGACCGTGGTCAGACAGTCGACAACTTGCAATTGGCCGATACGAAATCGGCCTTACATTTCATCTCAGGTTCCGTGGCCGGACTGATCGCCTCGCGCGATACCATTGCCGGTGGTTTTCTCGACCAACTCAATTCGTTTGCCGGTACGCTGGCGTTCAATTTCAACAACGTCTACGCGTCGGGACAGGGTCTCAACGGTTACACCCAATTGACCAGCCAGTCCAGTGTGGCGGCCAACGAAATCGCACTGGATGCCGCCGGCTTGGCAAACCCGCCCGTAAACGGCTCGTTTCAAATTCAGGTTTTGAACACCAAGACCGGCCAGACGCAAACCACAAACATCAACGTCAATTTGCACGGCCTGGATTCAGACACGTCGCTCAACACGCTGGCCAGTCAGATCAGTTCAGTCAGCGGTTTGTCGGCCACCGCAACATCGGACGGTCGGCTGAAAATCCAAAGCAATTCGTCCGACCTGCAGTTTTCGTTTGCTGGCGATACGAGCCACGTCTTGGCTTCGCTGGGGCTGAACACGTTTTTCACAGGCAACGACGCCAGCAGTATTGGCATCAACAAAGATGTGATCGGCGATCCCTCGAAGTTTGCGGCTAGCGGCGGCGGAGTGGGCGAAGATACGCAAAATGCCTTAAAGCTGACGCAGTTTATCGATCAGCCCATCGATTCTCAGCAAGGCAACTCGATCGGCACGATTTACAACAACTTGGTCGCCAACGTCACGCAAGCTTCATCCGTGGCTAAGAGCAGCGCCGACGGTAACAGCGTCTTTCAAAAGTCGCTCGAGAGCCAGCAACTTTCGGTGCAAGGCGTCAATATCGACGAAGAAACCATCAACATCATCCAGTATCAGCGATCGTATCAGGCCACCGCCAAGTTCATTTCCACGATTTCCGATCTGCTTGACACACTAGTGAAATTGTAAATCGCTGTCATTGCTGCCCCGCATTTTCCCAACCGACGATCGCGCCCAACGCACCTTTTTTTCAGTAGCCCGCAATGTCCAGCATCATCCCCGTATCGACCTCGCGCGTGAGTAGCTTGCTGGTTACGCAGTCGCTGCTGAGCCAAATTCAATCCAATGAATCGGACTTGCTGAAGATTCAAAACCAGATTTCCACTGGGCAGCGAATTTCGCTTGGCAGTGAAGACGCGCCGGCGGCGCTCCGCGCCATCGGACTGCAAAATCTGCTCGATCGAAAAAGTCAGTTCAAGACGAATTTGCAGACCAATCAGGCGTACTTGGGGGCCACCGATACCGCGCTGGCGAATGCATCGTCGTTGTTGGCCAGCGCGCGCGGTGTGGCCGTTTCCGCCGCGGATGGCACGTCCGACGCCACGCAACGCGGCGCCGCCGCCGATCAAATCGGCAACGCGCTGCAACAACTCGTCAGCATCGGCAACCAACAATTCAACGGACGCTACCTGTTTGCCGGATCCAAGCCAGGGCAACCGCCGTTCGAACTCGTCGGCAACTACGTCCGCTACAACGGCAACGATCAGCAGTTGCCCAGCATTGCCGATCTCAATAATTTGTTCAGCACGAATGTCACCGGCAATCAGGCGTTTGGCGCCATCTCTACCCCGCTTCAGGGCAGCGTCGATCTGAATCCGATTTTGACCCGCGATACAAAACTTTCCACGCTCAACGGCGGCGCCGGAATCGCCAAAGGCAGTATCACCGTCACAGACGGCGTGAATCCTTCGGTGGTCGATCTCAGCCACGCAGATACTCTGGGTGATGTGATCGACGCCATCGAACGCAATCCTCCGGCAGGCCGTAGCGTCAAAGTCGATTTAACCGCCGGCGGATTGAATGTTTCGATCGATTCCGCCGGCGGCGGCAATCTGGCTGTGCTCGAAGTCGGCAGCGGATCGGCTGCTCGCGATTTGGGAATTGCGCGCAAGACCAATTCCGGCGTCACGCCCATCGTAGGCAGTGACATCAACCCGCAACTCAGTTTAGCCACGCCATTGAGCGGAATTCTCGGATCGAGATCGTCGGCCAAGATCACGTCCGCAGGCGCAAACAATGATCTGCTGGTGGTGGCCAAAAAGAACGGCGCGGCCTACGACGGCCTGCAAATCAACTTTGTGGACGATGGCACCGTCACCGCCGGAAACGAGCAAGTCACTTACGACTCCAATGCGCACTCGGTTACAGTCAAGATTCAAACCGGCGCCACCAGCGCCAATCAGATTCGCACGGCGCTCAACGGTACGGCTACTTTTGCGGCCGATTACGAGACGCAAATCGACGCCCATGAAACCAGCAACTCCGGAAATGGTGCCGTGGCCATCGGGCCAACGGTCACGACATCCGGCGGTTCAGGCAGTGATTTCGACCAGGCCCGCGGCCTGACGATCGTCAATGGAGATCAAACGTATCAAATTGATTTGAGCAATGCCAAAACCATCGAAGACGTGCTCAACACCATCAACGGCGCCGGCGCTTCGGTCTTGGCCGAAATCAATTCAACAGGCAACGGGCTGAACATCCGCTCGCGACTCAGTGGCGCCGATTTTTCCATTGGCGAAAATGGCGGCCAAACGGCCAGTCAACTTGGGCTGCGTACTTTCAGCGCCACGACGAACCTGGATGACCTCAATCATGGTCTAGGCGTGCACGCCTCCGGCGGTCCGGACTTCGCCATCCAACGAAAAGACAATTCGCAGTTGCAGATCAATCTGAGTTCGGCCAAGACGATTGGCGACGTTCTGAATCTGATCAATAACGACCCCAACAATCAGAACCTTTCCAACCGGGTCACGGCCAGCCTGAACGCCAGCGGCAACGGAATTTCGCTCAGCGCCAGCAGCGGCGGCGGCACGAATCCGTTGGTCGTCACCAAAATTGGCGGCAGTCAGGCGGCCGAAGACCTCGGTTTGATCCCCGTCGGAGCCAACGCGAGCGCCGCGGCCACCATCGGCGGCGGCGTCGATTCCATCAATGGTCGCGACGCCAACCCGCAAGAAGTCGCTGGGCTGTTCACCTCGCTGCTGCGGGCAAAAACGGCCGTGCTCAGCAACGATTTGCCGCAAATTCATCGTTCGCTATCCACGCTCGACACTGCCACGAACAGCTTCAACGCGGTGCAAGCGGAACTCGGCGCACGGCAGCAAAACGTCGACGCGCTGCAGACCCAACTCACCAACGATACCACCAGCCTGACCGATCAAAAGTCGCAAGCCATCGACACGGATATCGCTGCATCGATCACCGATTTGCTTTCGCGCCAATCGGCTCTGCAAGCCGCGCTCAAGCTCACCGCGCAAATCTCGCAACTCTCGATCTTGAACTACTTGTAGTCCGGCCGCGAATTGGTCGATTGCCCGCCTCTGCGCCCGAAACGCAGCGGTCCGATCCTTTCCAACCAGGGCCAAAAGCCCGCCGCCAACCATCCGTGGCGTGAAGGCTACAAGCACGTTCCGCCGCCGGAAACATTACTCGCTGCCGCCCGCCCAAGGATTAATCCAATCGCCCCAGTTTTTCAAATATTCGGCATAGGCGGGCGTGTTGGCGGCGCGGACTTCAAGCCAGGCTTTGGCTTCTTCGATTCGTAATTGCTCATCTCCCAGCGAAAGCATGCCCAACATCACGCGCGTACGCAGGAATACAAAATACGTATCCAGCACGTCGCACCGACAGTAGTCGTTGATTTCGGCCAGCCGGCCAGCTTCGAACATGTCTTGCACCATGTGCCCTTGCACTTCCATCTTGCCGGGCTTGCCCAGCAAGTTGGCGGCCAGGTTTAGCCCGCCGGTGAATCGCGAGGCGCCAAAATTGGTGAGCAGTTCGTGCAGATCCAGGTGGGCTTGCTGGTTGAAGCGATGCCGTGGCTGATCGAAGCTTTTAGCGTTCGGGGCGAACCAACCCGCCAGACTCAGACCATAGCGATACGCGGCGAGTTCCAGCAGCGGCAGATCGAAGCCGCGGCCGTTAAAGCTAACCAGCGTAGGCCGGCGATATCGCTCCCAGCCTCGCCAAAAGTTTTCCGTAATGATGTGTGGGCGGAACTGCGGCTCGTCGAGCACGGCCAGATCGAGCAAGCGGTAGTCTTTGGAAACCTTGCCGACCGCCACGCTGATGGGCAACTGAAACGTATAAGGAATGAAGTCGCTGTCGTGCTTGTTCAGCAACTCGGCCCGGTAGCGAGCCACGGCGGCATTGGGTGCGAGATTTTCGCCCGGAAAACGCAAGCGCGAGACCAGCGTCCCGTCGGCCACGCTTTCGATATCGAACACCAGGTATTCCACGTCGTTGGTCATCCCTTCAAGTTAGCCGTCGGCAACCGTTTTGGACAGTGTTCCCGGTCAGCATGCAAGCGAAGTCGCCGGCCGTTTCGACTGGTCCAAATGCGGGCGGCAGCTTATATTGGACATGGCTCGGCGCGCTTGCCGGGCTTAGTCCTGAGCGACTGCTGGCCTCATTGACCGCCGCTCTTGCCCGGCTCGATGGTTTGAGCCTGTTACCGTTTGCACACAGTTGCGCCTGGCCGACGGTTCTTTACTCGAGGTTCGTACCATAGCTAAAGCCGATCAAAAACCGACGATGGATTGCCAGCACATTCGAAATTTTTCGATCATCGCCCATATCGACCACGGCAAAAGCACGCTGGCCGATCGATTGATCGAAGCCACCGGCACGGTCGAAAAGCGCGAGCTCCGCGAGCAGTTGCTGGACGATATGGAGCTCGAACGCCAGCGCGGCATCACCATCAAAGCCCGCGCCGTGCGGATGGGCTACACGCACAACGGCGAAGATTACGAATTGAATCTGGTCGATACGCCGGGACACGTGGATTTTCAATACGAAGTTTCGCGCAGTCTGGCTTGCTGCGAAGGCGCGGTGCTATTGGTGGATGCGTTTCAGGGCGTCGAGGCTCAGACTGTGGCCAATGCCTACGCGGCCATGGAACACAACCTGACCATTGTGCCGGTGCTCAACAAAGTCGATCTGAAACATGCCCGGCCCGAGCAAGTGATGGAAGAAATGGAGCACGTGCTAGCCATCGATCCGCTGGACGTGCTGCCTTGCAGCGGCAAGACGGGCATGGGCGTCGAGGCGCTGTTGGCCGCCATCGTGCAGCGCGTTCCGCCGCCAACCGGCGATCCGACCGCGGCGCTGCAAGCGATGGTGTTCGACTCGCATTACGACGAATTCCGCGGCGCCATCACGTACGTACGGCTGATGAACGGTACGGTTAAAAAGGGCGATAAGATTCGCTTTTTGAAAGCCGGCTCGGCCTATCAGGTTTTAGAATTGGGCCAATTCATCCCCCAGCGCCGCGCTTGCGAGCAGCTCACCGCCGGGCAAGTCGGCTACTTGATCTGCAACATCAAGGCAATCAATGAAGTCCACATTGGCGATACCGTCAGCACGGCCGGCGATAATCCCGCGCCGGCGCTGCCTGGCTATCGGCCGCCGCAACGGATGGTGTATTGCGGGCTGTATCCGTCAGACGGTGAGAACTTCGAAGAACTGCGCGACGCGTTGACCAAGCTAAGCATCAACGATCCGAGTTTTGAATTCGCTCCCGAGACCAGCGACGCGCTCGGCTTTGGTTTTCGCTGTGGATTCCTGGGCCTGCTGCACATGGAAATCATTCAGCAGCGGTTGGAAGGCGAAGCCGATTTAGACTTGGTGCAAACCGCGCCCAACGTGACGTACGAGTTGACCACCACGGCCGGCGAGGTGATGTCGATTCACAACCCGCAAGACGTGCCGGATGCCGGTAGCATTCAAGAATTTCGCCAGCCCATCGTGCGCGTGAATTTCGTGCTGCCTACCGACGCCATCGGCCCGGTGATGCAGCTTTGTTCCGATCGGCGCGGCGTGTACGTCAAGACGGAGTATCTGTCGCCCACGCGGGCCATCGTGACGTTCGACCTGCCGCTGGCGGAAGTGATTTACGACATGCACGACAGACTCAAGAGTGTCACTCGCGGTTACGGCACCATGGACTACGAAATTCTCGGCTACTTTCCGGCCGATCTGGTGCGATTAGACATTCTGGTGGGCGGCAAAAAAGTCGACGCGCTTTCGATCATTTGCGACAAGCGCGATGCCGAACGTCGCGGCAGAGCAGTGGTCAAAAAACTCCGCACCGAGATCGATCGGCACATGTTCGAGATCGCGATTCAAGCCGCGGTTGGCAGCCGCGTGATCGCCCGCGAGACCATTTCGGCCATGCGTAAGAACGTGACCGCCAAATGTTACGGGGGCGACATCACCCGCAAGCGCAAATTATGGGCCAAGCAAAAAGAAGGCAAGAAGCGAATGAAGTCGATCGGCAGCGTCGACATCCCGCAAAAGGCGTTTTTGGCCGTGCTTGATACCGGCGAAAAATAGTCACCGCGCATCGATCGTTGTGACATGTTGCAATCGACCAAACAATTCCGATTGCGGCCGATCGGACGTTAAAACAGCTCTTCGATCGGCTTGCCGTTATCGACGATCGCCGTCGGACGCCCCGCGTGATTTTGGAAATGCAGCGTGTGGTCCACGCCCAGTGTGCGATAAATCGAAGCGTGCAAATCGCCAGGCGTGCAGGGCCGATCGGCTGGCCGCTCGCAGATGCGATCCGTGCTGCCAACCACGCGGCCGCCTTTGACACCACCGCCGGCCAACAGGCAGGTCATCGAGTTGCCCCAGTGGTCGCGCCCCGGCGTTCCGCGATTGCTGCCGTCGTTTAATCGCGGTGCACGGCCAAATTCGCTGGCCACAACCACCAAGGTTTTTTCTAATCGCCCGCGAGCAGCCAGATCGTTAATCAGCGTTGCCACCGCGGCATCGACTTTCGGAATGCTGGTTTCGTAGCCTTTCTGCAGATCCCAGTGGTGATCCCAGCCGCCAAATACGGCGGTTACAAACGTGCAACCGGCCTCGGTCAAGCGGCGCGCCAACAGCGCCGATTGGCCCCAAGTGTTGCGGCCGTAAGCATCACGGGTGGCAGCGTCTTCGCGCGACAGATCAAAAGCTTCGCGTGCTGCCGGTCCAGTCACCATTTGAAAAGCGGCTTGGCCGAAGCGATCCATCGACTTGGCCAAGCCGGAGTTATCGACATCGCGGCGCAAGGTGTCGAAGCGGTTCAAGAGTTCGCGGCGATGATCGAGTCGATCCACCGACAAGCCCGGCGCGAGTTGCACATTATCGACCTTGAATTTTTCACTATTTGGATCGCCACCGGTTTCGAACGGGTTGAACTCAGCGCCCAAATAGTTGCCACCAAAGTAGCCCGGCCGCAAACCGATGCTCGTTGCCTGCGGCACCGCCACGTACGGCGGCATGCCCGCGTGGCGCGGACCGCAAATCTTGGCAACCACGGCACCAATGCCGGGACTTTTGCCAGCGGTGTTCGAGCCGTTGGGGCCGAAATAGCTGGTCAGCATCACGTGCCCCGCCGAATAATGGTCGCCGTTGTCGTGATGCAACGACCGCAGCAGACAAAATTTGTCGGCGGTTTTGGCCAGCCGGGGCATCAATTCGCTGATTTGCACTCCCGCAACGTTTGTCGAGACCGGGCTGAAGATGCTGCGGATTTCGCGCGGCGCGTTGGGCTTCATGTCGAAACTGTCGAGCTGGCTCGAACCGCCGTCGAGCCAAATCAAAATCACCGAGGAGTCTTTATCGACAGTTCCGGCGTTCATCGCGGCCTCGCGTGCACGCAGCAAATTGGGCAGCGACAACGAAGAAATCGCGGCCAGACCGACTTGCACAAAGCTGCGTCGATTTAGGCCATCGCAATAGCGACCGGCGCGTTCCATGTCGATGCGCAACATATGCAGCTCGATTGGCGAAGGTGGGAGAAAATTAGCAGGCAGCGAGCAACGTCGAGTCGCGGATAACTTCAATTTAATCCGTGCGCATGGAAATCGCAATCATTTGCAAAAAAACGTGGCGTTTACCAGGCGCAACATAACCGTCGTCGCTCAAACGGCAGGGACGGTTTTTTTGCGTCAACAGTCGTTGAATTGCGATGCCGAACTATTTCTTGCTCT
Source organism: Pirellulales bacterium (assembly GCA_038205115.1). Lineage (GTDB taxonomy): Bacteria > Planctomycetota > Planctomycetia > Pirellulales > JBBRCE01 > JBBRCE01. The sequence goes on from JBBRCE010000005.1 coordinate 90,846, forward strand.
CGGTTGCGCAAGCGGCATCCGCGCCAACCCGCGGGTTCGAGACGGGGCTCGGTCCAGGACCGATCGCGCCTGCAGTGCTACGAGTGTGAACTTTGCCAACGTCGATGCAGCCAAACGCGTCGACTAGGAAATGACCACGTCGCGACAATGACTGAAGTCGCAAACGGCAATCAGCACCATTGTGGTCAGCGTGGTGCCCGAGGCCAGCCAATAGCTAGGGCCAAATTGCCAGGCCGTGATTGTGATCAGCCCAACGGCGCACAACAGCATGAAGAACAGCATTTGCGCAGCCACCTGTCGACGTGAGCCGCCAATGAGTCGAGCGACCCAGGCACTCACAAAACCTAACAGATTGACGCTTAAAAACGACCAAAAGAACGTGGTGGCTTCCATGGCCAGCATTCTTGCTCTCCCCAAATTTGCGTCGCTAGCAGAAATGGTGCTTCCGCACCCGGCCGAACATCCTTGTTCGAGCACCGCGCCTAAAAGCGAAAGGTGTGCCAACGCCCGTTGGACAACTCCATTTATCCGGCAACGTGACTGTTAATTGTTTCAGCGATTGATTTTGCGTAAACGCGTTAAATTTTAGATATGTGCAAATTGCTGCTTGCCGATTGCACCTAACAGGTAAACTTTAGCAAATCTTACAATTCTTGAAAGAATTGCGGCAGAATTCGGCGGCAAATCGCAGCATGGCAAAAGTGCTAGTAGCGAGCCACGCTGGCGGCGCCGACATCGCTACGGCAATTTCGCCGGCGCTGGTCGCCCTGAGAGACAACAGTCCACAGGGCAGATATCGTGGCTGGCCGGAAACTGCCCAACCGCCGGTCGATCATGACGATCTTCGACACGTTCAGCGATCAAGTCGCGGACCATGCGGACGAACTGCGGATCGTTGCCAACCGTGGCAGCGCGAATCATGTTCAACCCGAGCTCGCGGCAAAGATCCGCGGCTTCGGTATCGAGGTCGTACATCACTTCCAAGTGATCGGACAGGAACCCAATGGGTGCAATGATTACGTCCGCCGCGGGCTGCTCGGCGTGAATTTGCCGTAGATAGTCGCAAACATCCGGCTCCAGCCAAGGTTGCGTTGGCGGACCACTGCGACTCTGATAAACGAGTTTCCAATTGGCGTAGCCCAGTTGACTGCAAACCAAACGTCCGGTTTCTAGCAACTGCCGCTCGTAGTTGCAGCCCTGGGCCATTGATTGCGGGATGCTGTGCGCGGTGAAGACAATTCGGGCCGCCGCCCTATTTTGGCTAGGCAATTGCTCAATTGCCGATTGCACGCAGCGGGCAATGACTTGCACAAACGCGGGATGATTATAAAACACGCGCACTTTATCCACCTGCGGCGCGTCGGAGCCAACTTCTCGCTGCGCGAGTTGGATATTCTCACGGTACTGCCGACAACCGGAATACGAACTGTAAGCGGATGTAAAATAAGCAATGGCTCGTTTCACGCCGTCGGCAGCCATTTGCCGCAGGGTGTCTGGTAGCAGCGGTTGCCAATTCCGATTACCCCAATAAATGGGCAAGTTTGGACCATGCTTGTTCAGTTCCGCCTGCAACGCGACGATCAACTGTCGATTTTGTTCATTGAGCGGGCTAACGCCGTTGAAATGCTGATAGTGCTCGGCCACCTGCAGCATTCGCTCACGCGGCACATTCTTGCCACGGAGCACATTCTCAAGAAATGGCATGACTTCGTCCGGTCCCTCGGGACCACCGAAAGACACGATCAGAATCGCATCGTAAGGCGTGGTTGACGAAGCCATATTTGGCCCAAAGCAGAAAAGATGACCCCGACGGGATTTGAACCCGTGTTATCGGCGTGAAAGGCCGGTGTCCTAGACCAGGCTAGACGACGGGGCCGCTAACCAAAGCGGTGTGTATAACGGCTCGCTGGCCGGTTCGTCAAGTGGTGATGCCGCCGACGGCGCGCAAGAATCCGTCGCCACCAATAAAAAATGCCGCCCAACGCCAACTCGTCTGGTGCAGACGAATCGACCTGGCGGCAACAATAAATCAATCAGCCAACCGGCGCAGTCGTGTCTTGCCGCTTGGCAAAACTGCGAGAGGCGACCGTTACGCGCCTGCTACTCAGCAGCCGTCGCGCCGTCGTTTTCGGTGGACAGCTTTTCGCCCGCAGTCAGGTCGTTGCGACGAATCGCATCGTAGACTTCGCGACGGTGGACCGGCACTTCCTTGGGCGCTTCGACGCCCAGGCGCACTTTGTCGCCACGAATCTCCACGACCACGATCGTAATGTCATTGTTGATGACAATGCTTTCGTTTTTCTTTCGCGAGAGAACAAGCATGTTCCAAATTCCTTCCGCTTAGAACAGTAGATCAGCGACTTTTAGCTCACAGCGATCAGCCAGCCTGTAGCGTCTGGCCCAAAATTCGCCCGAGTGCGTGGGCTAATTGCCCCCCTTGACACTCGTTAAAAAGGCGTTCTACCGTTGATTCCTTCATTTCACTCTACGTGCTGTATTTGCTTAGTCAAGTAAACCCATCTCGCAATAAGTCGCGAAATTGCCACTTGGGAGCCGGACTTCAAACGTTTAAGCGGCTACACCACTTGACACGCGGTCGCAACCCTCACCAGCGGTCGCTAGCTTGCACTAGTCGCAAGTCCAAATTTTGCAATGGTTTACAAAACTAATGCACTCTTTGGCGAGTAACGGTTCTCGCGACGCATCGCCCGAAAATGAACAGTCCGGTCGAGGCGTTGCAATTTGGGAAATTATTGCGAAAAATATCAGGCAGCGCGTCGGACTATTTCTTGAAATTGTGACTGATAGGTTCTTTTATCACCAATTGGCCCAATGTCTGCATAGCTGGGCGCGAACGACCGCATAACTGCGATTTCCGACGCTTGCGTTCGCAGGGGGTTGCCTTATAATCCGGCATGTTGTCCGCTTTGCGGGCATTTGCGAAACGATTCAGACGAGTTTGTCCCTTGCAGGGAAGGCGGGTGCGGCTATGCGGCAGTGGTTCGCGGACATTTGGGATGCGGTGTCGACCGTGCTCGGTGGTCTTTGGGTCACGTTGCGTTATTGGTTCAAAACCTACGATCCGAATCGAAAGACGTTTACCGAGCACTTCGAGTATCCCGAGTTGCCAGTGCCGGTTGCCGCCCGCTATCGCGGGTTTCATCGCTACGACCTGACGACCTGCATTTCGTGCGATCAATGTGCCAAGGCTTGCCCTGTCGATTGCATCTATATCGGTAAAGAACGGGTGACCGACGGCAAGGGATTCAAAATCACCGGCTTCACCATCGATTATTCGAAGTGCATGTTTTGTGCTTTGTGCGTGGAACCCTGCCCCGTGGATTGCATCTTCATGGGCGCGACTCACGACTTAAGTTGTTACAGCCGCGATGGATGCATTGTCGATTTCTCGCGACTGCCGGTCGACATTGCCTGGGGGCGTGCCACCCTGAATCCCACGGCGGTTGCCGGCAGTAAAGTTATCACCGAGCCGGTTCACGGCGGTCCGAATCAGTAAAGGCGCTGCATTTGAACGCGGATCAAAGTCACGACCGTAAATTATTCACGGTGGCGCAAGCCAACGCCACATTGCCGCTGGTCAGCGCCATTGCCAAGGATCTTTCAGAGCTAGCGCGAGAGGTGGTCGATCGTCGCGAGCGTTTATCGCTGTTGATGTCCGACCATCGCGACCAAAACGATCTTTACGGCCAAGAATTGGATCAAATTCGCGACGAGCTCGAAAAAGATGGCAGTCGCTTGCAAGACTTCGTGCAAGAACTGATCGAACTTGGCACCGAGCCCAAAGATCCCATTCAAGGACTCGTGGATTTTCCCTGCTTGTTGGACGGGAGAGTCATCTATCTGTGCTGGCGGCTTGGCGAACCCGAACTGCTTTACTGGCATGAGCTCGATTCCGGTTTCAGTGGGCGCAAACCGCTTAATTCGCACGAAATTGTGGACGGAAAGCCGGCGGAGCACACGCTCAATTAGTTCCGCGAGCCGCCTCTGCTGGTCGTTTTTTGATTTGTGGACTTAACGCCGGGCAACACGACTACCCAAAAGTTTGGCGCAGTAGCGGCAGCCGTCGCTCCGGAGCTGCCGATTGACGGCGCGTGGTTTGCTTAAAGCGCTCACACCTCGCTAAGTTAGTGATTTACGTGAATTGAATGCCCGATACTTACGCAAGGGTGTGGAAAAATTAAGCAAATCGCACGTCAATGTTGGAGTTTGCCATGCCTCCGGTGGTGCAAGAACCGATGACGGCCGCCCCAGTCTTTTCGACGTACAACACTGACGGTTTCTACGACGAAATCTACGATCAGGCAGGTCAGCCGCGCCCCGAGGCTGCGCTGATGGCGTCGCGGTTGAACGCGCTTTCGCCCGGCGAGTTGCAGCTTCGGCAACGCACCGCCGATCACGAGTTGTTGAACATGGGCATCACGTTCAACGTTTATGGCCATGAAGCGGGCACCGAAAAAGTCTGGCCCTTCGATCTGATTCCACGGATCATCAACGAGCCGGAATGGCGTTATATCGAAGACGGTTTGAAGCAGCGAATCACCGCGCTCAACCTGTTTATTGACGATATCTACAACGAGCAAAAGATCGTTCGCGACGGCGTTTTTCCGGAGTACATGGTCAAGTCGAGTAAAGGTTTTTTGCCGCAGTGCATCGGGCTTAAACCGCCTCGCAACATTTGGTGCCACATCACCGGCACTGACCTGGTCCGCGATAATGATGGCCAAATTTATGTTTTGGAAGACAACCTGCGATGTCCTTCGGGCGTTTCCTACGTGCTGGAAAATCGCGAGGTCATGAAGCGGACCTTTCCGCGGCTGTTCGATGGGCAATCGATTTTGCCGGTCGAAGGTTATCCCGAACAATTATTGAAGATGCTGCAGTACATTGCGCCCAGCCATTTGCGCGAACCGACCGTGGTGGTGCTGACTCCTGGAATTTACAATTCGGCCTATTTCGAGCACTGCTTTCTAGCGCAGCAGATGGGTGTTGAACTCGTTCAAGGCAGTGACTTGGTCGTCATCGACAAAGTGGTTTTCATGCGTACCACCAGCGGCATGAAGCGCGTGGACGTGATCTATCGCCGCATCGACGACGACTTCATCGACCCGAAAACTTTCCGGCCCGATTCCACGTTGGGCGTGCCAGGCATCATGGACGCGTACCGCGCCGGAAATGTCGGATTAGTCAATGCACCTGGCACTGGCGTGGCCGACGACAAAGCCGTTTACGCGTTTGTGCCGCAGATGGTCAAATACTACCTGGGCGAAGACATCAAGTTGCCCAACGTGCCAACCTACTTATGCAGCGACGATCAGCAGCGCCAGCATGTGTTGGCGAATCTCGACAAATTGGTGATTAAGCCGGCAAATGAGTCGGGCGGTTACGGCATTTTGCTCGGTCCGCGGGCCTCGGCGGATCAATTGGAAAAGTATCGAGAATTAATCGGCGCCAACCCGCGCAATTACGTTGCCCAACCGATGTTGGCGTTGTCGCGTGTGCCGACCATCGTGGGCGATCATCTCGAAGGCCGTCATGTTGATTTGCGGCCCTATATTCTATATGGCGAAGAGATTTACATCCTTCCAGGCGGGTTAACGCGAGTCGCCCTTGTCAAAGGCTCGCTGGTGGTCAACTCCTCGCAAGGCGGCGGGAGCAAAGATACTTGGGTGCTCAAAAACGGCAACTCACGCAATCATGCTCCACTGGCGTCGGGTTAAACGGATATTATGCTCAGTCGTGTCGCTGAATCGGTCTACTGGATGAGTCGGTATGTCGAGCGTGCGGAGAATATCGCCCGCCTGATCGACGTCAATCTGACGATGTCGCTCGACTTGGGGCCAGAAATGGCGCACCAGTGGGCGCCGCTGATTGCCACGACCGGCGATCAAGAAGATTTCAACGCCCGTTACGGGCCGCCGACGCAAGAAAAAGTCTTGCAATTTCTGGCCTTCGATGACGAGAACCCCAATTCCGTACTGAGTTGCCTGCGGCGGGCACGCGAGAACGCCCGCACCGTTCGTGAGATGGTCAGTTCGCAGTTATGGGAAGAGCTGAATAAGTTCTACCTGCTGGTTCGCGATGCGAGCACCGATTCGCGCGTGCTGGAATCGCCCTACGATCTGTTCGCGCGGATCAAGCAGTTCAGTTATCTGATCGAAGGCGTGATGGTTGGCACCATGTCGCACGGCGAAGCCTGGCATTTTGCCCGCATCGGCAAGTTGCTGGAACGCGCCGACAAAACGTCTCGCATTCTGGACGTGAAATATTTTCTGCTGCTGCCACACTTGGCGGACGTAGGCACACCGCTCGACACCGTGCAGTGGGGTGCGCTGCTGAAGTCTGTCAGTGGGCTGGAAATGTATCGCAAAAAACATGGCCGGATCACGCCCCGCAACGTCGCCGAGTTTATGGTCCTTGACCGCGACTTTCCCCGCACGATGCACTTTTGCCTGTTACGAGGCGAACAATCGCTACTAGCCATCACCGGAAGTTCGGCCGGAACTTTTCGGACCAAGGCGGAACAAAGATTGGGCCGACTACGTGCCGAATTAGATTACGCGCACATTGACGAAATCATCTCCGGCGGCCTGCACGAATTCATCGACGAATTCCAAACGCAGCTCAACGCCGTCGGTGAAGCCGTCTTCGAAACGTTTTTTGCGCTCAAAGCGGTCAGTGAGCAGTCGGGACGTGCGATGGACGGACACTCGGCAACATCGAAAAAATCGGACGTATCGCAGCAGTCGCAATCGCAATCGCAGTCGCAAATTGCCTCGGCTTAGTCTGCGCCCGCTTGCAAACTGGCGACGTCCCAATCACGATGCCCCGGTGGCGACGCACAACCGCTGCAGAGGTGAGGTCGAAATGGTCTGCGGCGGTTCTCAGGGACCGAGCGAGATCTTGCCTTTTGCCGCGACCGGCAAAAGGGGCATGATGCCTGCATGTTTTTCGGTTTCACGACACTTTGGCAAGAGCAAGGCGCGCCAGGCGGCCGCTGCGAACTCGCCTTTCGGATTTCTGATTTATGGCCATTCGTGTCTCGCTGGTTCATCGCACGGCATATCATTACGACCGCCTGGTCACATTGTCGCCGCAAGTCATTCGGCTCCGCCCCGCCCCGCATTGCCGAACTCCCATCAATAGCTATTCGTTGCGGATCGAACCCGAGCAGCACTTTTTGAATTGGCAGCAGGATCCGCACGGCAACTTCCTGGCGCGCGCGGTATTTCCCAACCTGACCAACGTGTTTTCGCTGGAAGTCGCGCTCACCGCCGAGTTGACGGTGATCAACCCCTTCGACTTTTTCCTTGAGCCCGAAGCCTGCGACTTTCCGTTTCAATATGCACCGTGGCTGGATTCTGAACTTGCCGCCTACCGCAAGCTCGACCAAACCGGTCCCAAATTCGCCGAACTGCTGACCAAGATCCCCCGCGAAAAAACCCCGACAATCGATTTTCTCGTCGCGCTCAACTCACTGCTCAACGGACTCACCGGCTACGTCATTCGCTTGGAGCCGGGCGTGCAGGGCTGTGAAGAAACGCTGGAAAAGGGCACTGGCTCATGCCGCGACTCCGCCTGGCTGATGGTGCAGATTTTGCGTCATCTGGGCTTGGCCGCGCGGTTCGTCTCCGGATATTTGATCCAGATCAAGCCCGACGTCAAGTCGCTGGATGGTCCGTCCGGAACCGATCATGACTTTTGCGATCTGCACGCTTGGACGGAAGTCTATCTGCCTGGTGCCGGCTGGGTTGGTCTCGACCCCACCTCCGGCCTGTTCGCTGGCGAAGGCCATTTGCCGCTGGCGGCTACGCCCGATCCCACGTCGGCTGCGCCCATCACCGGCGGTGTGGACGAGTGCAAAACGGAATTCACGTTTGCGATGACCGTCGAGCGCATCCACGAAGACCCGCGCGTCACCAAGCCCTACACCGACGAGCAATGGGCAAAAATCGCATCGCTGGGTCAATCCGTCGACCAGCGCCTCAACGCGCAAGATATGCGTTTGACGATGGGCGGCGAGCCGACGTTCGTTTCCATCGATAACATGGACGGCCCTGAATGGAACACGGCCGCCATGGGCCCGCATAAGCGTAAGCTGGCAGACGAATTATTCCAGCGTTTGGCGGGACGGTTTGCCAATCGACCGTTGCTGCATTATGGGCAGGGCAAATGGTACCCTGGCGAGCCACTACCGCGTTGGGCGATGGGCTGCTACTGGCGAAACGATGGCCTGCCCATCTGGCCAAATGAAAAACTGATCGCCAGCGATAGCGATAACAAGCATTTTGGCCCCGACAATGCCGCACTGTTCATTCGCACGTTGAGCAAGCACCTGAATGTCGGTGTCGAAAACATTACGCCCGCCTACGAAGACGCCTTATATTACGTCTGGCGCGAGCGACGTTTGCCGTCCAACGTCGATCCGCTCAAATGCCCGCTGGGCGAACCGGAAGAGCGCGCGCGGTTGGCCAAAGTTTTTGAGCAGGGCCTGCAAAAGATTGTCGGCTACGCGCTCCCGCTGCGACCGATTGGCCGCAATGCCATGCGGACGCAGTGGCAAACGCAACTCTGGAGTTTCCGCACTGACCATCTTTACCTGATCCCTGGCGATTCGCCGATGGGCCTGCGGCTGCCGCTCGATTCGTTAGTTTGGGAAGCGCCCGAAAAACGTTATCAAGATTTCGCGCGCGATCCGTTTGCGTTCGTCGAGAGATCACAGGATGCGGTCACGCCGTTTGCCGATTTTGCCAGTCTGCGCGCGCTGCAAACCTCGCCTGCCAGCCTTCCGCTTGCCACCAGTTACCAGCGCGTGCCGGTCATGCAGACCGTCGGCGCTGTGCAGGCTGATGCGCAACTGGCCTACGCCCATGACGCATATGCCGGCGCGAACGGCAATGGCGAAAACGGCCGATCACACGACGAACTGCCGTTTGCGTCCGATCACCACACCAATGGACACGCGCACGACGGCGCTGCTTCAATAGGCGATGTCGGCTCAACAGCCGACGCCGCGCTTCATCAACCGCTGCCGGCCGAAGTGGTTCGAACCGCCATCTGCGTGGAAGCCCGCAAAGGCATCCTGCACATTTTCATGCCGCCGCTCAATGACGCGGAAGATTATTTGGATCTGCTTGCCGCCGTGCATGCCACGGCCGCCGAACTCAGCTATCCGGTACGGATCGAGGGGTACACGCCGCCCTACGATCCGCGTTTGGAAAACTTCAAAGTCACACCTGATCCGGGCGTGATCGAAGTCAACCTCCAGCCCGCCAGCAATTGGGAAGACTTGGTCGATAACACAACGGTCTTGTACGAGGAAGCGCGATTGGCTCGGCTCGGCACCGAGAAATTCATGCTCGATGGCCGTCATACCGGCACCGGCGGCGGCAACCATTTGGTGCTCGGCGGCGCCACGCCGGCCGATAGTCCGTTTTTGCGCCGGCCCGATCTGCTGCAAAGCCTGATTACCTATTGGAACAATCGGCCGTCATTGTCCTACGTGTTTTCCGGGCTGTTCGTCGGACCAACGAGTCAGGCGCCGCGTGTGGACGAAGCGCGCCATGAGAGTTTGTACGAACTGGAAACCGCGTTCACGCAGCTTCCGCCGCGTGAAGCCAATTTCCCCTGGGTGATCGATCGCGCCTTGCGAAATTTGCTGATCGATGTTTCTGGCAACACCCACCGCGCGGAGTTTTGTATTGACAAATTGTTCTCGCCAGAAACGTCGACCGGTCGGCTCGGTCTGGTTGAATTCAGGGCCTTTGAAATGCCGCCGCATGCGCAAATGAGTTTAACCCAGCAATTACTGGTGCGCGCGCTTGTTGCCCGGTTTAGCGAAACGCCGTATCGCGAGCCGCTGGTTCGCTGGAGCACGTCGCTGCACGATCGATTCTTGCTGCCGCACTTCTTGGCGCACGATCTGGCGGAAATTGTCGAGGAACTGAACGAAGTCGGTTTTGGCTTCGAGCACGATTGGTTTGCCACGCACTTCGAATTCCGCTGCCCCAAGGTCGGCTCGTTTACTCAGCGCGGCATTGAAGTCGAACTGCGGCAAGCGATCGAGCCCTGGCATGTACTGGGCGAAGAAGGCGCGCAAGGCGGTGCCGCGCGATACGTCGACTCCTCGTTGGAACGTCTGCAGGTCAAGGTTTCCAACATGACGGATCCGCGTCACGTTTTGGTTTGCAACGGCCGGCGCGTCCCGCTGCAGCCCACCGGAACGCCCGGCGAATTCGTGGCTGGCATTCGTTTCCGCGCTTGGCAACCGCCATCCTGTTTGCATCCCACGATTGCCGCTCACACGCCGCTGTTGATTGAACTGCTCGATTCTTGGAACGACGTTTCCATCGGCGGCTGCACCTGGCACGTGGCGCATCCCGGCGGACGCAACTACGAGGACTTCCCGGTCAACGCCTACGCGGCCGAGACCCGTCGTCACAGCCGCTTTTTCGCCTTTGGCGGGCGCGGCGGAAAATGCCGAATTCCATCACGCGAACAAAACGCAGATTACCCCTGCACGCTGGACTTGCGCCGGCCGATGGAACTGACAACCCTCGATTGTTAAGCGGCCTGACGACGGCCGTTCGGAAAATCCGCGCAACAAGTTACCGCTCTGGCAGCGTGCGTTGCGCCAGAAAATGCCGGGCCATCACGCCCAGAATCAGCGTGACCAGCAATCCGCCGAGCAGCCCATCCCATTCCTGCCGCATGAGGCAGATAATGATTGTCACAACGAAGAGACCGCAGAAACAACAGAGCGCCAATCCCAGCGATGTGTGAAAGGCCGACCGGCGCTGTTGCGGTTCGATCAACTCCGCCCGCGGCGAAGCATAGGGATTCTCGCGAAGTTCATCTTCGCTTGTCAGGTCATTCACCGGTGGCTCGCGCATCGAAAATGAATCGTTGCCGCGAACTTCCCAAGCGTTGGCGGCGGCGTCTGCCGCGGCCTGCACTTGACGGGTGATCGAGCGACGCTGGCCAATGTAGTTGCCGATCGCCAGCAGCACCACGAACAGCGCGCCGGCGCTGGTCAGTCCCCACGTTAAGTTATAACGCAGCAGCCGACCGAGCAGTTTTCTCGCGTCGTCCGCGGGTAAGATCGCCACATGCTCTGTCTGGGTGAACCACGCCAGCAGGCCGTGGTAGGGTGATACCGCAACACCACATCGCCCGGTCGTCGCTCTTCGTAAACTTGCACGTCGCGGTAGAGTCGTTGCATCGCCGCGCCCGCCAACCACTGGTACAACGCATACAACGCGTACCCCACCGCGATGATCACATAAATGAACGCAATCCCCATTGCGATGCGGAGCGGTTGCCCCAATTCTCCGACGATCACGCTGTTTGCGATCAGCATCTTAGACGCTCATTCGTTTCCAGCCGCCATGTAAGAATCGGGCGGTAATCAATGTACAGCGGACGAACAAATCGGTCACCATCGCATACCAGGCTCCGCGCACGCCCAAGTTATAACCGTGTACGGTCAGACCGCCGGGCAACACAATCTCCGGCAGGCACAGCAAGTACGCCAGCGGCAAACGTACGCCTAATAAGCCCACGAAGGTCACGCCCAGCGGCCAACGGGTGTCGCCCGCGCCGCGCAGCGCGCCAGTCAAGATCATCAGCAGCGAGAGCGCCGGCGTGCCGATAGCAACAATTTGCAAAAGTTCCGCGCTTTGTTTGACGGTTGCGGCATCGGTTACGTACAGACCCGTGATCCAGGGAGCATTGAAGTAAAAAGCCAGCGCCGCCGCGATCATTGGAACTTCGCCGAGCACGCAAGCCATGGCCACCGCTCGGCCCGCACGTCGGCTATCGCCAGCGCCCAGATATTGCCCCGCCATGGTCGCCGCAGCCATTTGAAATGCCGCGCCTGGCACGTACGAAATGGCTTCGATCTTGACCGCCACGCCATGCGCCGCCGAAGACGCAGTGCCCAGTCGGTTGACGATCGAAACGAACCACATGTGGCAGCCAATCACCGACAGCACGTCAATTCCGCCTGGCAGGCCAATTCGCAGTAGCCGCCGCAATAACTGCCAGTCGGGCCACAAACCGCGAAATCGAAGCTGCAAACCCATCCGGCCGCGCACCAATCGCGCAATCACAATTGCCGCGCCGACGAAGTAGCCGGTCGACGTGCCGATCGCCAGGCCCGTCCATCCCAGCCGCGGCAGCGGCCCGTTGCCGGTGACCAACCAATAACTGATTAACGCGTTACTGAGCACGACGGCCGCCATCGCCAGCATGCCCGTCATCGTATCGCCCACCGCGCGCAGACAGGCGTTACCCACTTGCTCCAGCATCACAAACGGAATCAGCGGCAAAATGATCCACAGATTCTGCCGGGCGAGCGCCGCGGCGTCGGCCTCCAAACCCATCGCCTTCACGTACCAGTCGATGCCGCACATGGCCACCCCCACGGTCACGGCCGCGGCGATGGCACCGGCCACAAACGCCTGATTCATCACGCGCTGCGCCAGCCCGCGTTGCCCTGCGCCAATGAACCGCGCTGCCAGCGCCGTCGCTCCGATGGTCACCACCTGAAACAGCGCGCCCAACAGCCAAATGGCGTAGGCCATCAAATTCATCGCGGCCAGATACTTGGGCTCCTCCAGGCACCGGCCGGTCAGCACGGTGTCGGTCTGGCTGACGCCCAAATTCAAAAATTGCTCCACCAGTACCGGCAGCGCCAAAGATAGCAGCGGCCGCAGCGTGCCGGGCTGATTCAACAAGCCTCGATCACTCAGCAGCAGCGGATACTCTTCGATTAACTCGTTGGGCTCTTCCACAAAATCTCACCGACCAATTGATGCGCCATTGGCGGCGGCCTGTCGAAGCGCCTGTTCGCCGGCGGCCAGCACTTCCAAAATCTTGTCCACATCGTACACGCTGCCGCCCCATGCGCCGCCGCCAATCCGTTGCAGCGCCGCCCACAAGCGAGAATCGTCGGGCAAGCCAGGATCGGCCGTGATGGTTGTGGGCGGGCGCGCGGTCAGAATCGCAATTCCCTGCTCGGCAGAAAACTCAATCGGCGAACCTGTCTGCTCATCGATCTCGCCAACCAAGTCAACGCTGCCAACCAGATTGATTCGATCGACGACGATCCGCACGCGATCGCCGTCACGCAATTTGCCAATCGGTCCGCCGGCCAGCGCCTCGGGGCCAACATGCCCAATGCAGGCACCGGTGCTGACGCCCGAAAAGCGCGCGTCGGTCACCACCGCCACGTCGCGCCCCCAGGGTAAATGCTTGAGCGCTGAAGTAATTTGATACGTTTCTTCCATGCCGCTACCCAGCGGACCGCGGCCGGCCAGCACCAGCACGTCGCCCGGACGTATCGGCTGGGCAGATTGTCCTTTGATGGCCGCAATGGCGTCACGTTCGCGCGAAAAAATTCGCGCGGGACCGGTCTTGCGATATACGCCGTCGGCATCCACAACAGCCGGATCGATGGCCGTGCTCTTAATTACCGCGCCTTCCGGCGCCAGATTGCCGCGAGGAAAACAAACCGTGCTCGTCAGACCGCGCTCGGCCGCACACGCCGCAGAAAGGATCACGTCGTCGGCTTCGACGCCATCGGCCGCCAGCAACAACGCACGCAGCCGGCGGCGACGGTCGGACGTTTCCCACTGCTGCAAGATTTCGCCCAATCTCAAGCCGCTGACGGTTAGCACGTCTAATTCCAGCAATCCCATTTCGCGCAACTTGAGCATCACTTCTGGCACGCCGCCAGCTAAAAACACTTGCACCGTGGGATGACCGATCGGTCCGTTGGGCAAGGCGTCGACCAATCGCGGTACGCGACGATTGATGTTCTGCCAGTCGTCGACCACCGGCCGCCGCAATTTTGCCGCGTGAGCGATGGCCGTGATGTGCAGCAGCAGGTTGGTGGAGCCACCGATGGCGGCATGCACCACCATCGCGTTGCGAATCGATGCGTCCGTGAGAATGTCGCGCGTGCGAATGCCGCGCTCGTGCATCGCCCGCAACGCCCTGGCGCTACGCGTGGCAATATCCAGCCAAATCGGTTGGCCGCTGGGCGCTAAGGCCGAGTGCGGCAGCGCCAGGCCCAGCGCTTCGGCAGTCACCTGCGCGCTGGCCGCCGTGCCCAAGAACTGGCAGCCGCCGCCAGGTGAAGCGCAGGCGCGGCAGCCCAATTCGGCCGCTTCTTGCAACGTCAGTGAACCATGCACATATCGGGCGGCAATGGATTGAATCTTGCCGGCGTCTTCGCCGATGGCCGGCGGCAGTGTCACGCCGCCGGGCACGATGATCGTCGGCAAGTCGTGCATCGCCGCCAGTGCGAGCATCATCGCCGGCAAGCCTTTGTCGCAAGTCGCGGCGCCCAACACGCCGCGACGCTGGGGCAGCGAGCGAATCAGTCGGCGAAAGACGATCGCCGCGTCGTTTCTGTAGGCCAGGCTATCGAACATGCCCGGCGTGCCTTGCGTGCGGCCATCGCACGGATCGGAAACCGCGGCGGCAAACGGCACGCCGCCCGCAGCCTTAATTTCGCGCGCTGCGGCCTGCACCAGCAAACCAACTTCCCAGTGCCCTGTGTGAAAGCCGAGCGCCACCGGCTGACCATCGTCGCGCCGCACGCCGCCGGCGGTGCTGAGCAGCAGAAATTGCGGGCCGAGCATTTCGGCCGGTGGCCAGCCCATGCCGGCATTTTGCGTTAGGCCAAACAAATCGCCGCTGGACCATTGCCGCAACATCTCGTCCGACAGCGGCAATTGCCCCGTCGGTCCGGCCGCCTTGGTCTGCACGTCAAACAGTTGTGGGCTCGACGCATCGAACAGCGGCACATCGGCAGACGGGGGCATGGCGATTCGTTGCGCGTGGAAGTACTGCGCCAGCGAATTTTGCCGGTGCAAAGCAGTGAGCGAGCGGTCTGCCATTATCTCACCGCTCCGTAATTGCCGCAAATGCTGCCGGCGGCTTAATGCGTCGCCGCGGTGCTCCAAACGTCCGCGTCCAGACGAGCGAATCGGCAGCGATTATTTTGCTTTCTTGACCGCTGACGCTGCCTTGCCGGCCAGTTTCAACACCGTCTCCCACTGCGGTTTGGTGACCGGTTGCACGGAAAGCCGCGAGCCTTTACGCAGCAGTTCCATGCCATCCAAGGCGGCCACTTTGCGGAGCGAGTCCAGGCCCAGCGGTTCGGCAAAGATTTGATCCAGCTTAATATCCACCATCATCCAAATGGGCTCTTCGGGAGTGGATTTTGGGTCGTAGTGGTTTTCCGAGGCAATCAGCGCCGTGTGGTCGGCGTAGCCCGCCTTCGCGATTTTGGCCGTGCCGACGATGGCTGGCGGATTAGCGCCAGAGTGATAAAACAGCACTCCGTCTCCCACTTGCATCTGGTCGCGCATAAAATTACGTGCCTGGTAGTTTCGCACGCCATCCCAGTACGTCGTTTTCTTGGGGCACTTGGCCAGATCGTGGATCGAAAAACAATCCGGCTCGGATTTCAGCAGCCAATAACGCATGGAGGGAGAATAGGGGTCAGAGGGAGACAAAGGGGGCAGGGATCAGGGTTCAGAGGTCAGGGAAGAACATTTCTCGCCATTGCCTCAATTTTATGGTCTACCAGCGCATTCGATAAGGTGCAGAATGTGCCAAAACTTTTCAATTTGCAATCCTCTGACCCCTGACCCCTGACCTCTCTTTTTCCCGCAAGATATTCCGCCCAGCGGCAACTATTCAACCAGATAGCAGTCATGACGCAACCACAGACCGAAATTGCCGCGGCAGACGCTGCCAAAATCGATTGGCCGGCTGTCTTTGCGCAAAATCAGGGCTGGATGCGTGCGGTGATTCTGGCTCGGCTAGGCGAGCCGCAAGCGGTGGACGAAGTGCTGCAAGAGGTCTCGCTGGCAGCCGTTCGGCAGACTCAACCGCTGCGCGATCCCAGCAAGCTGGCACCGTGGCTCTATCGATTGGCCGTTACCCAAACGCTGCTTTACCGGCGTAAGCGGGGCCGGCGGCGGAAAATGATGGCACGTTACGCGGAAAAATTTCAGCCCACCGAGGCTGACGTCGGCGCGGTCGATCCGCTGGGCTGGCTGCTGGCCGACGAGCGCCAGCAACGGATTCGCACCGCCATGCAGCGGCTCGCGCCCAAGGATGCAGAAATTCTGATGCTTAAATACACGCAGAACTGGAGTTACCACCAACTGGCCGTACATGTTGGAGTTAGCGAAAGCGCACTGGAAGCGCGGTTGCATCGCGCCCGAGCGCGGTTGCGACAGGAATTGGCCGAACTTGAGGTGATTGAAAAAATTTAATTGATGGTCGGCCGCCGACGCGGCCGCGGTTTTTAGTTGACAGGGTGGTGTTTACAATGAATGGCATAAACTTGAAACCCGAAGACGCCGAATTCGCGCTGCTCGACCGCCTTGTCGACGGCGAACTCTCCGAGTTCCAGCGCCGGCAACTGCTGGCCAGCATGGACCAGCGGCCCGAAGGCTGGCGTCGTTGCGCGCTGGCGTTTTTAGAAGCGCAATCCTGGGGCAGCGAATTCAAGCTGCTGTCAGCCAATTCCGTCCGCACTGCCGCTGCGGAAAAAACCGCCGAATTCATTCAAATTCCACCAGCGAATCTTTCCGCAGCGAATCTTCTAGCGGTGCCTGCACAAACGTCCGAACAGCAACTCACGCCGGCGGTCAGTTCCGCGCCGACCGAACGAGCAACCCGGCCGGTCGGTTTCCGCTGGAGCACGTTTTGGGCGACGGCCGCCAGCATTTTGTTGGCGTTTGTCGGCATGCTTTATTTGCACGGCGATCTGCAATTCAAGTCGTCGGGCGGGGGCAATTCGCTCGTTTCGCACCCGCAGCCAGGATTGAATTCCGGTCGCGGGCGCACCGTGGCGGGCGGTCCGCAGACGATTACCGTCGCTTTTCCGAATCAAAACGGCATGTTGCAAACCATGCAGTTGCCCGTGGTCGAAGGCAAATCGCTCGACGAGCTGATGGCAGGCGAGCAGGAAACCGGCATTCCGCCGCAAGTGCTGGAATACTTCCGCCGCTCGGGCCAAGAAGTCAAGCAAGACCGGCAGATTGTTCCCCTCCAGTTGCAAGACGGCCGCCGCGCGTTTATGCCGGTGAATCGCGTCCGCGTCGTGCCGGCCGATCGACCGTTTCAGTGAAAACCGTAAATCGAGCGTGGAGATTTTCCCTTGGCCACGCGGGCACGGGTGGTTGCATTACGAAGAATGGGCAGTTTAGAATTGGCCTCGAACTTTACTAATTCGTAAACGATGGGTACCAACATGATCGGTAGCGAGTGGATCAATCGCGCATTGTTGAGCGGCTTGCTGGCGGCTGGACCATTGGCCGTTGGCGGTTTCGCACAGTCCGATACCCCGCAGCGCGCGCCCGGTGCGCCGCATCGGATTCAAGCGATCGTTCCGGTCGTCACAACTCCAGCTGCGCCGTCGGCCGGTTCGAATTCGCAACCCGGCACGCCTGCGCCAGATGATCCGCGCGGCCCGGTCGAGGTGCGCGTGGAGGTCAACACCGCCGAATTGCCAGTGCCCGGCAAGCCGGCAATCGTTCAGCCCTGGACGCGAATTCTGCCCGCACAAACGATCTCCGAGGTGGGCGAAGGCCGAGTGATCACAATTCAAAACGCCGTGGAAGCCACCAAACCGCTGGGGCAAACGGTCGAGGGCTTTGGCACGATCACCTTGATCGACCAGAGCAAAGACGCGCCAGCGGCCTCGTACTGGATTGGCGTGCAGGCCGATCCCTCGCCCGATGTGTTGCGGCGCCATCTGGGTCTATCGAACGATCAAGGTTTATCGATTTTGCAGGTTGTTGCCGACAGCCCTGCCGCCAAAGCCGGCTTGCAGCCAATGGACGTCATTACAACCGTCGAAGGCAAACCGGTGGGTGAAGTTTCACAGTTGATCGTGGCCATTGAAGCAGCGAGAGAAAACGCGATCAAAGGAACATTGCTGCGGGCCGGAAAGAATGTCGATTTCGCGGTCATCCCAACCAAGCGGACCGATGCGGCCAAGCCCACGGTTTCCGCCACCGCCACGACGGATGTCGAGTCGGGCAACGTCCTGTATATCAACCCGGGTGCAGGTCAACCAACGGCTCCAGCCAAAGATGTTTTGGTTCCCCGCGATGATGCACCGCCCGAAGTGAAAAAATGGATTGCCGGGCACACCGCCGCGTCGGGCCAAATCATGGCCACACCGCAAGTCATCGCCTTTTCGGCGGCCATGGTGGCGCTGCCGGACGACGTGACCGTGGTTGTCACTCGCCAGGGTAAACAGCCAACCAAAATCGCCGTCACCAAAGGCGATAAGCATTGGGAAGTGACCGACACGCAACTGGACCAATTGCCGGAGTCGGTGCGAAATCTGGTCATGATTGCCATGGGTCCGGGACCTGTGCCGATGACAATGGCCATGTCGCCGCCGGGCGGAACGCTGCCGTCCAACGGAACGTTCACCTTGCGGATCGCGCCGCCAGCGGAATTGGAAGCAAAACAACAGCCGGGCGGCGAGAGCAAAGCCGATGAGCGGAAATTGCGATCCTCGGCCGTGACGCCCGCCAATAGCGAAACGCGCGATGAAATGATCTTGCGTCGGCTGGACAAGATCCAGCGCGACGTTGAAGCCTTGTCGCGCGAACAAAAAGGCGATCGCCGCTAGTACACTTCGCCACCATCAGGGCAGCCATCGGCGCGGAGTGGCAGTGGCTGAGCCTGTTTTTCACGCCATTTCAAACGCCGCTCGACAAAATGTGTTTTGTCGAGCGGCGTTTGCGCGCGCCAGTGCTGTCTGCCGGAAAGCATCGGGCCACGCGTTGACCAGTCATCGTCGCGGCCCGTATAATCCGCCACATCGGTTGGCGCACTTTTACAGCAGCCACCTACCGCCGTATGAGCCGTCAACGAGTCAGGGCAAGCGATGAAAATCCACGAATTTCAGGCCAAGCAAATCCTTCGCGCCGCCGGCGTGGCCGTGCCGCGCGGAATCGTGGCAAAAACGCCGGACGAGGCGGCCGCCGCGTACAAAGAACTGGGCGGAAAAATTGCCGTGGTCAAGGCGCAAATTCATGCCGGCGGACGCGGTAAAGGCAACATCAAAGCCATCCCCACGCAGCGCGGCGTGCAGTTGGTCAAATCGGCCGACGAAGCGGCGCAAGCCGCCAAAAACCTACTCGGCGGCGAACTGGTCACCATTCAAACCGGCGCGGCGGGTCAAACCGTGCGGCAAGTGCTCGTCGAAGAAGGCTGCGATATCGCCCGCGAACTTTACCTGGCCGTGTTGGTGGATCGCGCGGCGGCCGGCCCAGTGCTGATTGCCTCGGCCGAAGGTGGCATGAACATCGAAGACGTGGCGGAAAAAACGCCTGAGCGAATCTTTCACGAGCCGTTTCATCCCGACGTTGGGCTGCAGAGCTACCAGGTTCGCAAGTTGGCCGGCAAGCTGGGCCTGACCGGAGCAGCGGCCCGATCGGCCGAAAAATTTATGAAGTCGCTGTGCAAAGTGTTCGTCCAGCAAGATTGCAGCCTGCTGGAAATCAACCCGCTGGTTGTCACCGGCGCGGGCGAACTGCTGGCGCTCGATGCCAAAATGACCTTTGACGATAACGCCATGTTCCGGCATAAAGATTTGGAACCGCTCCGCGACCTGGGCGAAGAAGAACCGGCCGAAGTTCGGGCAGGCAAGTCGGGACTCAGCTACGTCAAGCTCGAAGGCAATATCGGCTGTCTGGTCAACGGCGCGGGACTGGCCATGAGCACGATGGACTTGATCAAGTATCACGGCGGACAACCGGCCAACTTCCTGGATGTGGGCGGCGGCGCCAACGTGGAACAAGTGACCGAAGCCTTCCGTATTTTGCTCGACGACAAAAACGTCAGAGGCGTGCTGGTCAATATCTTTGGCGGCATCATGCGTTGCACCACCATCGCCACGGCCATTCTGGAAGCTTACCAAAGCGTGGGTTTTAACGTGCCGCTGGTCGTGCGACTCGAAGGCACCGAAGTGGAAGAGGGCCGCAAGATTCTGGCCGGTAGCGGTTTGAAGATCATCGCCGCCGAAGGCTTGACCGACGCCGCCCAAAAAATCGTCGCGGCTGTCGCGGCTTAAGCATCACCCCAGCATCATCATCGCCAGCAAAATCGCAACTTCAACGTAGTCGGCCAATCCATGAGCATCCTGATCGATAAAAACACCCGCGTCATTTGCCAAGGTATTACCGGCAAGGTGGGGCAGTTTCATACCCGCGGCTGTCTGGCCTACGGCACGCAAATGGTCGGCGGCGTGACACCCGGCAAACGTGGCGAAAAGATCGAAGGCCTGCCAGTCTTTGACACCGTGGGCGAAGCGGTCGAACAAACCGGCGCAAACGCCACGATGATTTTCGTGCCGCCGGCATTTACGGCCGACGCCATTCTCGAAGCCATCGATGCCGGTATTCCGGTGGTCATCGCCATTACCGAGGGCGTGCCGGTCATCGACATGGTTCGCGTGTACGACGTTGTCAAACGCAGCAAGTCCGTGCTGATTGGTCCCAATTGCCCCGGTGTGATTACGCCGGAAGAATGCAAAATTGGCATCATGCCAGGCTACATTCATAAGAGTGGGCCGGTGGGCGTGATGAGCCGCAGCGGAACGCTCACCTACGAAGCCGTGTGGCAATTGACGTCACTCGGACTCGGCCAATCCACCTGCGTGGGCCTTGGTGGCGATCCGATCGTCGGCATGTCGTTCATCGATTTGCTCACCCTGTTCCAAGCCGATCCCAAGACCGAAGCGATCATGATGATGGGCGAGATCGGCGGCAATGCTGAAGAGCAAGCCGCGGAATTCATCCGCGACCACGTCACCAAGCCGGTGGCGGCATTCATTGCCGGTCGCACCGCGCCGCCCGGCAAACGCATGGGACACGCCGGCGCCATCATCTCGGGCGGCAAAGGCACCGCGGCCGACAAAGTGGCCGCGCTGGAAGCCGCCGGAATCGAAGTGGCCGCCAGCCCGGCCGATATGGGCGCGGCCATGCAACGTGCCATCGCCAAGAAACGCTAGAGCCCTTGACCATCGGGATGAGCAACATGGATCGCGATCTGATCGAACAATATGCCGCCGGCGGACCGAAACTGAGCACGGCCATCGCCGGATTGACCGAGCGAGATCTGCACACGCCGCCTTCGACCGGTGGCTGGACGATTGGGCAAATCGTGATGCACCTGATGGATTGCGATCTGATTGCCGCGGATCGCATGAAACGCGTGATCGCCGAGCCGTACGTGCCAACACTCGTGGGCTTCGATGAATCGGCATTTTCCGCCAATTTGTTTTACGATCAACTCGACGCCCACATTGCGGCGGATATTTTCGAAAAGAACCGCCAGTTGACCGCGCACATTCTCCGCAGTCTGCCGGACACTTCGTTCGAGCGCGTTGGCAACCACACCGAACGCGGCACGCTCACGTTGGAATCGCTGGTGCAAATCATGGTTGGTCACTTGGATCACCATCTCAAATACCTGCACGAAAAGCGCCGCGGTCTTGGTAAGTAACTCATCGATTCGGTTGGGCATTTCTGTTTGGCGACAGTCCAGTACCGTTATCGAACCTGCGCAGCCGCACTGTGGAAATCGCGCGCCGGCAGCAGTATGCTAATTCGAACGTCGCGAGTTGAATTTCTTTCATTGCCCCAGCTGTGCGTAATTCATGTTTGCTCATTTTGCCTGGCCTGCGGTTCGTAAAACGTTGCGTGTCGCAATTGCCCTTCTGACCGCAGTCGTGTTGTCGGCCGCGCTGCTGCCTCCGCAACATCTGGCAGGCGCTGAACCGGCGAAGTCCGAAAACGCTTCGACCGTCGTGCTTGAGCCACGGCTGACCGACGAAGAGCTCTCCGCCGGTTGGATTTCACTGTTCGACGGCGTCACCGACTACGGTTGGCGTGCCGCCAGCAAGGCGGATTGGAAGGTTGCCGACGGCGTCATCTCAGTGACCTCCGGCGAGCAAGGCCTACTGCACACCACCAGCCAGTGGGCGGACTACGTCCTGAAAGTCGATTTTCGCAGCACCAACAACACCAACAGCGGCATCTTCCTCCGCACGCCGGCCGTGCCAACCGATCCGACCAAAGATTGCTACGAATTGAACATTGCCGACGCGACGATCAGCAAATTTCCCACCGGCAGTCTTGTCGGTCGCACGCGCGCAGACGATGTACCGTTCAACGCGGATTGGCAAACGTATGAAGTCACGGTCGAGGGCGGCCACTTTCAAGTGCTGCTCAACGGCAAACCGGTTTGCGATTACACCGACGAGCATCCGCTAACGCGCGGTTTCATCGGCCTGCAGTACAACGCCGGCAAATGCGAATTCCGCAACATTCGGATCAAGCCGCTGGGAATGAGGCCGCTGTTCAATAAAAAAGATCTCAGCGGCTGGAAAGAGTTTCCGAATTTGCCAAGCAAATTTACCGTCACCGACCACGGCGAAATCAGCCTCAAAAACGGCAAGGGACAATTGGAAACCGAAGCCCGCTTTGCGGACTTCGTGTTTCAGATGGAAGTCATCAGCCGGGGCAAACATCTCAACTCGGGCGTGTTTTTTCGCAGCATCCCCGGCGAATATCAAAACGGCTACGAATGTCAGATTCAAAATGGCTTTAAAAACGAAGATCGCAACCAGCCGGAAGATTGCGGCACCGGCGGAATTTATCGCCGGCAAAATGCCCGCCGCGTGATGTCGGATGATTTCGCCTGGTTTGGCATGACCATCAACGCCACTGGCAACCATATGGCCGCTTGGGTTCGCGGCGTGCAAGTCAGCGACTTTACCGATACGCGCGCGCCGCACGATAATCCGCGCAGCGGTTTGCGAACTGCGGCCGGCACGATCATTTTGCAAGGGCATGACCCCACCACCGATTTTTTGTTTCGGAATCTTCGCGCCGGCGAATTTCCGGCGGCAATCGCGCCGCGAAAAGAGTAAAATGCAGGCGTCGGATACGGCGCGTCAATGCTGCTCGAAAAATCGGAGGCGACTCGGATGATCCATCAAACGCCGCTGTTTGCCGCTCGCGATGGTGAGCACTGTCTGCTACGGGTCGAAGGCCGCGGAACCATGCGCGAGAGTCCCACGTTTTTGGCGTTCATGCTACAAGAACTGTCGGCGCCCGCGGCGCAGGCGCTGGTTGATCTAACAGCCTGTCAGTATCTCGACAGTACGTTTCTCGGTTGCCTGGTGGCGCTACACAAACGTTGCGGGCATCCACCGAACGCGCGATTCTCGATTGTTGCCGATCAACCGACGCGGGAGCGGTTGTTGACGTGTACCGGATTGCATCGCATTTTGAACATCACGGATCGCTTGCCGGTCGGCACGATTTGCTGGACGCCGATCCCGGTTTGTTCGCCGGACGCCCGCGAATTCAAGCAGCACGTCATGCAATGCCACCAAAATTTGGCCCAGTGCAATGGTCCCCAGTCGGCCACGTTCCAGCGAATCACCGAGCAACTGCAGCGCGAACTGGAACCACGGCAATCATGAACTTCGAGGGAGTAGCGGCCAGCGCGGCCTATACGGAATTCGATCGCTCCTGCATGCGCCGCGCGCTAGAAATTGCTGAGCTTGGCCGCGGCGCGGTCGAACCGAATCCGCTGGTCGGTTGCGTGATTGCCCGCGACGAAAACATTCTAGGCGAAGGTCGCCATCAAAAATTCGGGCAAGCCCACGCCGAAGTCAACGCGCTGGCGTCTTGCGACCAAATTCCCCGCGGCGCCACCGTGTACGTAACGCTGGAACCCTGCTGCCATCACGGCAAAACGCCGCCTTGTACCGACGCGTTGCTGGCCGCTGGCGTTGGCCGCGTGGTGGTGGCGCAAACCGATCCGTTTCCGGCGGTCAGCGGCGGCGGGTTGCAACAATTGCGCGCCGCTGGCGTCAATGTGAGCGTCGGACTGCTGGAAGATCAGGCCCGGCGACTGAACGCCCCTTACTTGAAATTGCTGTCCGCGCAGCGACCGTGGGTCATCGCCAAATGGGCCATGTCGCTCGATGGCCGCATTGCCACCTACACCGGCGACAGCCGCTGGATATCCGGCGAAGAATCTCGCCATGTGGTGCACCAACTGCGTGGCCAGGTCGATGCCGTGATTGTCGGTCGCGGCACCGCAACGGCTGACGATCCACTGCTCACCGCGCGGCCGCCTGGTCCCCGGATTGCCACTCGCATCGTGCTGGATTCGAAGGCGGCCACGTCAATCGATAGCCAACTCGTGCGGACCGTCGATCAAGCGCCCGTGGTGATCGTCTGCGGGCCAAATGCCGATGACTCGCGTTGCCGCCAGCTTCGTGCCGCGGGCTGCGAAGTACTGCAACTGACGGGCGGAGATCAGGCGACGCGGCTGCTGCAACTGCTGCAAGAACTCGGTCGGCGGCGGATGACCAACGTGCTGGTCGAGGGCGGCAGCCACCTGCTCGGCGTGTTGGCGGATGGTCAGTGGATTGACGAGGCGTGGCTGTTCGTGGCTCCGAAACTCATTGGCGGCCAATTTGCGCCGGGGCCGATTTCCGGCCAAGGAATCGCCAAGATTTCCGCAGCGCTGCAACTGACGGATATGCAGCATCAGCAGCTTGGTCCAGACATCTGGCTTCGCGGAATTGTTGTCCGCTGACGATCGCCGCGGTTCGCGCGGGGTGTTAAATCATTTCAGCAGATTCGCGCGACTCCATTTCCCAAATGTGGCCTCAACCGTAACGGTTTTGATCGGCGTTCCACGTTGCAACACCAGGACTGCTTTTTCACCGGGCGCCTTTTGCACCATTTGCTTGAGAAACCCCTGGAAATCCTTGACTTCTTGTCCACCAAACTCAATCAGCACATCGCCCGCGCGGATGTCGCATTTTTCGGCTGGCGATCCGGCTTGAACGGTGGTGATCGGCGCGCGCTCTTGCGCCACGTTTCCCGATTGCAGGCCCAGAAACGCGCCGCGCCGCCAATCGACATGCGCACCCGTGGCCGCGGCGACTTTTTCCGCGGTTTTTTCGTCCAGCCCCGTATCGTACAGTCGAATTTCCCCAACGCTACGCACTTGCATCAGGGCAGCGAGGCCCTCGGCGTCAATCGGCACCGACCAGATGCACAGTAATTCGAGCCGATTGAGCCTCGACAAATGTTTAAGATCCTTCGCGTGGCCACGCCAGGCTTCGTCGAGAATGACGTATTGCGGCTGATTTTGCCCGGGCTCAATTGCGACCTCGGCGTTGAGACGTTTGAGCTCCGCAACCGCGCGTGCCATTTTCGCTAGCGGCTGATTGTTCAGCGCGGCGCGCGCAATCCGCGCCGCCGACGAATCCGCCTGTTGCGAGAGCGCGGTCAACGCGGCATGCGCGTCAGAATCCGTTTGCTCGTCGTCCGACGCGGCATACAAATCCGCCATCGCCTGGCTCGCACGCCAGCGAACTTCGGGGTCGTCGTCAACGGCCGCCTGCCGCAGCAATGCGATTGCATCGCTACCACCGCCTGCCAGCGCGCGCATCGCATTGTCGCGCGCTGAAAAATCGTCGGAACGAAGATCGGCAATCCAGCGTTGCAACGTCGCCGGAGTTGCGCGCTGCTCAGCGCACAGCGCGGCGTGACCCGCGCACGACAGCACGATGAACAGGCAGCAGTTGCGCATTGTGCGATCCTACAGCAAGAATGTCGACGGGCGAATTCCCTAGGGCGTCGATTTCAGTTGCCAGCGCCCGAGCGTGGCCTTTAACGTCAACGTCTCGACGGGGTCGTTACGCTGCACGACGATGGTGGCCGTTTCTTTGGGCTCTTTTTTGGCGATTTCTTTGGTCAGCGAATCGAAGTCGGTCACTTCGGCGCCGTCGAACTTAACGATCAGATCGCCCGTGACGATGCCGGCCTTTTCGGCGGCCGAGCCGGGTTGAACGGTGCTGACGCGACAGCCCGGCACGCCGGGCATGGGGCCGATTCCAAGCAGCGCGCCCTTCCGCCAATCGACCGTGGCGCCGGTTGCCGCGGCGATTTTCTGCGCGGTTTTTTCGTCCAGCCCGCTGCCATAAAGCTGAATTTTATTGACGCCGCGCAGCTTCATCAGCATGGCCACCGCTTCGTCATCCAACCGCAGCGACCAAATGCAAAGCAGTTCGAAGTCGCCCAGCCGCGTCAATTGTTGAAGGCCGGCATTTCCGCCACGCCACTCGTCGTCGAGAATCACCTGCACTTGTTCTTGCATTTCCACGTTCAGACGCGATAAGCGGACATCTCCACCTAGGCGTTGGATCTCGGCCTTGGCTTGCTGCTGACGCACAACGGCGTGATGCCGCAGAATATCGCGCGCGGTAGATGCCGCCAGCCCTGCGGCCTGGTCGCGGATAGCGAACAATGCAGTCTCGGCGGCGGTACTCAACGTTGCGTCGTCAACCGAATCCGCCATTTCACCCAGCGCTTGCAGCGAGCGCCAACTAGCTTCCGGACTCTTGCCCACCGCGGCCTGCTGCAAGGGGTTGACGGCGGCAGCTCCCGCCGCCGCCAGGCATTTGGTGGCTTGCTCGCGCACCGAGTAATCGTCGGCGTCGATCTCGGTGATCCAGCGTTTTACGCTGCCAGCCGACGCTGGAGTGTCACCGCGCGTGGAATCGTTGCCGAGTACCACGCCGAGCACAACGGCAATCCCTCCTAGCCACCTGAGCATATTTGGCCCTTGGGTTGAGTCGCGGCTTACAGTCGTTCCGTCCCCAGCCCATTATATCATACAACCCATCGTCTGAGGCTAGCGGAGAATCGCTGCATGCATAACAAATTGCTCACATGATGCATTTTTGCAACGTATAGTTTCAGGAAGGCGATTCTCCGCGCCTGATATGGTCCGCCGCAACTGCTGGCGATGGCCGCCGCGCCGGGAGTGATCCAGCGCTTGTTCGAAAACCGTGCTAGGTTCCCTGGATGAATTTGACGCGAATATTCGCCGCCGGAGCTGTTGCCGTCGCTGCCCTTGCGTCGCCGCGACCAACGATTGCTAGCGACCTGCCCAACGCCGCTGCCTGGCAAGCGTGGGACAGCGAGCCGCTGCTGCCGCAGGAGTATCCGCTGTTCGCCGACGCGCAAGCTCATCGTCCCATTCAGCAAGGCCTGCTGTCCGCGGCGCTCGTGGCTGGCGGCACCAGCGACTCTGCCTCAATTGCCCGCTATCAGGGCGTGCTGGAACACTATTGCCGCCAATTTCGCCCACAGCTTGACGATTCGCAACCGCCTGCGCGCCGCGCGGCCAGGCTGTTCGAACTCATGCACGCTCAGATTTTGACTGCCGGCTATCAAGAAGACATGACCGATCTGGCGGCCACGTTCGATTCTGGTCGCTACAACTGCGTCAGTTCGTGCGTACTGTTCAACTGTTTGGCGCAGCGTTGCGGCCTGCAGGTCGGGGCCGTGGAATATCCAAGCCACGTCTGTAGCCTGTTACAAATCGGCCAGCAGCGGCTCGCCATCGAAAACACCTGCCCGACGTGGTTTCGATCGGCTGAATTGAAAAATACGACGTTGACGGACGGCGCACTTTCCGCCGGCCGCCAAGTCGATACGCAACAATTGGCAGCCATCGTCTATTACAATCGCGGCATCGACCTGCTCGGTCGGCAGCAATTTTCGGCGGCCATTTCGGCCAACCTCAGAGCGCTACGTCTGGATCCGGCAAGCCCCACGGCCGCCAGCAATTTACTGGCCGCGGTCAACAATTGGTCGCTTGCGCTGTGCGACGCCGGACAATTTGCCGAAGCCAGCCAGTTGCTGCGGCGGGCGCGCGGACTCGCTCCCGATCATGAGCCGTTTCGGGCCAACAGTTTGCACGTGGCCGGCATGTGGTGCCATGCGTTGGCCCAGCAAGGCCGCTTCGAAGATGCCTCGGCCGTCATTGCCGCCGCGCGTGACGCGCTTGGCAACGACGCGCGGCTCGACCGCTTACAAGCGGACTTGCGACGCCGGCAACTTGGACACGGCACATAGTCGCCACATTCGGCCGCGCGCAACCGTCACTCCGGCGTGTCTTACGCGGCACTTGTTGGTCTGTCCGCGCAGCCCTAGAATCAAAGTTCGATTCTCCGTTCGCGGTTTCAGTTCGCGCTGGCCGGATCGGCACTTCTCATCTCGCGTCCATCAGCGGAAAGCTCGCGCATGCCTCGGCGTTACGTCAATCAATTGGGTCACCAGGAAGCGGTCGATCAAGTCTTCATGGCGTCGCAAAAACAATTGCGTCCCAACAAAAACGGCAACTTGTATTTGCAATTAGAATTGAGCGACCGCAGTGGCGCGCTCAGCGCGCGGCTTTGGAACGCGTCCGAACAAGACTACCGCAGCTTCGAAGATGGCGACTTCGTCCGTGTCGAAGGCACCACGCAGTTGTTTCAAGGTGCCATGCAGATGATCGCCACCAGCGTCTGCAAAGCCCGCGGCGAAGAGATCGATCCGGCCGACTTCATGTCGCTCACGCCGGTTGAAATCGACAAAATGGCCGTTCGCCTGGCACAACTCTTGCGCTCCGTCAGCGATCCGCATCTGCGTAATCTGGCCGAATGTTTTTTGACCGACGTGGAATTCATGGGCAAGTTTGCCCGCGCGCCGGCCGGCGTCAAAAATCATCACGCCTACCAAGGCGGTCTGCTGGAGCATGTGCTCAACCTAATGGAAGTCGCCAAACTGATTGCGCCGCGCTATGCCATGCTGGATGCCGATCTGCTGCTGATGGGCGCGTTTTTACACGATATCGGCAAGGTCGATGAACTGACGTACGAGCGCGGTTTGGCCTACAGCGATGAAGGCCAACTGCTCGGCCATATGGTGATGGGCGTCGGCATGTTCGATCGCAAACGGCAAGAGTCCGAGCAACTCTCCGGCGAAGAAATGCCGGCCGAACTCGCGCTGCGTTTGAAGCATTTGATCATCAGCCATCACGGCCAATACGAATACGGCTCGCCGAAATTGCCGATGACGCTCGAAGCGGTGGCGTTGCACTGCCTCGATAATCTCGACGCCAAGTTGCACAACTTTCATCAGTTGATTCGCGACGACGCCAACGTGGAAACACCGTGGACCATGTACAATCCGCAACTCGGTCGCAAGCTGTTCAAAGGCCAGGCGGCTGTCGCGGCGCGCGGCAACCGGTTGTGATCACCGCCGGTAACGCCACCGGAAAAACGTCGTCAATAATTTGCTTGACAAAGCGCGCGCCGTTGTTGAATACTCATGAGTACGTGTCTGGTTCAGCTTTCAGGGGAGCACATGCATCATGGCCAGTTCGGTGTTGGAAGCAATCAAGCAAGGCATTTGGAATTACGAACCAGGGCAACCCGCGCGGACGTCGTACGCCTCGACTGACGCCGTACCGGGCAGCGGCGAAAAACTTGCCATCTTGGCCGAACGCGTCCGACTCGGCTTGCCGCTGTGGCATCCCAGCGATCGGATCGATTGCGAGAACATGAACTCGTGCGAATACGTCCGGCGGCTGGCTCGTCGCGCCGTCGAGCACGTGTGATCGCGCACGATACTTCTCCGCGCGCTCGGACGATTGCCATTGGCGACATCCACGGCTGTCTTCGCGCGCTCGACACTTTACTAACGGCCATCGATCCGCAACCGCACGACACGATCGTGGCGCTCGGCGACTTTGTCGATCGCGGTCCGGACGCGTGCGGTGTGCTCGATCGGCTGCTGCAATTGGAACAGCAGTGTCAGTTGGTTGCCATCCTCGGCAATCACGATGAAATGTTTCTCAATGCCCTTGCAGGCCTGGGCAGCGCCGCCGATTGGCTGGAGGTTGGAGGGCGACAAACGTTGCAGTCGTACGGATTGCGTGCCTGCGCCTTGCCGTCGGAAATTGCCGCGGTCGTGCCAAGCCACCACGTCGATTTCCTCGGCCGCTGCTTGCCGTGGTTCGAAACCGAAACGCATTTTTTTGTTCATGCCAATTACTTGGCCGATCACTCGCTGAACGAGATCGAGGCCTATTGGCTGCGCTGGCTTTCGTTGCGCGAATACCTGCCACCGGCCCACGAAAACGGCAAGACCGCGGTCGTGGGGCATACCAAGCAGCGGACGGGCGAAATCTTTGATTGTGGCTACCTGAAATGCATCGACACCGGTTGCCATGCCGGCCTCTGGCTAACGGCGTTGGACGTTAACACGGGCCAACTTTGGCAAGCCAATCAGCGTGGCGAAGTACGGACGCCAAGCTGATTGGCGAACGTCGTTTGAGACGGCACCTTGGTATATTAGGCCAAACTCTTCCCGCCGGGCTTGCTATCGGCGCGCCGCTGGTAAAAAATGTCTTCTGTGGCCACGTTGCCGGGTCTGCTCGGAAGGATCATTTCATGCCGCTGCGTTCGACGCGATATTCTGTCGCCCTGTTTGTTTCTCTGCTACTTGCTGCACTCGCGGACAACGCGCGGGCCGCCGACGATAACAAGCCCAAAGCGCCCGTCCCGCCGCCTAGGGTGCAAGGTCCGCCGTCGGTCACGCCGCCGCAAGTTCGTTTTCCGCGGGCGCACCGTCGGCAGTTTGATGTCGGACCCGAGGGATTCAAGAACGCCACGCAAGTCACCAGCGCATGGAAAGAAGCCATCACGCCCGCCGGCGACGCCACCGTGCGCGTGCTCTGCGGCGACAAGCAAGTGGGTTACGGCACCGTCGTCGAATCGGAAGGTTGGATCGTCACCAAGGCGAGTCTGCTCAGCGGCGATGTCGTTTGCCAGTTTGCCGACCGGCAAAAGTTCGATGCCCGCGTTGCTGGCTCCGACGAGCGCAGCGATTTGGCGCTGCTCAAGATCGACGCCCACAAACTGAAATCGGTTGCCTGGCGCAGCGGCGAGTTGCCCACCATTGGCACCATTGTGGCGGCCAGCGCGCCCGGCGATAAGTTGCTGGCGATGGGCGTGGTCAGCGATATCCCGCTCAAGATTCCTGGACCGACCAAGACCGAAGCACCCCGCGGCTACCTGGGAATTCGTCTCGGCGGCGACGGCGGCGATACGGAAATTCAAACGGTCACGCCCGATAGCGCCGCAGCGCAAGCCGGCTTGCTGGCTGGCGACAAAGTGCAGGCCATCGACGGCGTGGACATGAAAACCACGCAGCAAATTGTCGAACTGATTGGCAGTTTGCCGCCCGGCAAAAAAATCAAAATCGCCGTCAAGCGTGGCGATGACGATGTGGCCGTGTATGCCGTGCTCGGTAATCAACAGGCCAACAGCGCCGGCGAGGCGGTCAAGCTCTCGCAAGATAATTGGGGCGGCGGACCGTTCAGCGAACGTCGTCGTGGTTTTCCACTGGTCATCTCCGACGACCTGACCATAGCGCCCAACGAATGTGGCGGCCCGCTGGTCGATACCGACGGCAAAGCGGTGGGCGTCAATATTGCCCGCGCGCTACGCGTCACCAGTTACGCGTTGCCGGCCAAACTGGTGCAAGAAACAGTGACAAAACTCAAGCAGCAGGACGATGCCGCCCACGGCGCACCGGCTGTTCCCGCTGGCCAGAAGGCGCCGGCCGCTTCCAAAAAATAGCGACCACGGCCGGACAATAAACACGCAGACCTACGCACACTTGCGGAACGTCGATGAGGATCGGCAGCATGGCTTGGCCCACGAATCGAATTGTTGCGGCAGCGCTCGCTTTGACCGGCCTGCTGATCGCGGTTGCTCCGCTCCGCGCGGCGTCCGTGCTCGTCGAGGCAGAAAGTTTCGATCGGCCCGGCGGTTGGAGTTTGGATACCCAGTCCATCGTCGGTATGGGCTCGCCCTATTTGCTCGCGCACGGTCTTGGTAAGCCGGTGGACGATGCATCGACCACCGTCAAATTTGCCAAGCCGGGCACATATCACATTTACGTGCGAACCAAGGATTGGGTTGCGCGTTGGCAAGCGCCTGGCCAGCCTGGCAAGTTCCAACTACTGGTCGATGGCGTCGCGCTCAAACCCATCTTTGGCACCGCAGGTGCCGACTGGTTTTGGCAAGCCGGCGGCGAGGTGGATGTCAAATCCACCGCCACCCTAACTCTGCACGACCTGACCGGCTTCGAAGGCCGCTGCGATGCCGTCTGGTTCACGCAGGGCGATGAGCGGCCCCCCAACGATCGCAAAACACTCGACGCCTGGCGCCGCAAACAGCTCGCGCTGCCAGAGCAATTGGCCGTAAAAAAAGGTTACGACCTGGTGGTTGTCGGCGGTGGCTACTCGGGCTTGGGGGCGGCGATTTCCGCCGCGCGCATGGGCTGCAAGGTGGCCTTGATTCAAGATCGCAGCGTGCTCGGCGGCAATGGCTCCAGCGAAGTCCGCGTTTGGGCGATGGGCGAAATCAAACGCGGCAAGTATCCGCACATTGGCGAAATCGTCGAGGAATTCGCCGATCACGCCACCAAGTCGCCCGGCACGGCCGAAATGTTTGGCGACGAAAAAAAATCCAACGTCGTCGTCGCCGAAAAAAATATCGATCTGTTTCTCAATTATCACGTCTTTCGGCTCGAAACAAACAACAAGCAGATTCAATCTGTCGACGCGCTCGACACCCGCACTTCCGAGCAAACCCGCTTCGTCGGCCGCTTCTTCTGCGACGCCACAGGGCATGGCGCCGTGGGCGCGATGGCCGATGCGGACTTCGAAATGAAGGCCGATGGCCGCATGGGCATGAGCAACATGTGGACCTGGGCCGAAGAAAAACAGCCGACCAAGTTTCCCGAAACGCCGTGGGCCCTCGATCTGAACATGAAGGATTTTCCCTATCCCAAGGATTTTCACGCCGAGTGGTTCTGGGAAGGCGGTTTCAATAAAGACGCCATCAACGACGCCGAAGGCATTCGCGATTGGAACCTGCGAGCAATTTACGGCGCGTTCAATGCCATGAAGAATCGCGATGGCGCCGACAAACATCGCAACGCCGCGCTCACCTGGGTGGCCTACATCGGCGGACCGCGCGAATCGCGCCGGCTACTGGGCGATGTGCTGCTCACCCAGCAAGACGTCGTCGGCAAACGCGACTTTCCCGACGGCTGCGTGCCCAGCACTTGGTCGATCGATCTCCATGTGCCCAAAAAACAGTACGCCGAAAAATTTCCCGACAACCCATTCATCTCCATCGCGCAGTTCGACAGCCGCGTCGATCGCACCTATGGATATCCCATTCCTTACCGCTGCTTTTACTCCCGCAACGTCGACAACCTGTTCATGGCCGGCCGCTGCATCAGCGTCTCGCACGAAGCGCTCGGCACGATCCGCGTCATGAAAACCTGCGGCATGATGGGCGAAGTGGTCGGCAAAGCGACGTCGGTTTGCATCGTGCATGGCTGCGATTCTCGCGACGTCTACGAGAAATATTGGAACGACTTGGACGAACTGCTGCGATTGCCCGGCAAAGCCCGCCGCGCCACCACTGCTGATCCGCTCTCGGAGCAGCCCAGCCCGCCAAACAAAGAACCGGTGGCCGGCGCAAATGCAAAAAAAGAAACCGCGCAGACTGGGATCGATCCCCAGACATTGCCCGGGCTCGTAATTGATGACGTTGCCGCCCAGCACACCGGCAAATGGACGGCAGGTGTCGGCCTGCCCGGCTACGTCGGCCAGGGCTATGTTTACGCGCCCGCGGATAGCGATGCCAGCATTCGTTACGAATTCCAGTCGCCCGGTGCCGGCAAGTTTGAGATTCGCATGTCGTACGGTCAGCACGAAAATCGCGGACGCACCGTGCCGGTGGTTGTGCAAACCGCCGCCAAAAAAGCGATTCTTGCCATCAACATGCGCGAAAAACCACCGCTCGACAACGGCTTTATTTCGCTGGGCGTGTTTGACTTAACCCAAGGCGAAACCGTGGCCGTCACCATCGCGACCAAGGGCGCCGGCGGCAACGTTCATGCAGACGCCATCCAAATTTTGCCGGCTGAGAAAAAGTAGGTGACTGCCCTCCCCCGGCAACGCGGCGCTCCGCGGCGACTCGCCCTGCACGCTCTGCGGGTGGCCATGTTTGTTGCCATCGTCACGCTCATTCACCTTGGGCAGCGAAAATACAACGACCGCGAATCACGTAACTGCGGCGATTGGCAACCCGTGCCGCTGGCCACCGTGCAAACATTGTGGCCCGAAGCGGCCGAACTGCTGCCCGTCGAACTGGCAACCGACCGCCGTGACGTGGTCGATGCCGCCGGCGCTCGTCTGGGCTTTGTGTTGCAAACTTCGCCGCAGGGTGACGCGGCCATCGGCTTTTCTGGCCCCACGAATTTGCTAATTGGCTGCGACGACACGCAGCACATTCGCGGAGTGGTCGTGCTGAGTAGCCGCGACACCCAAGAACACGTCAGCCGCATTCGAACCGATCCCAAGTTTTTGCAGCAGTTCAATGGGCGCACGCTTTCGGACGTCGCCGCACAGTCGCGAGTGGATGCGGTGTCTGGCGCCACGCTCACTTGCGACGCCATGGCCGAAGCGCTCGCCCGCCGCGCCGGCGGCGCGCCGACATCGCTCAAGTTTGCTGAAGCTGTTAGCGTCACCGACGTCCGTGTCCTTTTTCCGAACGCGGCCGAAGTCTTGCCCGATCGCGGCGAGCCATCGATGACTCGCGTCCACGATGCGGCCGGCATGCCGCTGGGCTGGACGCTGCGAACCGCGCCCGCGGCAGATAATATCGTCGGCTACCAGGGTCCGACTGATACGCTGATCGGTTTCGATCCGGCCGGCAAGATCGTGGGCATCGCCATCCGCGGCAGTTTCGACAATCAGCCATATGTCGGCTACGTGCGCGACGACCGAGAATTTCGGGCGTTGCTCAACGGAAAATCGCTGGAAGAAATCTTGGGAATGGATCTGTCCGAGGTCGAAGGCGTCTCCGCGGCCACGATGACAAGCCAGGCGGTAGCCCGTGGCATCGCCGCCGCGATCGACCGTCACCTGGCAAATCACAAGGACGAAAACAAACCGGCCAACGCGCCGGCCAACGCGCCGGCTAGCGTGCGACAGCCGGCGTCGTCGAACATTTCGGCCAACATTTCGGCCAGCGACTACGGCGCGGCGATGCTGATCTTACTGGGCTTGCTGATCGGTTTTACCAACCTCCGCGGCCAGCCCTGGGCGCGAATCATCTTTCCGCTGGTCGTGCTGATTGACCTGGGCCTATATTCCGGCACGCTGTTGTCACAAGCACAGTTGGTCGGTTGGGCGCAAGCCGGCCTGCCGCGCGGAGCCGCCGGATTGCTGCTGCTCACGCTGGCTGCTTTCATCGCGCCCATCGTCAGCAAACGCAATATCTATTGCTCGCATCTCTGCCCGCATGGCGCGGCGCAACACGTAATCCATCGCCTGATCCGGCCGCGATTTCACCTGTCGGGCAACGTAAAAAAACTGGCCAAACTCATCGCTCCGATCTTACTGGTGGTCAGTGTGACGGTCGCCATCACGCATTGGCGGTTGAGCCTGGTGGACATCGAACCGTTTGACGCCTATGTGTTTCGCGTGGCCGGTTGGTCGACCATCGCCATCGCCGTGCTGGGCCTGCTGACTTCTGGCTTTGTGCCGCTGGCTTACTGCCGTTACGGTTGCCCAACCGGCGCCATGCTGGAATATCTGCGTCGCAATGCCCGTAGCGATCGCTGGACGCGTCGCGATTGGTTTGCCGCAGCGCTGTTGGCGTTGGCTGCGGCACTCTATGTCGCCGCGTAACCGCCAAACCGTCGCTGGCGAGCTTGTGGTTTGACAGCCTGCGGTTCGCTGGTGATACTGCCCTGGGGAAATGAGGGCGGCGTTGATTTCAACAGAACCAGGTGATCGATGTCGTCTGCCACAATGCCCGCCAATCGGTTGTTCACATTTGCCGGTGTCGCTGCCGGCACATGGCGCGTCGATGCCGTTCGGCCGATCGTCGGTGAGTCGCTGCCGCAGGTCAATTTCGTGAATATGCTGGGCGAAACCGTGCCCACGCCAACCACGGCGGTATGGTTGCTCCGCGGCATTGTCAGTAATGAGCGCTACGTGACCCGCGCGGAAAAAACAGAACTCGTCAACAAACAGCAGGGCCTCGGCCGCGCGGATTCCACCCGCGCCGCGCTGATTCCCATCCGCAAATCGCCCGCCTGGTGGGGCCTAACCCAAGACGAGCGTCGCGCGGTACTGGAAGAACAATCGCAGCACATTAAGATCGGCCTGAAATATCTGCCGGCTATTGCTCGGCGGCTGCATCACTGTCGCGACCTCGGACCAGGCGAGCCGTTCGACTTTTTAACGTGGTTCGAGTTCGCGCCGCAAGACGCGCCGGCGTTCGATGAATTGGCCGCCGCTTTGCGCGAATCACCGGAATGGAAATTCATCGATCGCGAAGTCGATATCCGCCTCTCGCGTGATGCGGCGTAGCCGTCTGGAATTGCCGTTTCCACGTTCAACCGAATCGATACGCCCCATGCTCCTGATGAGTTGCCCGCCGCGACACATATTGCGTGCCCTGCCGATCATGATCGTGGCGCTGGCCGGCGTCTCTGCTGCGCGCGGCCAAGAGAACATCGCGCTCTCGGGGCCGACGATGGGTGCCACCTATCACATCAAGTTGGCTCGGTTGCCCGCCGGACTCACTGCCGGCGCTCTGCAGGCAAAAGTCGAAACGCTGCTGGCGAATCTGGATGCTCAACTTTCGACTTATCGCCCCGACTCGGAATTGTCGCGGTTTAATCGCAGCCCCAGCACCGATTGGTTTGCAGTCTCGCCCGCGCTGGCGGACGTCGTACAGCTTTCGCTCGATATTTCCGCGCGCTCCGGTGGCGCGTTCGATGTCACCGTCGCGCCGCTGGTCCAACTCTGGGGTTTCGGCCGCCAGAACGGTCTGCCGCGAATTCCCAGCGACGCGGAGATCGCCACGGCCAAGCAATCCGTCGGCTGGCAAATGCTCGATGTGCGTCGGCATCC
This sequence comes from Pirellulales bacterium, assembly GCA_038205115.1. GTDB lineage: Bacteria > Planctomycetota > Planctomycetia > Pirellulales > JBBRCE01 > JBBRCE01. Next base: position 127,788 of record JBBRCE010000005.1, read on the forward strand.
GCCGGCGCTGAAAAAATCGCGGCCGGAGCTACGTGTCGATCTGAATGGCATTGCCGGCTTTGCGGTGGATCGGTTGCAAGCCTTGTTCGATTCGCAAGGGATTCACGACGATCTGATTGAACTCGGCGGCGAAATGTTCGTCTCCGGCCATAGCGCCAGCGGTCAGGCGTGGCGAGTTGGCATCGAACAACCGGACGAGCGCCAAGTGGCGCTGCAAATGACGATTGGTTTCGATGCCGGTGGTTTTTCCGTCAGCGGCGACTACCGGCACTTTTATGAGCGCGATGGCCGCCGCTATTCGCACATCATCGATCCGGCCCGTGGTTGGCCCATTCGTTATCGCGGCGTGGCCTTGGCGGTTGCCGCCGAAAGTTGCGCCCAGGCAGACGCGTGGACCAAGCCGCTGCTGATTCTTGGCCCCGAGCAAGGCCTGAAACGGGCAGACGAACTGGGGCTGGCAGCTTGCTTTGTGCTGCGTGATGACGACGACGCCCGCCCCGGCGCGGAATCTCCGCAACCGTCATCCGCGCCATACCACTTCCTCGTCCGCGCTTCGAAAAACTTTCAGCGACGATTTCTGGCCGGCGACGCGCCTGCAGCCTCGCCCGTGTCATCGCCGGCGGAATCATCATTGCCGCCGGCTCGAAACCTCGCAATCACGAATCCACCCGCCGGTCCGTTACTGGCGCAACAGCCGCCCGAAAACAAACCGCTACTGTGGGCGGCCGTTGGGCTGTGCATCGCTGCCTACGTCGGCATGCGTCTCTGGCGCCGCCGCGAACCGCCGCCCGACTAGAGCCGATAGCGCACCGGTCTGACAATCCTCTGCAGCCATCCAGCATATTCCTTGATGGACGCATGATGTCGCGGCGAATTTTGTGAGCGACCTTACCGCGAAACCTGACGATCCCAAGTACGCGCTTATTCCATTCTCGATGCTCTTTCGCCTCTTGCGCTGGCGACGTGGATCTTCCAGGGCCCACCGCACTCCGAGGTCCGCGCCCCGTTTCAGTAGCGCGTTGCTACTGGCGCAATTCAGCGGCAATTGACCTTAAGAGAGCGCTGGGCGCAAATTCAGGCGCTACAGTCTCACATCGGCATGGCTGCTGAAACGGACGATTCGCGACCGTTGTGGCGAGTCGGCAAGTCTTTCCGGAGCAATTCGCGCCGTTGACTTTCGCGCCAAATATGGTATACTAAAGTACACATATCTCGCGGGCGGAAGGTCCGCCCAATGCGGGACAACGGATTTGAGGCCAACCCAGGGCTCTGACAACTCAGCGTGCAAAGGCAGGCACAGCACCCGACGGAAAACCGAGTTCGCAGCATTCAGGCGTACGGCTCTTCACTCCGCGTCTCCCTTCGCCCCGGTACTCCGGGGAGAAGGGCCGGGGATGAGAGGCTGAGTTGACGATCTGTCAACGCGAGTGCGTTGTTGAGCAATCAACGCTGCGAACGAGATTGTTCCGCGCGGCAATTCGCCGGCATTTGCATGAGACTGGTGGCAGGAGATGTCGCGTGGATGGTTTGCTAGACAAAAGTAGGTTCGCCGGTGCGCTGGCGAGTCGAAATCGAACCGACACGCGGCCGCAGTAAATAGCCGAATCCCCGTTGCAGCTCTTTGACAACTTAACCGGCGGTCGCTTGCGCCCAAGCAGCCTGGCGACCGCTCACACACTCCGATTTGCGAAAGTGCGATTCGGCGCGTAGCGCTTTGCGCTTGCGCGCCGGGGCAGGAAAATTGCCCCTTCGCAGCGAAGCAAATCGGAGTGGCCAGCCTGCGGTCCGCGCCGAAGCGGTAGAAAAAGTGCATCTCCGGCGCGTTCTGTCCTCACTGTCCACTACGATTTTCGAGGTCAAAACCGTTGCCAAGTTGTTACGCTCAGCAACGTTACAAGTGAGCACCGCACGCGCCGGCAGGAATTTCTTTTCCGTCAGCTAAGCGCCGTTTCTTCGCCTTGGCCGCTCTCGATTGTTTTGGCTCGTCGTTAATCGCGCAGCGTGCCGCGCGTTACGCCCAACTGGTTGAGCACGTTAAGCTGCCGCCAAACGCTTTTGCCGACCTCTTGCCCGGCCAGCAACCGGGCGTAGCGATCCAACAGCGATGCGGTTTCGGTGGGAGTTTCGCGCAGCAGTTCCACGCGAAAATGTCGCACGCCCAGCTTTTGCATGCGACTGATGTATTCGGCCGCCGATTGAGCCACGGCGTTGAAGACCGTGTTGCGGCAGCCAGTATCGGCCAAGAGCGGAAATGCCGAACCGGTGGCGCGATCGCGCAGTTCCACCCGGTGATGATCGCAGGGGCGGCCGCAATCGCGATGATCTTTGCCGTCGGACAAGACAGCCGCAAACACACAGTGCTCCATATGGAACATCGGCATGTGTTGATGAACCACGGCTTCGAACCAGCCGGCATCAAACTGCCCGAGCATGGCCGACATCTGCTCCCAACTCAGATCGTAGCTGGGCGTGAGCCGCGACAAACCCTGGCTGGCAAAGAAATCGGCCGTTAGTTCGTTGGCAATGTTTAACGAATAATCGCCAATCCGTTTGATGTGCGACGCCTGCTCGCGGAAAAACGCCAGACCCGCCAGGTTGCGAATCAACACGGCGTCGGCGCCGGCTTGAGCGATTTTTGTCAGCAAACCATCTTCGCCGGGCTTGATGATTCGCAGCGTCGCCAGTGCAATGGGCAGCTCGGCCGCGCGCGCTCGCTCGACGGCCTCGCGATACCGGCGCACGTCTTCGAAGTCGCAGTAAACCATCGTCGGCCGCACAATGCCCGCTTCGCCGCGCCAAGCCAGCACCGCATCCAGTTGTTCGAGCGAACGCACCAGCACGTAAAGTTGTGCGCTGCCGGGCAACTCCGCCGCGGCAACGCAATTGTCTGTCGCCGGCAAACACTGTTTGGCACCGCGCCGTAATTCGTCCAAAGCCAGCGGATGAATGTTGCGTTGACGCAACTCGCGGGCCTGCAGTTCGACCAGCGCGGTTGCCGCGCGACGACGCAAATCGTTGAGCACGCTTTTTGGAGTCATGGCCGTGGACGGCAAGTCGAGTTGCAAGCCAGCCAGCTCGAACGGCGTATCGCCCAGCCGGCCAAGTTGTTCGCCAATTGCCTCGGGCGAAAGCGGCTGCGAACGCGCCGCTTCCAGCGGTCCCGGCCAACTGACCGAAACCACGCGTCCCAACGCATCGCTTAACTGCAATGTCAGCGGCTCGCCCAACTGCCCTGCAAGCCGCGCGTGAACGGGTTGGCGAACAGTTGGCAGATCGCGGGCATAGCTCGACTCCAAGCGCTTACGCAACGCCGGATCATCAGTTTTCCAAACAAGGCTGCCAACGCTCACGCGCGAAAGATCGAATGTCTCATGGTCGAATTGCAATTCCACATTCAGGCCGCCGGGTTCGCTGCCTGGCCGCATTGGCCCGATGGGTCGATTTCGGCCAGCCACCGCGGTTGGCAAAAAGTCGGCGGCAAACACGCGCCCGCCAAGCTCTTGCTGCTCGGGCCGACCTTCGTCAAAGCACACGCCATCGCCGGGCTTGACCGCCTCTTGATCTTGCCCGGCAAGCAGCGAAACCAGCACGCCGCGTCGCGTGCGATCGATCACCTGGCCCAATTGCACGCCGCGACTTTTCGGGAAACGGGCCGGCACGAGAGTCTGATGATTGATGCCGTCGAGGAATCCGTGCGAAAATCCGCGCGAGAAGGTTTGCGCCAAATCGCGCGCGGCAGCCGGCGCAATTGCGAACTTTTGCTGGTGCTCGGCGGCTGTGATGGCCGCGCGATAGGTCTGCGTGGTAGCGGCCACGTAATGCGAAGTCTTCAAACGGCCTTCGATTTTCAAACTGCAAACGCCGAGCTTGACCAGATCGTCGATCAGATCGTGCGCCGCCAAATCCAGCGGACTCAGCAGATAGGCGCGATCGCCCAAGTCGCGCGGCACGCCGTCGACAATCATATCATACGGCATGCGGCAGGCTTGTGCGCATTGCCCGCGATTGGCACTGCGGCCGCCGAGCGATTCGCTGGTCAAACACTGCCCGCTGTAGGCCACGCACAGTGCGCCATGCACGAAAACTTCCAGCGGCATGTCAGTTTGTCCGCGAATCGTGCCGATCTCCAGCAGCGACAGTTCGCGGGCCAGGATCACTCGCTCGACGCCCAAGCCGCGAACCAGTTCAATCCCGCGTGCCTCGGTGAGCGTCATTTGCGTCGAACCATGAATGGGCAGGTCCGGCGCCAAGTGGCGAATCAAACGGGCCAGTCCCAAATCTTGCACGATGATGGCGTCGATACCTGCGGCCACGGCTTGCGAAATAGCCTGCACCGCGTCGGGCAATTCATCCGAAAAAATCAGCGTGTTGAACGCCACGTAACCGCGGACGTTGCGGTCGTGCAAAAACGCCATCACCTCGGGCAATTCTTCGGCCGTAAAGTTGGTGGCGCGATAGCGTGCCGAATAGTTGGGCAGGCCAAAGTAAACGGCGTCGGCACCGTTGGCTGCCGCGGCGCGCAGGCAGTCCCAGTCGCCAGCCGGGGCGAGGAGTTCGGGAGTCGAAGCAGAGCGATTCAATGCAATATAACCGTAATAAGCCGAGCGGTGCGCCAAGCCTTTATCGTATCGCAAAACAAGGTATTTCATAAGGGTTCGAGCCTGCCGACGCCCGGAAACGCTGGGAAAGCAGGCAAAAGTTGGCGGATGCGGGCCATTACGCACACGCTCGCTTGGCGGATGCGGGCCATTATGCACGCGCTCGCTTGGCGAAATGCCGCCAACCGTCGGCTTGCGCGGTGGAACGCCGCCCGCCTGCCCGCCGATTGCGCAACTGTGTACTAAGTTTGACCAGCACGTTTACGATTATTCCGAAGACTCCGTTTGCTGTTCGCCTGCATGTCTCAAGAACCTTTATCTGCCGATCCGATTTTGACTCGCTTGGCCGACTGCCATCCTGCAGTGCCGGAGCAACCGCGACTGCTTTGCCCAGGCAATTTGCAAAGCCAACTCGACGCGCAAACCGCCGAATTGTCCGCAACCCGCAACGCGCTGAAAATCGTCATCGAGCAGCGGCAAGCGATCGAAGCCGAGCGGCTGCAGTATGTCGCACAATATGAATTGGCGGCAAAACGCATCCAAGAACAATCGCTGGCGCTGCAACATGCCAAAGAACTCGCCGAGGCCGCCAATCAAACCAAGAGCGATTTCTTAGCCAACATGAGCCACGAGATTCGCACGCCGCTAACCGCCATTCTCGGCTACTGCGACATCTTGCGAATCGAGGGCTTGCGCGATCAACTTTCGCCTTCGCAGATGAACATCGTCGATACCATCCGCCATGCCGGCGATCATTTGATGACCGTCATCAGCGATATTCTCGATCTTTCGAAGATCGAAGCCGGACGCTTGGAGACCGAGCAAATCGAAACCGATTTGCCGCGCATCCTGGTCGAGGTCGACAGCTTGATGCGACCACGGGTCACCAGTAAAAAAGTCGGGCTGCGGACGGTGCTAGAAACGCCGGTGCCGGTGACAATCATCAGCGACCCCACGCGGTTGCGCCAGATCTTGATGAATCTGATTGGCAACGCGGCGAAGTTCACCTCACAGGGTGAAGTTTTGGTGCGCGTAAGTGTCAACGCCGAGCAGCAAACGCTGCAAATTGCCGTCGAAGATACCGGTGCCGGCATGACGGCCCAGCAAGCCGAAAAGTTGTTCGCCCCGTTCACACAGGCCGACACTTCGGTCACACGCAAACATGGCGGCACCGGCCTTGGCTTGACCATCAGCCGCCGGCTGGCGCGAATGATGGGCGGCGAAGTCCGCTTGCTGCGCACGGCTCCGCAGCAGGGTTCTTGCTTCGCGCTTGAGTTGCCGCTGAAGTACACTGCCAATTGTGAATTGGTCGGCGACCTCAATGCGTTGACGTCCGATTCCCGCGATCGCAGCGCCGCGGCCACAGTTACATTGAGCGGCCGAATTTTGCTGGCTGAAGACAGCCTCGATAATCAGCAGCTCATCGCCTTCCATCTTCGCAAAGCCGATGCCACGGTCGACATTGCCGACAACGGGCGAATCGCTCTGGAAAAAATCGAAGCGGCGGCTCGCGCGGGTCAACCGTTCGACCTGCTACTCACCGACATGCAAATGCCGGAGATGGACGGTTACACGCTTGCCCGCACGTTGCGCATCCGAGGCGTGTCGATGCCGATCGTGGCGCTCACCGCGCATGCCATGGCTGAAGATCGACAAAAGTGCCTGGATGCTGGCTGCGACGACTACGCAGTCAAGCCGCTCGACAAACGCAGACTTCTGACGACCTGTAAGAAATGGCTGGAACGCGCCGCAGCGCAGTCGGCATTGCCGGTGACGCCATCGGCGAGTCCAGTTCCCGCTTCAGAAAGTAGCACCATGTCCACAGACACCCTGACTTCTGACTTGCTGGACGATCCGGATCTGGCCGAAATTGTCGTGCTCTTTCTCGACAACCTCGGCGAGAAGCTGGACGGCATGACCACCTGCCTGGCCGCCGGGCAACTGACCGATGTCGCCCGCACCGCGCATCAACTGAAAGGTGCCGGCGGCGGTTATGGATACCCGTCCATCAGCGTTGCCGCCCGCGAACTCGAACTTCAAGCCAAGCAGGCTGGCGACTTGGATGCCATTCACGCGGCTTTGCAAGACTTGACGCAAATTTGCCAACGCGCCATCGCTGGACGCGAGATTGCCATGGCACACACCAGCAACGCCGGCGGACTGTAGGCCGGTGCAACGACGCGCAAACCAGACAGCGGCACGTCAATCGTGCACGGCGACGGATGCGCTTGCACGCTCGGCAAAAAACTGCGCCACTTGGCGGTCGATCATGGCAATTGCCGGTTCGATCGCGCCGGCAACGGCCGTGCTTAAGCCAATGCGGCCGTCTTCGCCCCCAAGATCGGCCGGCTCGCAGCCAACGATCAACAAATTTCGCACTTGGCCGCCCAGGGAACTGACCATCCGCAGCACGTTGAGCGGATCCAGGCTGTGCCCGTCCAAGGCCACTGCGCCGCCGCTCGAAAGATCGTAGTCGTTGGGATCCGGCTGCAGCAGGTAAACGCTGCCCGGCACGCCGTGTTGCGACATGGCGTCGATCAGGATGTTGAGGCCATAGCCATCCATCAGCGCAAAGGCGACATCCATTGCGCGAATTCCCAGCTCGGCAACTCGTACGCCTTCGATGGCGCCGCGCCTTATCAATCGCTGCGCAACTTCGCAGCCGAAGGCGTCATCGCCCATGAAGATGTTGCCGACGCCAATGATCTGCACGCGGTCGGCGTTCATGGCCGATGCTCATGGGCTTGATCGCTGGCGGCAACCGCGGGTTCAACTTCGTCCAGCGAAAAGAAAAAGCGATGCGCGATTTGTCGCAGCAGACCCATATCGCGCCCTGGGTCATCATCGACGACCACCGCCAAATGGATCTGATCTTCGAAGTCCTGTTCGATGGCTTCGATGACAGCTAGCTTGCCCTTGAGCGCGATGTCCATGATATCGGCCTTGCGGCGTGGCCAGAGCCGCACGCGATCGCCGACGCTGAATTCCATGCCAGCGTGTTGCACGCTCTGCAGTGGCGCGCGATTCTCATGCTCGTTCCAATGAAATGGTGTCACCCGTTGGTCTCCAGTACCTGTTTGAGCCCACGAATGGCGCCATGCAATCGCGCCAATTGCTCCGGCGGCAGCGACTCCGTGCGCTCAAGCAATTGCCGCGCACGCGAATCGAGCCCACGCATTTGATTTTTTTCGACATCCGTGAGCGACATAATACTGAGCGTCAGCAATTCGTCGTTCTCCGTGCCGTCGAATAAATCGCCCGGACTTTCCGGCGCGATCTGTGGATAATCGTACAAAATGATCGGCGAAGAAAGTAACAGATCGCAATCTCCCGGCTCGCCCACCAGCACCGGCCAAGTGCCCACATTCTGGCAGTCCGCCGCGTGATGGCGAAATTCCTCAGGCGTTTCCAGCAACGAAACGAACTGGCCATTGCAAACGCCCAGCACGGTATGCGTCGAGATCATTGAATGCAGCAGCGCCGCGTCGCGCTCAACGCAATTGCCCGCATGCTGAGCGTCTGACGAAACCGTTTGATTGATGATATCCACGCGAATTTTGAACATGTCATCGCCAAGCGCCCAGCTCGAAATTTCGATGGTGCCGTGCAGCGCGTGCTGCGTGCGAATGACTTGCGCGACGACCTGCCCCGCGCGGTTGGCCAGCGGTTCGCGGCTTGTTCCGCCCGGCCAAACGAATTCGCAGCGTTGCGGTTGCGTGGATCGTTGCTGCAACCGCAGCGAATCGACCACAAACTCGCGTTCTTCGGCCTCTTGCCAGGTAGAAAAGTGCTGACCATCAATCTCGATCGATTCTTGCGTCTGGTAGAATTCACCGAGCGGTGAGCCGACTTCATCATCGGTCGTCGCAAACGGCGGTTTGGCAACTGCAATTTCTCGCAAACGAAGTTGCAAACAACGCACGCGAATTTCCAGCCGCGTCTCGGCATGGCCTTGCACCAGACACTCGGTTCGCATGCGGTTGACGCCGTCGCCAATGCGCTGCGGCACTCCGCCCTGCGGATAGAGCACGCCAAAATTAAATCGCTGCTGATTTTTCAAGGCCGAGGCGCAATACGGATACAGCACGTAGCCCTCGTACAGCACGGTGCTTGCAATTTTTTGTACGGCGGCGAGATTCATGAAATCACCTGCGATGTGAAATCCATTGTGCTTTCAAACGGGGCTAGCCGCGGGCGAGGTTTGCGGCAGCAAGCCGATAAACTCCGCGCGGCGCAGCGCCAAATAAGCCAGCCACTCGGTCAGGCCTTCGCCCGTTTTTGCCGACAACGTCATGACATCCACGCCCGGCCGAACTTGCTGAATGTTTTTCAGCGCCAGCGGCAGGTCGAATTCTACGGCCGCGGCTAGATCGATTTTGCTGATCACCACGGCGTCGACGGTATTGATTAGCGACGGATATTTGAGCGGTTTGTCTTCGCCTTCGGTGACGGACATGAGCATCACGCGAAACGCCTCGCCGAGATCCCAACTCGTGGGGCAGACGAGGTTGCCGACATTTTCGATGAACAAAAAATCGTAGTCGGACAGCGTCCACTCGGCCAGCGCGCCGCGAACCATTTCGGCTTCCAGATGACACATCGCTCCGGTGAGAATCTGTCTGGCCGGAGCGCCGCTGGCCGCCAGTCGCCGCGCGTCGTTGTCGGTGGCCAGGTCTCCAACCACGGCCGCCACGCGATGCGTTTTGCGTAGCGCCGCCAGTGTTTTAGTAAGCAGTTCCGTCTTGCCAGATCCGGGACTCGAGACGACATTCGTCGCAAACAGGCCGGCACCGACAAAATCCGCGCGCATCGCCCGCGCGAGCTCATCATTCTTTTTGAGAATCTTGGTTCTCAATTCAACAATCCGCGGCGGCATATTCGTCGATCTCCCTATCGTCAATTTCCATACTGACCAGGTCAAGTTCCTGGCCACTGACAATTTCCGAGCACGGCGCATAGCAGGCCGGACAAGCAAAATTCAGCACGTCCGTTAATGTTTGGTCCGCGTCACACGCCGTACAGCGAACCACCAGCGGCAGTTCGATGATTTCCAGTTCCGCACCGGCGCACAGCGTGCCTTCGGCAACTAACTCAAACGAGAATTGTAAAGACTCTTTGACGATTGCGGCTAGAGCCCCAATCTTAACCGTCAACTTGCAAACGCGCGCCGCTTGCTCTCTCTCCGCCGCTTCACAGGCAAGTTCGATCAAATGCTGCGCGACGGAAAGTTCGTGCATGCCAGCCGCGCTGCTCCGCCAAACGATTGAAAACACCGCACCGCGAGATGACGAACCTCGCGGGAATCGCTACCATGACGGCGACCGTCCGTAGCGCTGCCGTGACAACCTACATCATCCATCACTTCGAGCATTGTATCACATGTGCCTTGCGATTCCTGCCCAGATCATTGAAGTGGCCAACGACGATTCGCTGGCCACGGTCGACATCTTGGGCGTGCGCCGCAAAGTGAATGTCGATCTGCTCTCGGACGATCCACCGCAGCTTGGCGAGTGGGTCTTGGTGCATGTTGGATTTGCCATGAACAAGATCAGCGCCGAGCGCGCGGCCGAGCAGATCGAATTGCTATCGATGCTGGGCGAGGCCACCGCCGCGTTGGAAGAGGCGGACGGCTACGACTTTGCCGCGCCGCATGTCTCCCCCTTTGCGGAAACTGAAGAACAACCGCTCGCTGCCGACGATTCTCGTCCGAGGTCCGACCGATGAAATACGTTGATGAATTTCGCGACCCGGTGATGATTCGCAAGACGCTGGCGGAGATTCACGCCGTGGCCGATCCGCGGCAGTATTATCGCATCATGGAAGTCTGCGGCGGCCATACGCATGCCATCTTCCGGTTTGGCTTGAAAGAACTATTGCCGGACAACGTCGAACTGGTGCACGGTCCTGGATGCCCTGTTTGCGTATTGCCGATGGGCCGCATGGACGACGGCTTAGACCTGGCAGCCGATCCGAATGTGATTTTTACGGCGTTTGGCGACATGATGCGCGTGCCTGGCTCGCAAGGTAGTCCGCTGGAGAGCAAAGCCCGCGGCGCCGATGTGCGGGTGGTTTATTCGCCGCTGGACGCGCTAAAAATTGCGCGGCAAAATCCCGATCGTCGCGTGGTGTTTTTTGCCATCGGTTTCGAAACCACCGCGCCTTCAACGGCCGTCACGTTGATGCAGGCCAAGAAGCTGGGCGTAATGAATTTTTCGGTGTTCTGCAATCACGTCACCATCATACCGGCCATCCGCGCGATCCTCGACTCGCCGGATATGCGCCTCAACGGCTTCATTGGCCCAGGGCATGTTTCTACCGTGATCGGTTGTCGGCCATACGAGTTCATTGCTCGCGATTATCGCTGCCCGATTGCTGTTTCCGGTTTCGAGCCGGCGGATATACTGCAATCGCTACTCATGGTTTTGCGCCAATTGCGTAGCGGGGCCGCCAAGGTCGAAAATCAGTACGACCGCGTCGTGCCCTGGGAAGGAAATCTAGTCGCGCTGAAAACGCTGGCCGAGGTGTTCGAAGTTCGACCGCACTTCGAGTGGCGTGGCCTGGGCTTCATCTCGCACTCCGCGCTGCGAATCAACGATCGCTACGCTGCTTGGGATGCCGAAAAAACCATGAATATCCGCGGCATTTCCGTGGCCGATCCCAAAGCAGCGCAATGTGGCGAGGTGCTTAAAGGCGTGCTCAAACCGCATCAATGCAAATTGTTCGGCAAGGAATGCACGCCCGAGCGGCCGATTGGTGCCCTGATGGTCTCGGCCGAAGGCGCGTGCGCCGCGCACTTCAAATACGGCGTCACGCCTCAGCAACGGCCAACCGGCGAGTTGACCGAACTGCCCGTCATCTCTCTCTAGCGTAGTCGCCGAGGCGAACAGCAGCATGTCAGACGCCCAGCGGCCAGTTGAGTTTCACGATAAGCAAATCGCCATGGCGCACGGCGCCGGCGGCGAAGCCACGCGTCGCTTGATCGAAGGCCTGATTAAACCTGCGTTTTCCAACGTCTGGCTGAACAGCCTAGCCGACGCCGCGGTGCTGGACAAACCGGCCGCACGGATCGCAATGACCAGCGATAGTTTCGTCGTCCAACCACTGCAATTTCCCGGCGGATCGATTGGCGAGTTGGCCATCAATGGTACTGTCAACGATCTGGCGGTTTCCGGCGCTCGTCCGCTGGCGCTATCCGTAGCTCTGATCCTCGAAGCCGGCTTACCGAGCGAGGTTTTGCGGCGCGAAGTGCAGGCGATGGCCGCCGCCGCTCGCAGGGCAGGCGTGCCGATCGTCACGGGCGATACCAAAGTGGTCGAGCACGGCAAGGCCGATGGTTTGTACATCACCACCACCGGCGTTGGTGCGCTCGATCCGCGTGCCGACCTTGGCGCGCAGCGAGTGCAACCGGGCGATCGGGTGTTGCTTTCCGGTCCGATCGGCAATCACGGCATGGCCATCATGCTGGCCCGCGCGGAATTGGATATCCAGGCCGACATTCGTTCCGACACGCGGCCACTGACGGTACTGGTCGCCGCGCTTTTCGAGTCGGTCGGCGTAGGCGTCAAATGGATGCGTGATGCCACGCGTGGCGGTGTTTCCAGCGCGCTCAACGAACTGGCGCGCGACGCCGACCTGCTAATCAACATCAGCGAAGAAGCGGTGCCCATCGATGACGTCGTCCGTGGCGCCTGCGAAATGCTGGGGCTCGACCCACTGCAAGTCGCCAACGAGGGGCAATTTGTGGCGATTGTGGCCGCCAACTTGGCTGAAACCGCGCTGGCTGCGCTCAAACGAACGCCGGGCGGCGAGCGCGCGTGCCTGCTCGGCGAAATCAGCCGCGGCCCATACGCCCGCGTGGTTGCCAAGAGCGCATACGGCGGCTCGCGAATTGTCGATATGTTGATCGGCGACCCACTGCCGCGCATCTGCTGAACGCGCGCGAATTCACGCCGACTTCTCATTTCCCCGCTGCTCTCAGCCTCGCCAGAACAACATGGCGACTAACTGATGCCGATCATCCGTTTGACGATCTGCAGCAAGCCCAGCAACACGCCCAATCCGCCCATGCAAATCACCACCGCAATTGGCACTAGCCAGCCCGCGGCAAACATCGGTTCCATGTGGTCCCAGAGCGAATTCCAAAACACGATCACCACTGCAGCACCCAGGCAGAGATATGGACCGTACGGAATTTCGTTGTCGCGACGCAGCAGCCACTGCGCTCCGCCCACGAACAAGCCGGCGAACGGCGCGATGAAAAACACGGCCAGACAAGCTTGCCAGCCAAGAAATGTGCCGATCATGGCCATCAGCGTGACGTCGCCAAAACCCATTGCCTCGCGCCCCAGCACAAATCCGGCAATCAAACGCACAGCCCAAATCATACCGCCGGACGCCGCCAGGCCAATCAACGCCGAATAGAGCGACGTCCAACGCGGTCCGTTGTGCCAATAGGTTAGCGTCACGCCCACGCACGCCAGCACGCCCACCACGGCAATCAGCTTGGAGATCGGCTCCTTGGCGATGCGAGCCAAAAGGATCTGCCGCGCGCGTCGCAGTCCGTGACGCGTGCGCCAATGTCGCGGCAGCAGCGCCAAACACCAGCCCACCACCACCGCCAAGCCTACCCACAAGCTGGCCACGGTCTGCGTGAACTCCAGCGGCTGCCGCGGTTTCGGATAATTGGCGTACAACGGAATCACCGGTTCCACCAGCGGCCAAAAGCCAAAGTTCAGTCGTGCCCAGGCAACCAAATCCGGAACTGGCAGCAAGGCGTGCGGCAAGCAGACCATCAAAATCATGCCCAGCAGCGTGCCGGGCAACGTGATTTCATCGGGAATGATTTTGCCGTCGATATCGATCAGCGAGGCGACAATCATCAAACACAACAGCACAGCATGCGCGAGATACTCGCTGTGCAACAGCGATTGAATCGCCACGTCGTGGTGAGAAATATTCGCTGGCAGCGGCAGCGGAATCAATCCGCCCACATCCACTTCCCAGGCGTACAGCGCGGCCAACGACAAGCCGGTGAGTAGTTCGACCAGCAGCGGTCGAATCCAAAAGCCGCGGCCAAATTTGTGGGCGCGATCGCGAGCAATCAGCCAGCCGAAAATCGGCACGCACTCCGACCAGCGGCGTGCCGGCAGGCCACGCGGCGCGGCCGACCAGGGGCTGATGGGCGATGGGTCGAGCGCCCAGCCGTAAACCGCGCGATTCAATTGCCCGGCCACAATGCTGCCAATGACAAACAGTGCCGAAAGCCGCACTTCGAATGGGATGGCCAGCAGAGTGTTCACGCGGAATTTCGCAGGATGATGTCGGTGGTCCGCCTGCCGAACGCTTCGGCAGGCGAGTTCAAGGATCGAGTTCAGCGCGACTGGCAATGGTCGATAATTTCCGCCGCGATCTGCGAGGGCGACTTTCCTTCGGTATCGACTTGCACATCAGCACACTGGCGATAAAGTTCGTGACGCGCGGCCAAGACCGCCGCAATTTCGTCGCGACCGCCCTGAACCGTTAAATTCGGACGGCGCGCCGCGGTCAGCGGGTCGTCGGCAATGCGGTTGGCGAGCGTGTCGACGCTGGCGGTCAGCCAAACGACTTGGCCGCACGCCTGCAGGAGTGTGCGATTTTCTGGCCGTAAAATCACGCCGCCGCCGAGCGCCAGCACGCCCGTCTGCCGCGCGATCAGTTGCCGCAGCATCTGCGTTTCCAGGTCGCGGAACGCATTTTCGCCTTGCTCGGAAAAAATCGCGGCGATGGATTTGCCAGCCTGCAACTCAATTTCGACATCCGCGTCGACCCAATCGCAACCCAGCCGCAGCGCCAATTGTTGGGCGACGGTTGTCTTGCCTGTACCGCGATATCCGATCAGAGCGAGCATGAATGAGGTTTGCCGTAAACTATTGGGAAAGACTTGCCGGTGGTTGCGACCAAATTGTAGCGAATTGCCAACCGCACGACCGCTTGCCTGGCCACAATACCGCCAGATTTTGTGGCGGCACAATCATTGACGGCCGGTCATAGTCAGCGACGAGCATCGCGCCTGGCGAAGCGTCGCCCGAAACTGGCACGACAGCAAATCAGCAGGTTTCGGTTTCACCAATCTTGGCGTGGAATACTCTGGAAATGCCCGCATGGTGGATTGCGGCATCAAAGTTGCTCGGCGTAAATTCGAGCGATCTCGGGCTCAGCTTTGAATTTGAAAGGCAGGGCCCCGGACTGAACTTCGCTCAATAAAATTCGCGTGCGATGGGGCAGGTCTAATTACAAGTTGGGTTTACTTGATGAAATATTTTTCCGTTGTCGACGTAAACGAGTATTGTTTTACGCCTGCGGTTGAACAGGGTGAGCTTGTTCTCACTCCGGGCGGATGCACGGAATGCTCGACGCTGCCCCACGGCGCTCGGCCACCTGAGACGCTGCGCGTGCTGAATCATCGCAGCAACGCGATCCTGGCTTACACTTGCTGGGGTTTTGGCATCATCTCCGATCAACTGCTACAGTTGCTGTCCGGTCATTGGCAAAACGATCTGTTCGTCGGTACGCTTTGCGATGGCCACGGTCGTGTTATTGATGGATTGCACACGTACCTGGCCCGAGAGCGCGTCATCTTGCGTGGCGGCGAGCAGTCGCAGCATCATCTCTGCGGTGTTTGCGGCGCGTTGATCTACACATACTTGCCTCGCAACTCGTCGCCGTACGTAGCACCGGAACAAGTGGCTACGGCACGCGGCATCTACGAAGGCAATCATAGTGAACTGGTTATTAGCCAATCGCTACGCGAACAAATTGGCGACCGCTGGTCAAACCAAATTCGCTTTTGTGAAGTGCGCGTTTCTGAACCTTGCGATGGACTGCCAGCCACCATCGGCGACTGGCTCTCGCCTGAAGTTCGCGCGAGCTACCATTCCAACGAAGCCTAACGGCCAGTCGAAGGCATTAGCCTTCGGCCAATTCCATATAGACTTTCAAAGCCTTTTGATTGCCTGTCAGCAGGGCGATCATGTCGGGATAGCGTTCGATGCCGCGAATGGGATGCGTGAGAATTCGCTGGACGACGCCGGGATACATGACTTCGGCCAACGCGAAATCGGCAATGCCCTGCTCGAAGTGCCCGCGGTTGGCGTTGACTGATCCGATCAACATTTTGTTGCCCAGCACCCACTGCAGGTTGATTTTGTCCGACGGCACTTGGGTGGTTTTGTCGCCGCCGGTCACGCCCGTCCAAACCAGCACGCCGTTGAGTCCCAGCACTTCCATCGCGCCAAACGCCACGGCACTGCTGCCCGTGGCATCGACAATCAAATCTGGCTTGCCGGTCTTCGCGGCCAAGTCCTGGATTGATGTTTCGCTGGTGCTGACGTAATTTGCGCCAAACCCTGCGACGATTTGCGAATTGAGCGTGGGCTGCTTGGAGCGCGCCAGTGTGAAGACGTCAAATCCTTTTAGCCGTAGCACCAGCGTGGTCAGCAAGCCGATTTGTCCGGCACCGGTGACGTACGCCAATTTCGGACGCCAGACGCGTAACCGCCGCTGTGCCTCGAAGGCCTGCTGCACGGCCTTCACCGCGCAACTCATAGGCTCGGCCAGCACGTGCAGGTGTTTGAGCGCAGCGGGCATTTTGACGATATATTCGGCGTCATCGACGTAGTACTCGGTCAGATAACCATGCAGCAGATTGATGCCGCGCTCGTAATACGTTTCTTCGCTGGTCATGTCGTTGGTGCCGATCACGTCGTAGATCGACTTCCCAGGGCGGCGGACCGTTGCCGTGACGTAGTCGCCCGGTTTGACGTGCGTGACATTTGCCCCCACTTCAGCCACCACGCCAAACGACTCGTGCCCCAGCACCAGAAAATCGAAGCCGGGGGGCGCGTTACCGTACTTGGCCTCGTTGATCTCGCGATCCGTGGCATCGACGCCCACTTTGAGCACGCGGACCAAAACGCCGCGCCCGCCGGGAATGTCGTCGACACGCGGTTTGGGCAGATCGGCCAGATGGACGCTGTTGGGCTGACCGGCGATAACGGCGATGGCTTTCATGGCAACCAAACGTTCTCAATTGTGCTGAATTCAGGAGTTATATTACTAAACCAAACTCTGCCGCTTTACAATGGCCGCGAGCCTGAACCGCCAGCCCCGCCGGAATTCGCCGCGCTCGGCCGCCGGTCGGACAGCACGCCGAGCGATCCCACAGCATCATTCTCCTGCGAGTACATACACCGCGCCTTCGAGATTCGCTCCCAGCCGATTACAATAGCTAATTCACTCGCCACAGGCCCGCTAGGCCCGACGGGCCGTCAAACTCCGCGCGTTGCTCTGCATTTTTCTATGACCGAACCGCAAGTCTTCCGTGTATTGCCACGACAGGTCAACGAAACACTGGCCGCGGCGCTGCGGACCTGGTTGCCGGACCGATCGTGGTCGCAGATCAGCAAATTGGTGCGCACGCGGTACGTGATGATCAGCGGCAACGTTTGCGTTGATGCCGGCCGGCGTTTGAAATTGGAAGACGTGATCAAAGTACTCGATCGTCCGGCGGCGGCCCCGCCGGGGCAACACCACGTGCTCATTCGTTACTTGGATCAGCATGTGGTGGTGGTGGAAAAACCGGCCGGCGTGACCTCGATTCGCCATGCCGAAGAGCGCGATTGGCCGCAGCGCCGCAAGCAAATTCAACCGACGCTTGACGAATTGCTGCCCGGCGTGATCTCACGCTATGAAAGCCAAGGCGGCCACGGCGGCGCCGATAGCAGGCGTCGGCCCAACCAGCGCAAACCGCAAAAAGGCGTGCCGCCGCCGGTTCGCGCGGTGCATCGCATCGATCGCGAAACCAGCGGGCTGATGGTCTTTGCCCGCAGCATTCGGGCGGAGCGTCACTTGGGCGAACAGTTTCGCGCGCATACCACGCATCGCCGCTATTTGGCTGTGGTACCTGGTCAAGTCATTGCTCAGACCATCAGCAATCGGTTGATTCGCGATCGCGGCGACGGCCGGCGCGGCAGCACCACGGATCCCGCGATTGGCAAAATCGCCACGACGCACATTCGTCCGCTCGAAACGCGCGACGATTACACGCTGATTGAATGCCGCTTGGAAACCGGCCGCACGCATCAGATTCGCATTCACATGGCCGAAATCGGTCACCCGCTTTGTGGCGAAAAAGTTTATCGTCAACCGCCCGGCGGCAAGGCTATTCCGGATCACAGCCACGCGCCGCGGTTGGCGCTGCACGCGGCCGAAATCGGCTTTACGCATCCTATTACCGGCGAGATCGTGAAATTCGATTCGCCGCTGCCGCCAGATTTGCAGCGTTTTTGGCAAGGCTTGCCCCGCGCGTGAACGATGGCAGTCGCCGAGCCTTCGCGGCCCAAGCATGTTGCTGACGACGCGCGGGCCGGTTGATATTCAGCCTGCCGGCCGCGGTGGTTGCTGGTCGCCGAGTCCGCCGCTTTTATTCGAGCACGCCACCGTTTAAACTCATGGCACACGATTTTGGACGTCAGTGCGTTTGCCGTCTAGCGTAAACGCAGTACTTCTGACGGGCGATGTGCCCAACCTGGCAAGAGCGAGCGCCGAACATGGATGGAGCCCAGCAACCAACCGACGATTCGCCAATGCGGCGTACGGCGCCGCGTTGGGCCTCGCTGGCCATGCTGCTCGTTTGCGGCGCGCTGAGCTTGTCAGGCTGCGGCGGATGCTCGGGCAGCGGTTCGGATGTCGATCCGACGCCCACACCGGCAACTGCCAAGGATGGCAAACAAAAGAAAAAGCCCGACTTCGAGGAACCGCGGATTGCTGCCCAGCCGAACCCGCCCAACTCGCAACGGCCGATTGTGGCCGCCAAGCCAGGTCACTGGTTCGGCAGTGTCGAATGGATCAAAGCCAACAATTACGATTTCAACGGCGATCTGGAAACCGCTGCCGTCGACCGCGCCGATAGTCCCTTCGACCTGCCCGGCACGCCTTATCGCATTGTGCAAACACGGCAGGTGACGCTGGAAAAAGGCAAAGCCAAATATTTGGAAACGTTTGGTTACTTGCCGCCATCGGCCGCTGCCGAAGGCATTCCGGAATTTTCCAGTCGGCTGCAACAACGCGGCGTGGGCGTGACCACGCTCGAACGACGCAAGCCCATCGAGCGCATGCCGGACTGGCAATACTACTTTGTCGTGCTGGCCCGCGAGCCCGATTTGTATAAAGAATTGGATCGGACCTTTGCCATCAGCCCGCATCACTTACCAATCTCGGCCAGCTACCGCGTGGCCCGCTTGCCGCCCAGCGATTACGTACCGCTGCCATCGCAATTGGTCGGCTGGACGAGCATCGCCTATTTGCTGTGGGACGACTACGACCCCAGCAAACTTTCGCCCGATCAGCAAACGGCTCTGCTCGATTGGTTGCACTGGGGAGGGCAATTGATTCTCAGTGGGCCAGACACGCTGGATTCGCTCAAAGGCAGCTTTCTGCAAGATGTGCTGCCGGTGAGCGCTAAAGAGACGGTCACGCTCATCGAAAAAGATTTGCAACCGCTGAACGAGCCTTGGGAAGAAATCGACGGCAAGTTGCCGGAGCGCCGCCTGACGCTGGCAAAACCCCTGCCCGGCGTACGCTTCACCATCAACGACGCGGGCAAATTTGTGCCCGGCACCGGCGAGTTGGTCGCTCGCCAACGCGTGGGCCGGGGATCAATCACCGTCACGGCCTTTAAACTCGGCGCCAAAGCCATTCGGCAGTGGAAAAATTTCGATGGTTTTTTGCACTGTTATTTGATGAATCGTCCGGCGCGAAATTTTGTCGATGACCCCAACCAAGGCTTGCTCGTCAGTTGGGCACCAGACGCTCGTCAGGCGAAACGATTTGATGGTCTGGAATTCAACTCGCCGCAGTTTGGCACGATGACGCGTTTCTTGAGCCGTGACGTTGGATATTCTGCGGCGGATCGCACTCAGAAACCGCGGGTGCCGGCAACCACGAGTAACGATCCGTTTGCTAATTTGCCCGCCCCGCCGGAGGAATCGTTTGGCACGGATATGGCTGACGACATGCACACCAACTACGCGCCCGGCCTTGGCGGCTGGAACGATGATCGCGGCATTGCCCAGGCGAGCCGCGATGTGCTGCTGAGCGCGGCCGGCATCGATATTCCGCGCAAGCAGTTTGTCGTGGGCATGTTGGCGATTTACCTGGCTGTGCTGGTGCCGCTGAATTGGCTGTTGTTCCGCGTGTTCGGCGTGGTCGAGTACGCTTGGGCAATGGTACCGGTCATTGCCGTGGTGGGCGCGGTGGGCGTGATCCGATTGGCGCAGTTGAATATCGGTTTCGCCCGTTCGACCACCGAGGTTGGCGTGCTAGAAATGCAGCCCGACTACGGCCGCGCGCATCTCACGCGCTACACGGCGCTTTACTCGAGCCTGTCGACCGATTACGAAATGCGTTACGAAAAAGATGCCGCCGCGGTGATGCTGCCGTTTTCGCTGGAGAACTCGCGGGCGACCGAAAAGTCGATCGGCAGCCGGAACCCAAGCCGCACCACCCTCACTTACCATCGCGGTACGGACGCCTGGCTGAGCGGCTTTTTCGTGCAATCCAATTCCACGGCCATGATGCACAGCGAGCAAATGCTCAACCTGGGCGACGACAAAACGCTCGATGGCCGCCTGACGCTAACATTCGATGGCGCAAACGCAAAGCTCGCCAATCGTTCGCGGCTCGAACTCAAAGGCGCGGGACTCGTCGGCAAGGAACGTGGTCAAACCCGTATTGCCTGGCTTGGTGATTTAGCCGCAGGGCAAAGTGTGTCGGCAGAAATTCAGACGTTTCCCGCGACCGATCAATCGCAGCCCAAATTGCTATTCAGCCAGTGGGACGATCAAGCCTGGACCGCCCAGCCCGACGCGGCACATCTAAATCGGCTTTCGCTGCGTCCGCTGGCGCAATTGATGACCGATCTGGCCACGCAAGATACCGGCCAATTCGAAGGTCAAATGCGCAGTGGCGATTGGCGCTTAATCGCCTGGACCGAAGCTGCCATGCCTGGTCAACGGATCAGCCCCGAGGCCGCGCAAAGCCGGCAGGTGACCATGATTGTCGCTCATTTACGCCATGCCGCGCTGCCTTCGCCCAGCCGGGATGCCAATCATCCGCCCAGCAATCTCGAAAACACGCCGAGCGAACGCGACGCCGAAGGCAACCCGATCAACGATACCGGACCGACGGTTCCCGAGCCTTCGCCCGACGCGCCTAACCCGTAGTCCGACACGTCAATTTTTGACTCGCTCCTTTTTTTCGCGGAAACTCATGATCGAATTGATCAACTTCGGCAAACGTTACGGCGAATTTACCGCGGTCGAGGGGCTGAATCTGAAGATCGAAGCCGGCGAGATGTTTGGTTTTATCGGCCCCAACGGCGCCGGCAAAAGCACCACTATTCGCTTTTTGGCCACGCTGCTCAAAGCCACGCAGGGCGAAGGCACCGTTAACGGCCATAGCGTGACCAAAGATCCCATGGGCGTGCGACGCAGCGTCGGTTACATGCCCGACGACTTTGGCGTTTACGATGGCATGCGCGTGTGGGAGTTTCTCGACTTCTTCGCCACCGCCTACCAAATTCCCCGCGCGCGCCGCAAGCAAGTGATTGCCGACGTGCTGGAGCTACTGGACTTAACGCATAAGCGGACGGATTTTGTCAACGGGCTGTCGCGCGGTATGAAGCAGCGGCTGTGTCTGGCGAAAACGCTGGTTCATGATCCGCCAGTGCTGATCTTGGACGAACCCTCCAGCGGACTCGATCCGCGCGCCCGATTAGAAGTCAAAGCGCTGCTCAAAGAGCTACGCCGCATGGGCAAGACGATCTTAATTTCCAGCCACATCCTCACCGAACTGGCCGACTGCTGCACGTCCATCGGCATCATCGAGCGCGGCCAACTGCTGATGCACGGACCCATCGAAGACGTGTACCATCGCATTCAGGGTCATCGCCGAATTTCCGTGAAGTTCGTTGAACACATGGAGGCCGGTTTGGCCGTGATTCGCAGCTTCCCGGAAACGCACGATGTGCAAATTGAAGATCAACAAGCCACGATCGAATTTGCCGGCGACGACAACCGCGTGGCTGCCCTGCTGCAAACGCTCACCGCGCAAGGCGTGCGAATCCGCAGCTTTGCCGAAAAGGATCCCTCGCTGGAAGATGTGTTCATGCTGGTCACCAAAGGTTTGGTGACCTAATGCAAAACACCATCGCCGCCGCGCATGCGCGCCGGCGGCGATGGCCTGCTTGAGCACGTCTGCCGCGCAAAACAGCCAGGGCCGATGCCAGTCAATTTCTCCGCGGCTGCGGAGTTAATCCACCATCCGTCGCACCATCATGCCGCGCAGCACGTTGTTGTTTTCGCCGCGCTGGTAGCCCACGGGGATTGAGCGATCGTACATGAAAAACGCGCGATGCCGTTCGATGGAGCCGTTATCCGCGCCCACCTCTTGCCCCAACTGGTAGCCGTCGGGATGGACGTCGTTGGCCGCGGCTTGCACCACCTCGAAGTAGCCCACCGTGACCCACACGGCATACACGTTGGATCGCGTGGTGGTCATGTTGCCCAGGCGGGTGAGCGCCTGATAACGGAAAAATGCGTTGCGATCCGTGTTCACCGAATCTGTCGTGTTGGCGGGCGATTCGAACAACGCCCGATTGGGGTCGGTCCCCACGCGCAGCAACGTGCAATCCACTCCCTGACGTTTAAAAGCTGGCTCGGGCACCATGTCGCCCGCGCTGGGCGAGCGAAACGGCGATCCAAACATGCCGCCCGGCCCCTTGCCGTTTCCGGCGCGCGACATCTTGAAGTTGTCGTAGAACGCGGCATAGGCCGGATTGGAGGTCGATCCATAGTAGTTGAGCATCAGCGCATTAATCGTTTCGCGAGTCGCCGTGTTAACGTTGATCTTGCCTGGATCGCGATGTTTGGAAACCTGGTTGAAAGGCGGATGGCGGTAGTCGTAATCCGTACCTGCTGTGCTGGCGAACTGCGTCGGATTGAGCATCACGTCCGTGCCTACAAACGGCGACGGAACTTGCACGTAGTCCAACACTCGAGAGAAGTCGGGCGCTTGTGCTCCGGTGCTACTATCGTTGAAGAAGTTTAACAAGTGGTTGTACGAGCCGGAGAAGGTCGTATATCCACTGGTGGGAATGGCGGCCGCAAGCGTGGGATAGCCAAAATCCCACAACAACCGCGACGAAGACGAAGCCGGCACCAGCAGCAATTCCATGGCGTTGGAATACGGGCGAGAATTGAACGCAATCCACGGAAATGGCTTTTGTGGTTCGCCCAGCGCCGGCGCGGCGCGCGGCGTGCCGTAAGTGGGATTCAAAAAGCCCAGCGAGCAATCCAACTTGGCGTCGAAAACATTCGTGGCGGTCACCGTCACCGCCTTGGCGGTAGGCAACGTCGACGTCTGCGCCCAAACATTGTAATGCGCTTCCGAAGCTGAATACGGCGGCAGCGGTCCGCGTTGCCGGCTGGCAAAGCTGACGCTGCCTGGCGGTTTGGGATCGTCCGGATCGTAACCCTTGCCATCGGCTGGTGCGGTCTCGCCGGCCGGCACTTTATTGGGCTTTTCGCCATTGAAGGTGGTCAGATCCACCGGCATCCAGTCGACCGTGATGTACGGATTGACCGGCACGGTAGCGTCGTGCCCCGGCTGACCTTTTTCCGGATTGTAACCCGCCCGCGGATTCGCCAGACGCTGCAGCACCACGGTGCGATAATTCTGCTTGGTGCCGGTAGCCAACAGTTTGGCGTCGAACAGCGGACCGGCGGCGGAATCGAGCGGTTGGTCCAATGGTGCCGGGGAGGCACCGTCACCGTACGTATCCATCAGCGGGACGGTCGTGGTATCGGTGGCGTTATTGTTCTTGGGCTCGGGATAATACGTGGCGCTCGATGGCAACGGCTCAGAAATGTTTTGACCAATGCCGTTGGTGGCCGGTCCACCCAGGTTGGCCGTCTTGGCCTGCTGAGTCCAGGTGGCGGGCGCATCCATGGCCGGAATGATCACGATCGGCGTCTGAATATTCGTACCGGCCGCGTTAAGCCCGTTGAGCACCGGGTTGAGTGGCGTGGTCAAATCGATTTTCTGAGTGGACAGCTTGCCGGTATTGTCCAAGCCAATCCAAGTCTTCATCCGTGGACCGACAATCGCGTAACGGCCTGGCGTCAATTGCGGCGCGGTGCCAAAGCGGTTGTAAAAAATCTTGGCCTTATCCGGGTGACCGGCGGCCGGCGCGGTTTGCGTGAACCAAACAATCCGGTCGATAGTCATGCCGGCTTGCGTGGGATCAAAGGTGAACGTGTTGGGCGCCTTGCCCGAGGATGTGAGGAAATCGTTGCCGGCGCCGTCCGAGGGCATGCCGATGGCCACGCGCCAAATCGGGCTGACCGGCGCGGTGCCGGCCGCCGGCGCCATTTTGCCGAGATTCAGCGTGTGAGTGGTGGGATCGAACAACTCGGGCGGATAAAGCGGATGCGTGGCCGCCAGACCCGTGGGACTATTTTGCGTATGCGGGCAATACAGTTCGAAGAAAAACGACCCTTGCGGGACGCGAATTTGATCCATCGTCGGATCAGGCTTATCCGTGTCAGTCCGCTTCTTCTTCGTGGAATCATCTTTGGTATCGCCTACGCGGCGATCGTGAAATGCCAACGTCTCCATCAGGAGTAACTCGGGTTGTTTGCAACCCCAGACCAGACCGCGATAGGCCAAGGCGTCGTCCGTGCTACCGAGCCCAACGATGCCGTCCACGCGCCAGCCGGCGCCGTTGCCCCAAGGATCTTCGTCGTACTCAAAGGCCGGCATGGCCGCGCTCGGTTCGCGAAAGCTCACCACGTTAATCGCCCATTGGGCGCAGCGCCGGGCAAACGCCTTGTTGGCGGTTTGCGTATCGTTGAGTTTATAGTTGGCGTCGTAAGTTTTGTCGTGCAGCAACATCGCCAGGCAGTAAAGCTGGCGGGCCATGATCTGACGAGCCTGGCTATTGCTTTTAAGCTTCGTGGCCACCGCCGCAAACGCGGGCAGCAATGCCATGGCGTCGTTGCCGTTATTCAGATAATTGACTGCCGCACCGGCCGAACCCGTCAACGTCGCGTTCCCTTCCTCGACGTTATCCGCTACGCCGTCGCCGTCGTTGTCGCGGCCATTGCCAAACGGGCGGTTGATATTCATTCGCACCCCGTTGATCAACTCCGGAGCAAGCATGATTGCAAGCTGCGCGTTGACCTGCGTTGAGGTCACGCCAGAACTCAGCAGCCGTGCGGCCGCCAGATCGACGATGCTGCTGGAGCGACGGTCGGCACCCGTAGCGCCAGCGCCCATCAGCGTTCCAAACGACGTGCCGATGATCGACCGCAGTTCGACCGGCGCAATGCAGTTGGGCGCGGGCGAATCGTAGCTAAACGGCGTGATTTTGATGGCACTGGACTTGGGATCGATGTTGGACGCCAATCCCAGCACGCGGCTCAAGCGTGGACTCAACGCGCCGGCATCCACCGCGCCAAATCGCAGCAGGCGTTCGTACTCGGCCGCGCCAAAGAAGTTGTCCGTCAGCGTCGAATTCGGCAAGCCATAATTCACCGAGTTCAAATTCGCCGAATACGGATTTCCGAGCATCTCATCCGTGGTGCTGCTGGGCAGATACAGCGGCGTGCCGCGCGTATCCACGCCGGTTACGATCTGCCCTCGCAAGTCGGGCGGCGTGCCAAACAAACTGACGCCGTTGGGGTACAACGTGGGCACGGTAAACAGCTTGGTCAATGACGCGGGATCGGACGTGCCGGTGATGCCGGGCATGATGATGTTGCCCGACCCCTTGGCATTTTCGCCGTACCGCCCCTCGTACTGGCTGGTGCCGCCCAGCAGCGCCGTGGCCTGCGGGGGGGTGAACAGCGACAGCAAATTGATTTCGGCCGGGCCATAACCCACGCCGTGGGGCAAGGTGCTGGCCGTCATGGTCGTACCGCCGCCTGCGTAAGGTTCTTGCGGCGAAACGGTGGTCAACGTCTGCGCACCGGCATTGGTCAAGGCAATTTGCGACCAGTTGCCGTGCGCGTTGATGTTGATCTTGCCGTCTAAATCCAAAACCAAAAAGGCAAACATCGGTTTGACCGAACGGCCGCCGCGGCCCGTCACCGCCGGAAAGCCCAAATCGATCCAGACGCTATCGTTGACGCCCAAACCAAAATTATCGACGTCCCACGGGCCGTTGACCGGATCGTAGGTTGGGTTACTGCCCGTGAAATTGGGATTATCGTTTTTCGTCGGTCGCAGCGAAATCAATCGCAGCTTGTTCGGATCGGTCGACGCGCCCAAATACTTAATCAAGTCGGGCCGATGAAACGAGGGGATAATCAGGTTGGACGTATAGCCCGCCGTGCCGATCACGTCCAGCGGCAAGAAGGCCAAATACGGATTGTTGTAATCCGGCGCGGTGTAGTCCATGGCACCGACCATCGTATCGGCCAATCGTGTGTTGTTGACGCCGCCTGTGGCCGAGAAATCCACATATTTGTGATTGAGAATGTATGCCAGCGGCAACGGACCGCCGCCCGCCTTGGGCGAATACTTGACATCGATCACACCCGTGGCCGGATCGAAGCCGTTGCCGCCGCCCGAGTACGCGCGGCCGTTAATCAAATACTGGTTACCGGCCACCGGCAGGGGCGAAATGTTTTGATCCGAGTCAAACGCCATGACTTGCACGTAAAACGTGCCGCCGGCTGGCGGTGCGTAGCCGGTAATTCTCGTGCTGTAACCGGCCGCCGGTCCGTCCAGCATCGTAAGTACGCAGCCGTTGTAATAGCCGCTGAGTGGCACCATCGGCGCAACGCCAATCGGGGTGCAAGTGAGCTGCAACATTTGACCGCCAGCGATGGACTTTGTTGCCGAGCAGGTACCGGTGTAAATCGCGCTGCCGATGCCGTTCATCGTCTTACCGTACAGCGGCGGTGCGCTGCCGTACATGGCGTGCAGCAAGCTGTTGTACTGCAGACTGGAGTAGGGATTCCGGCTGCCGCGCACCAATTGCAAAAAGGCGTCATCCAGCAGCGCCGGATACGGGTCCAACTGTTGGCCAATCCGGGCATGGATTTTGGCCGAGGTTTTCGCCCGCGTGGCGGTCACCACAAACGTGATGGTCACCAGCGTGAACAGCACCAGCATCGTCAACATAATCAGCAGCAAAATACCGCGACGATTTTGCCTGCGAGATAAAGTAGCCATGTCCGCCGAAACCTTTCGAGAAATGCGCCGTTTGCCCGCGGCCCGTAATTCATGATTTTGAGCAACCGGCCTTGGTGATTGCCGGTCGCAGATTTTTGAGATTTCCTAGCGGTCGTGCATCTGGAAATCCCCACTGACTCAAACTTTGGACCCGCACAAGTAGCAGGGTCTCACGCTGCCGGACGTTATTGCGGGAACAGACTCATTCCTTCCCAGCGTACGGTTTTTTCATATACGCCAATCACACCATCGCAATAATGTGCGGCGCTCGGAGTCACATCCAGTGGCCAATCGCGGCCTTGCAAAGTCGCCGCGCGCGTGCTGGAACTCGGATCGGCGTCAGCGATATTTCGAATCAAATACCAGGCGAAAACAGATTGTGAAATCGCCGCTCCGTTAACATTGCCACTGCTTATGCCACTGACGAGCAGGTAGGTGCCGCTTTTGATCTTGCCAACTTGATCGGGCGTTGTTCCGGTTAAGACCACGTCGCCGCCACTAATGCCGGGCTTAGTGATCGTCAATGATCGTTCGCTAAAGCCATCGTTGACGATAACTCGCGGTGAAAACACAACCAGCGCCACGTTGTAAAGATCTTGATTGTCGCGCGAGTGGGTAACTGTGTACATCCACGACATAATGCCGGCCTGCACGCCATTTTTATCCGTGAAACCAAACGAGCGCTTGAGCGGCGTGCCGGTCAGCGGCTCCATCACCTGATAGGCTTCTTTGGTGTGCAGCGAGAAACCTTGATCGTCGTTTTCGTCGGGAATGATGTTCAAATTATCGTGCGACATAAACACGGCTTCGGCTAATTCCCGGCCCCAGGGCGTCTTGTTGTCCGCACTCAGAATCGACAGCCGCGCCATGGTGGGCGACTTGTTCGGAGCATACGGAAAAACGTTGGGCAGACCGGCCGCCACGCCCAACGGGTCGATGCAATACGGCGGCTGAACGGCTAGCGTACCGTTATTGATCAATGGCCCAGTGCCGTATGACCAGCGCGTGGCTTGCATCATGCCGCGGGTCTTGAGTTCTTGAATGCCGGAAATGCCCTGCACGGCCTTGCGATCTTCGGTATTGGCCTTGATCACTTCGGACCGGCCGGCGGGAATCAACGCCGCCAGACTAGTCAGGCCGATGGTCAGCACAAACATGGCGACCAGCGTTTCAATCAGGCTGATGCCCTGGCGTGTATTGCGTAACAACATGTTAATGTCCCCCCACGCTCTGCGAGTCGAGCGTAAAATTCCGCGAGCCCGAGGCGTTGGTTACCGTGGTGCCGTTAAACTTTTCTGCGACTTCCACAACGGTTACCAAACCGGTTTGGTGATGAATCGACACCCACATACATTCCGGATCTTTCCAGTTATATTCCGTCGCCGCCACCGCGCCGGCACCGGAGGTCGGCAGCCGTTCGCGTTTGCCAATCAATAGATGAAACGTGCTGGTGGCTGCAATCGGAGTTCCCGAGAGGTACTCGCCTTCCAAATTGCCATTGGGGCCAAACATCACCACCACCGGCTTGGTCCAGGTGCCTGTTCCGCCGCCAGTGTATGCTTCGTAGACCGATGTGCCGGTCGGTCCGGACCAGGCCAAATCCACCACCGCGCCGTCCGGCAATTGCATCGGCTCGCCCGTGCGAACCGGTTGGCGATAAATCTGAAACGGCGCGCCGCTGGGCGCATTGGCTTGCAGCCCATTACTATCGTTATTGGGCAGCGACAGCGTCCATTTGCTGCTGGCCGACGGTTGCGTCAGAAAGCCGTTCCCGTCAACCGCGCCGGCGGTGATCGAATAGCGACTGCCTTGATAGTTGAGCACCAGAATATCGCCAATCCGACATCTGGCGGCCGCCGCGGTGCCACCGTTCATGGCGGTGACCGAACTGGTAATCGGTCCGCTGCCAATGGCGTCGGGGGTGACCACCATGTTGGCGCCGGTGGAATCGCCGGCGTACAGCGGCGGCGTTTCGGCTTGGTACATCACCATGCAGGCTTCCGGCGTGCCGGTTTTGCCGTAGTTTGCGGCGGTGCGCGTGTCGGTGAATCGCTCGAACCAGACGCCGGCCGGACGACCAGTCGAAATCGCGCGGGTTTGCGCCGCACCCAACATCGAGTTCACCATCCGCGACGCCTCGCGAATCTTGCGCGAATCCAACGCCGGCTTGATCACCGGAATGGCCATGGCCGTCAGAATGCTGATGATTAAGATCACCACCAGCAGTTCGATCAACGTTAAACCGCCGCGCAATTCGCCCGCGGGCGGCGATGATCGGTGCGAATGTAATCGCTGCAAAAGTGTGCGACTTGGCGACATGTTACCGCGCCCCGATCAGATGATTGTGGATGTTGTCGGCGTAAGACGTGGACGTGTTGGGCGAAGGACTGACGGTATCGACCGCGCCTTCCAGCAGGCCGCTGCCATCCTTGATGAACGGGCTGTTTGCCACCGTCGTCGCGTTCTGATGCGTGATCACGCCCGGCTGTCCGTCCGGCCCCCACGAATAAATCAGCGGATACGTAGCATAATCGCCCGGATAGACATTCGAGTAATCGAACTGATCGTGATCGTTCACCGCATCGCCCGACTGCAATTCGGAGTAGGGATAAATCATACCGGAAGGCCATCGGATGAAACCGATCGGATGCCCCCAACCGTCCACAAAGAACGGCATCGGGTCAGTGCTGCCGGGATCGATCACCACCGTCGTGGCAAGCTCGCTATCCTGAAACGCATCGCGACCGTCATCGCAGAGCTTGGTGATGATCAGGTACAAACATTTGGCGCCCTGGTACGGACCTACGGGATCAACGCCGGGATGCTTGGCCGTATCCAACGCGTCCAGATACGACAAGCTCACGGCCGGACGCGTTAGCCCGGGCGTGACCGGATTGGATTTAATGTCCATAAATGAACTGGGCATTTCCAAACGCATGATCTCCCGCAACATATTCAACCGCGAAGTGGCCGCCAGTGACGGCGACATGGCGGAAGTATCCAGCGGCACGCGGCGCGTCTTGTACTCTTCCCACTTGTTCATGATCAGGCCGTTAAGCTTGGTCACCGTGGCTTGGGTGCGTGCCCGGCGCGCGGCTTCTTGCGCTCCGGCCAGCGCCATCAGCACCATGCCCGAGAGAATGGCCAAAATCATCATCACAACCAACAACTCGACCAGCGTGAATCCGCCGACCAACCGCCGAGATCGCAAGTATCGCGCGCCACGGCCAGAAACTGGCATCGTTCGCAGGGAACAATCGATGAACATACTCATGGGCGCGATGCTCCCAAGGTGGTTTTGTCGGCGAAGTTGGTGATGTTGTCGTCATCACCCAGCGTGTAACCGTTGGCGGCCGGAAATACCAGCGGCGTGGTCACGGACTGCGTTCCATAATCGCCGTCCAAGCCAGCGCTGATGATTTGAAAGCTGGAAGGATTGCAGAACGGGTTGCTGGACAAACCAACCTTAAACGTGGTTGGTACCACGCTGAAATAGGGCCGCGCGGTGCCGGTGGTGCCTACGAACGACGGCAGGCTACTGGCGGTGGTCATCTGCCCGTAGGTGGTCGACGAGAAGTACACGTACGGCACGTTCTGCCCACTGGCCGGCACATACTTGGCCATGGTGATCGCTTTGCCGAGAATCGTAACCGAGCGGGTCGGCGCCAAGTTCAATCGCTCGATGACAAAATCGAATCGCTTGTATTTGCCCCAGGTGGCGGAGAGCGGCCCGCCATCGCCGGTAAAGGGATGTTGCGGATCTTTGCTCACGCCGGTCAGCCAGAAGACCAGCGCTTCGGGCGGAACCAACGCACCTTTGGTCGGCACGCCATCCAAGTTGCGCGGAAACGCTTTCGCGCAAAAATTGTTGAGCGCGGTTTGATCTTGGAAGTCCGGCACGGGCTGCCCAACTTCTGCCGAGTAGGCCTTGAGCGTATCGTTCATGGCCGAAATTTCGGCATAGATTGCGGCCTCGCGGGCCACCGTAATCACCTTGGAAGCCGCGGCGGTAATCAGCGCCGCCAGAATTCCGATGATCGTAATCACCACCAACAACTCGACCAGCGTGAAGCCCGGCCGCCTCGGCGAACATCGTCCCAGTCTTACCGACATAGTGCCCACCCCAGAGAAAAGTCTGAAAGCATGAAATGGTGTCGTTGAAATCACTCCCCGCGTACGCTGCGCCACACTAACCGGAGAGCTTACTAATCAGGGCAATCAGCGGCATGAACAAGGCAATGACGATGAAACCCACCGTCACGCCCAAAAACACAATCAACAGCGGTTCCATCAGCGCCACCAGGCTCTCGGTCATGACCGCCACTTCTTCGTCGAATGTGTCGGCCACTTTGTAAAGCATGGTATCCAGTTCGCCCGTCTCTTCGCCGACGTCAACCATGTTGACTACCAGGTCGTCAACGACGCGGCCATTCATCCGCATTACGTAGAACGCGGCGCCCAAGCCGGCCATCGCCAGCACCAGCGAATACGCAAAGCCAGCCAGCGCTTTGAAGAACAGCAGCGGCACCACCGGCCCGGCAAACGCCACAATCCAAATCACCAGCGCCACGGGATGAAAGCCGGGCTTGGAATAATCTTTGAGCGGCTTGGCGATCGACTCGCCTTCGCGGATCGAATCGGAAATTTTGCCGTACAGTTTTTCGAACACCGCGTTGGTCGAGGTGTCGCGCGTGATATTCAACGCTTCCAAGATGGGCACGCCGCTGGAAACCAAGGTGCCTAGGGTCCGCGTGGTGCGGGCCATAATGTTTTTTTCGACCAGCTTGCCGAACACCGGAATTTTGAGCACGAACATATCCCAGCCCGTGCGCCCCGGCTTGAACTTGCGCAGAATTTTGATCGACAGCCAAATGCCCAGCGGAATCAGCGGAATCAAAAACCAAAACGAAACCAAGCTGTTGGAAATGGTGATCAACAACTGCGTGGGCGCCGGCAACGTGGTCTGAAAATCTTCGAAGATCTTCTTAAACGCCGGAACGATCTTGATCATGATGAATGTCAAAATTGCCACAGCCACGCCGATGACCACCAACGGGTAAATCATGGCGCCTTTGACTTTGCGCTTTAACGATTGCGAACGCTCCATGAACTCCGCCAGACGGCGGAGAATCACTTCCAGCGCACCGCCCGCTTCGCCGGCCTTGATCATGTTGATGTACAAGCGGTCGAACACGCGTGGGCTTTTGGCCAGCGATTCGGACAACGTCGAGCCGCCTTCGATCTCGCTGCACGTGTCTTCCAGGCTGTATTTCATGCGGCCCGGTTTGCACTGGCCTTCCAAAATC
This sequence comes from Pirellulales bacterium, assembly GCA_038205115.1. Taxonomy (GTDB): domain Bacteria; phylum Planctomycetota; class Planctomycetia; order Pirellulales; family JBBRCE01; genus JBBRCE01. Next base: position 159,967 of record JBBRCE010000005.1, read on the forward strand.
TTCAGGCTCCGCAAAATCGGCAGACCAGCGTCTTGCAAAATCGAAAGTTGCCGCGTGAAGGTGGTCAGCACCTTGGTGTTCACGCCGCCCAGCGTGAACCGCCGCTTGGGCTTGGCGGTCGTGGCTTCCGCAGCCGACTTGCGCGCCTTCTTGACGGCAATCTTGGTGACGAAGTAGCCCATTTGCCGAATTGTGGCTTGCGCTTCGGCTTCGTTGGGCGCGTCGATCACGTCCTTGATTTCCTGGCCGGTCGAATCCATGGCTTCGAATTGAAACGTCGGCATACCAGATTCCTTCGATCAGATAGTCTGTCGGCCGCAATGACCGACGAGCGAATGTGCGTGAAGTTCGACCAGCCCGAAAAATCGTGCCCCAAAAGACCTATGCTTCCAAAATTGTCTCGCGGACGACTTCGTCCAGCGTGGTTGTGCCCTCGTAAGCCGCGTTCATGCCGGCGTCGCGCAGGGTAATCATGCCGTAGCCCTTGGCGCGATGACGAATTTCATCCGTCGAGGCGTTGCGCATTACCATATCGCGGAGTTCGTCGTTCATGACCATTAATTCGAATAAGCCCACGCGGCCACGATAGCCGGTGTTATTACAGCCCTCGCAGCCTTTGCCGCGAAAAAACTTCTTGCCCTTGATGTCGTCCGGAGTGAGCTCCAAGTCAGCCAGGACTTCCAGGCTGGGCGTAACTTGTTCGCGGCATTGCGAGCAAATGCGGCGCACCAGGCGCTGGGCCAAAATGGCTTCGACCGTGGCGGTAATCAAAAACGGCGGCACGCCCATATCGCGCAATCGCGTGATCGTGCTGGGCGCGTCGTTGGTGTGCAGCGTGCTAAACACCATATGGCCGGTGAGCGAAGCCTGCACGGCAATCTCGGCCGTTTCCACGTCACGAATTTCGCCCACCAAGATCAGGTCGGGATCTTGCCGCAAAATCGACCGCAGGCAGTTGGCAAACGTATTGCCAATCGAGGCATCGATGGGCACCTGCACGATACCGTCGATATCGTACTCCACCGGGTCTTCCGTGGTGATGATCTTGACGTCAATGCCGTTCAACTCGCTCAGCGCGGAGTAGAGCGTGGTGGTTTTTCCGGAACCCGTGGGACCGGTCACCAGCACGATGCCGTTGGGCTTTTCGATCACGGTTCGAAAACCGGCCAGCATCGACGCATCCATGCCCACCTTTTTCAAATCCAGCGAAACCACCGAGCGATCGAGCACTCGCATGACCACGCTCTCGCCAAACATGGTCGGCAGCACGCTCACGCGTAAGTCCACCGGATGCCCACCGACGGCCAGTTCGATCCGACCGTCTTGCGGCAACCGCCTTTCGGCAATATCGAGGTTTGCCATGACTTTGATTCGCGTCGTGATCGCAAATGCCAGGTGGCGCGGCGGCGGCACCATCTCGTACAGCACGCCGTCGGCTTTAATGCGAATCCGGAATTCATGTTCGAACGGTTCGAAGTGCAAGTCGCTGGCGTGATCCTTGATGGCCATCAGCAGCACCATGTTCAACAGCTTGCGAACCGGCGCGCTGTCGGCCAGCGCCTCGACGCTGGTCAGATCGATGGGGCCGTCGCCTCGGACACGTTCGGCCGCCGCAGCCAATTCCTTGTCACTCTCCAAGCCGGCGACTAGGCTTTCGACGCTTTCGCCGCCCGCCTGATAGTATTTGTCGAGCGCCTTGAGCACGTCGCGCTCGGTGGCCACCATCGGGCGAATTTCAAAACCCAAAAACGTCCGCAGTTCGTCCAGCGTGGAGAGCTTTTGCGGATCGCACAACGCCACGGTCAGCGTGTTATCTTTGAACGCCACCGGAATGACGCGATACATCTGCGCCATGGTGCTGGTGACGTACGCCAAGTTCTCTGGCGTGATCGTCATCTCGTGAAGCGCAATGGTCTTCATGCCCAACTGTTCGCCGAGCGCTTGCGCGATCTGCTCTTCGGTGACGTAGCCCAGACCTTCGGCCAATTTGCCGAGCAATTCGGTCGGTTGACGCTTCTGCTCGTCGAGCACCAGCACCAACTGCTCGTCGGTCATGTAGCCCAAGTCGACCAGAATTTGTCCGATGCGGCGAATCGCCATGCGCCTACCCTTGAAAGTGAATTTTGCAAATCATCGGTTGAGTGCCGCAGTTGCCCATACGGGGCATTTTGTGTTTGCTCGTGCAGGGCAGCCGAATGGTTGCCGGTCCGAATCGTTATTGTTCTGCGTGCCTAGTGTTTAGGTGGTTTTCCGCCATCGTCGGGCGGGCCGCCAGGCGCGCCTTCTTCGCCAAAAAAGCCTCGCTTGGCGTTGGCAATTCGCGCCGCCAAGTCGTCAGGCAACTGCGCCTTGGCCAAGCAATCTTCCATGGCCACCGTGCCTTCCGACCAATGTTTGAACAGCGCGTCGTCCAGCAATTGCATGCCTTTCTTGGCGCCGGTTTGAATCATGGAGTTGATGCGGAACGTCTTGTTTTCGCGAATCAAGTTGCCAATGCCGCTATCGCAGACCAGCATCTCGTGGGCGGCCACTCGTCCGCCGCCAATCTTCGGCAGCAGCGTCTGCGACAACACGCCGATGATGGCGGTGGAAAGCTGCGTGCGAATCTGATCCTGCTGATTGGTTGGGAAAACGTCGATGATCCGATTGACCGTGCCCTGGGCGCCGGTGGTGTGCAGCGTGCCAAACACCACGTGGCCCGTTTCGGCCGCTGAAATGGCCGCTTCGATGGTTTCCAGATCGCGCAACTCGCCCACCAGAATGACGTCCGGGTCTTGCCGCAAGGCACGACGCAAGGCCTCGGAAAAGCTCGGCACATCCACGCCGACTTCGCGCTGGTTGACCGTCGATTTTTTGTTCGGATGATAAAACTCGATCGGGTCTTCGATCGTAATGATATGGTGGTCGACCGTCTCGTTGATGTAGTTGATCATGCTGGCCAGCGACGTGCTTTTGCCAGAACCGGTTGGGCCGGTCACCAAAAACAGTCCCCGGGGCCGCATGCACAGTTTGACGCAGATCGGCGGCAGGCCCAACTGCTCCATCGTCAATAGCTTGGTGGGAATCTGCCGCAGCACCATCGCCACGTTGCCGCGCTGCTTGAAGATCGAAACGCGGAACCGTGCCATGTCGCCGAAGGCAAAACCGAAGTCCGAACCGCCCACTTCCGCTAACTCGCGCTGGCAACGCTCGGGCGAAATGCTCTTCATCAGCGCCACGGTATCGGCCGGTTCGAGCGTCTTGGTCTCCAGACGGCGCATGTGCCCGTCAATCCGAAACACCGGCGGCTGACCCACCGTAATGTGCAGATCGCTCACGCCCTGTTTGACCACGGCGTGCAACAGTTTGTCGATTAACAGAGTACCCACGGCAACCCTTCACTCAGAATTGACAAAGCGCACCAGAATTCCACAGGCGGCCGAGCTGAGCGCGATGCCAAGCTCCGGCGTCGCCACCGCTGGAAATACTGCGCTCATTAAGACAGGCCGTCGCCCCGACCGCGCTCCCGGCCCTTTTGCGAATGCATTACCGAAAAGGAGCGCGTTGCCGTTTGGCTGCCAGTCGATTATTGCCACCTTCACCACAAAATCAAAAAAACGATCCAAAATACTTAGCGAACTGCGAGTCGCTGCTGACATCGGAATCCCATCGCGCCCGCCAAGCTCGACGCAGATCGCGCCAACCAGTTCAGCGGTCACCACCACCCCGTACCTGCCCGCTACAAATCGAGCCTCGGGCTTCTTCGCCACACGACCGCCGCCAGCATCGCCGCGCACAGCCGTGTTGTAATCCGACGTTTCATCTGCCGGGGCGATTCTGCCCGACGCGTTTAATCCTCGGTTCGCTTCGAAACCCGGAAGACTTCGTCCAGAGTAGTAATGCCGCGGGTAAACTTCAGGATGCCATCGGAGTAAAGCGTTGACATGCCTTGAGATATGGCCGCTTTGCGGATCGTCTGCGTCGGCGCGCCTTGAAACGCCAATTCACGAATTTTCGACGTCATCAGCATCAATTCGAAGATTCCTAACCGACCGCGATAACCGGTTTTGTTACAGTTCTGACACCCGCGACCGCGCATGAATGTTGCCTTGGCGGCTTGTTCCGGCGTCACGCCTGCTAGCTCCAATGCCGCGTCCGGCGGAGTAAAAGGAACTTTGCACTTGGCGCAATTCACACGCACCAACCGCTGTGCCAGCACCGCAATCACGCTGCTGGCAACCAAGTACGACGGCACACCCATATCAACCATACGTGTAATGGCTCCGGGCGCATCGTTCGTATGCAATGTACTAAATACTAAGTGTCCAGTCAAAGACGCCTGAATTCCCATCTGTGCCGTCTCGGCATCTCGCATCTCGCCTACCAAAATGATATTGGGCGCCTGGCGCAGCATGGCCCGAATAATCTTGGAAAAGTCTAATCCAATGTTGTGCCGGACCTCAACCTGATTGATGCCAGGCAGGTAGTATTCCACCGGGTCTTCGGCCGTGATGACCTTGGTGTCGGGCTTATTCAACTCATTCAGGGCCGCGTAGAGCGTGGTTGTCTTGCCGGAACCCGTGGGGCCGGTCACCAGGATAATGCCGTTGGGGCGCTTAATAAGTCCGCGAAAATTCTTGAAATCCGATTCCGCCAACCCGAGCTGGCGCACGCCCACCTTAATGTTGTCTTTGTCCAATAACCGCATTACCACCGACTGGCCGTGGTTGGTAGGCAGTACGCTCACCCGTAGGTCCAATTCCTTCTCGCCAGCGGTCACTTTGATCCGGCCGTCTTGAGGCCGCCGGCGTTCGGCGATGTCCATTTTGGCAAGGATTTTGATGCGCGAGAGGATCGCGCCTAGCAAGCGTCGCGGGGGGCTGTCGCGTTCGACCAGAATGCCGTCGATCCGGTATCGCACGCGGACCCGGTTTTCGAACGGTTCCACGTGAATATCCGACGCCCGCAACTGGACCGCTTCGGTGATAATCAGTTGCACCAACCGCACGATCGGGGCGCTGGTTTCGTCCACCACCTCGTCATCGCTGACCGATTCGCCTTCGGTTTCCGAAAAATCGATGGCAGTATCGGTAAACTCCTGCATGAGCGAGTCGTTCGAGTCGCCCTCGGTATGCCCGTAATGTTTATTGATGGCTTCGAGAATGTTTTCTCGCGGGGCCAGGGCGACTTCGATGTGCCGATTGAGAATAAATCGCAGTTTTTCGCGAATATCGTAGTCCAACGGGTCGCTGACGATGATCTTGAGCGCGCCGTTTTCTTCAGCCATTGGCAGAATGGCATTTTCGCGAGCAACCGACTCCGGCACCAGTTCGATAATCGATTGCGGGATCACGACTTCCGTCAAATCCACAAAGTCCAAACCATGCTCTTGTGCCATGGCCCGCATGACTTGCTCGCCAGTGGCATACTGCAACTTGAGCAGGGCGTCGGCCAGTTTGATTCGCGATTCCCGCGCCACCTTCTTTGCCTCTTCCACTTGGCCAGGGCTGATAATCTTTTGGCGAAGCAGAATATCGAGAAACGAACCGCGATTGATGGCCATGCGTCGAGCCTATCCTCAAAAAAATCCGTGAATGAATCGCGTTTGCGGACGGCCAGCGCCGACTCGCAAATTCGTTGCAAGCGAACGACCGTCCGAGCCTGTAATCGAACTGGAAATGAGCCAAACGCGGCGAAATGCTAGCAGCTGCTCGCCCGGTCGATGTTCCGGAATCAGAAATCGGCCAGTAGTGCGTAAGGCGATAATTTGTACGATCTTGCACTGTTTAGACTACTGATGGCCCGATTGCCTGTCAATCAAATTGCCCAGCTTTCCGCCGGGGCGGCGAAAAAATCGAAGTTGCCGAGTCGGCGTTGACGCGCGAGCGGTGGATCAGCATAATTCGCCCGCTTTTCTTCGCGCCGCGAACATCATTTCTCGACGGCAAATCGGTCAACCATGAACGTCGCGCATCCTCAGTCCGTTGCGGTAGGCCATCGTGCCTGGACGCCTGCTGCTGCGCGCTGGTCAGCCGCCTCAATTTTAATGCTGACCCTGCTGCTGACCGCATCCATTAGCCGCGGCCAAAACGAAATCGGCCCTGGTCCCAATTCGCCGGCGCGGCAGTTCAGCCGTAACTCCACGGAACCGAGTAGCGGCCCTTATAGCGATGCCGCCGATCCATCGCGCAACATGACCTACGCCACCGAACCGCCAGTGCGTGAAGGCCAGTTTCTTCGTCCGCCCGAGCGCTACACGGGGCCTGGCGATCCGCTATTTCAATCCAGTTGGCAAAACCGTCCGCTGGATGTCAGCGTTTTTGTCGGCAGTATGCAAGGCGATACGCTGATTGCCGGTTTCGAACAACAAGGACTGAACATCTTCGGCGGACTGCGCCTAGGCTGGGATTTCGATCATTACTGGGGCGGCGAACTGCGATTTGCCTGGACCAGTCTGCCGCTGAAAGACCAAGTGGTCTCGGCCTCCGATCAGCATCAAGACAGCATCTTTTACGGCGATGTCGATTTGCTCTACTATCCCTGGGGCGACTCGCGCTGGCGACCGTTTGTATTTCTGGGCGCGGGCTTGGCGACATTCAACTTCACCGACGCCATTGGTGCCCGCCACGACGAAACACTCGCCACGCTGCCCATCGGTGGCGGCGTGAAATACATGGTCCGCGAATGGCTGGTGCTCCGCGCCGACCTGACGGATAACATTGCCTTCGGCGGCAACTCGGGCCTGGACACGATGAACAACTTCTCGCTCACCGGCGGCGTCGAACTACGCTTTGGCGGTTCCAGACCGAGCTATTTCCCCTGGAACAACCGCTCGTACTTCTGGTAGTCCCCGCCCTTCGATAAACACAGTGCCATCCCTCGATCGCTGCGCGCGTAATCCTCTGCCCACATTCCTCCGCCACTTCCGTCCCTGGCTTCCCTTCGCCCCACTGTTCGTTCACTTCAAACAACCAATTTCACGGGCGTCACGCCTTCGGACATCAGCTTATATTCTTTGCGATGCAGCCACTGCAGCAGGCCAGTCTTGAGCAGCAGCGGCAGCAAGCGATGCATTAGGCGGGCTCGCAAACCGTCTGGCAAGAACAGCATTTTGGCTTGATGGATTTGCATGGCCTGCGCAGCGATGATTTCCGGCAACCGCTCGGTTTGCACGCGCGCGGCCGCCGCATCGATGGCCGTTGCATCGGCGCCGGCGGCCAGCGGTGGGCAAAGATGATTGGCGGCCACCAGCGCGTCGCGTAGTGCTAGGTTGACGCCTTGGCCACCCACCGGCGACATCGGATGCGCTGCATCGCCAATCAGCAGTAAGCCCGGCACGCTCCACTGTGTCAATCGCCCACAGACCACGTTGAGCAGCGTGGCATTTTCCAGCAGATCACGATGTTTACGAAGTTGGTCGGCCATAAAAGCCGGCGCGCGGCCGATAAAGCTCTCGGTCCATGCCTGGGTGCCTTGCGCGCGCAGCGCACTGTATCCGCCTTTCGGAATGATGAAGCCCACCTGCAGATTGCCGTCGGCGGCCGGAAATGCCACCATCGCGCGATCGGCCGCCAGATCGGACATTCCCGTGGTACGGGAGGGATAGTTCTCGGGAAACGGCATCTTGAACCACAACAAGTCAAATCCCTGTGGCGTGCTGACTTCGCTCAGTCCGCTGTGCTTGCGCGTGGCGGCGTGGCGACCGTCGGCACCAATCACCAAATCTGCCCGGAACTCGCGCGATTCGCTGCCGGCCGCCGCCCGCACGCCGACGATGCGGCCGTCTTCGCGTAAAAAGTCGCGAACGGCCACGCCGGTTTCTAAGCGAAATGTTGCATTCTTGCCCGCCTCGTCGGCCAGCATTTGCAGTAGCTCCGG
>JBBRCE010000006.1:0-159677 GCA_038205115.1 Pirellulales bacterium
CTGCGCAGCGCCGCGAGTTCGCGTCGCGACGCATCACAATTCGGGCACGCATCCTTGGCAGTCAAGTTGGTCATGGCTACAACTTAACCGCACCACCCCATTTCCAAGAAGACCAACTTTTATATCCGTGAACGGTTACGATGTTCCGGACACGTGCGACGTGACGGTGCCGCAGGTTAGTACCGTGAGAATATTGGTATAGCCAGCCACCCAGGCGAGCGTGACTGCCAGCCGGCCCTGCTGCTGAAACGAATGTGCTTGCGATACGAACATTGGCTTCCTGCTGAGACGTCCGCAGGCAGCGGACGCACCTGCAGCAAATATACACCGCGCAACCGCGCATCACCATTGCATTCGGCTTGTCATTGCGACCGGCGGTCGTCATCATAAGTGACAGGGTGGCAATGTGTACGTTTGAGTAGGTATCGAATGTTCAAGTTTCTACACGCGGCCGATCTGCATTTGGATAGCGCGCTTCGCGGCTTGGAGCAATACGAATCCGCGCCCGTCGATGCCATCCGTCACGCCACGCGCCGCGCGCTGGAGAATCTCGTTGATCTGGCGATTTCGCAAGCGGTTCAGTTCGTGCTGATTGCCGGCGATGTATACGATCGCGACTGGCCGGACTACAACACGGGCGTGTTTTATGTCAATCAGATGAATCGCCTGCGCCAGGCAGGCATCCCGGTGGTGGCCATTGCCGGCAACCATGACGCCGCCAACAAAATGACGCGGTCGCTCCGCGCGCCGGATAACGTCACGCTGCTTTCTGCGGAAAAACCGCAGACGCTGCACTTGGATGACTACGGTGTGACCATTCATGGGCAAGGTTTTGCCAGCGGCGCGGTGCTGGAAGATCTTTCCGCTCAATATCCACTTGCGCAGGCCGGATCGTTTAACATCGGCCTGCTGCATACCTGCGCCACGGGCGGGTACGACGGCCACGATCCTTACGCACCATGTACGATCGAGGGCCTGAAGAGTAAGCAGTATCATTACTGGGCGCTGGGCCATATCCACACGCGAAATGAGCAGCTCTCGGGCGATCCGGAATTGCCAATCGTTTTTCCGGGCAATCTGCAAGGTCGCCACATTCGCGAGACCGGCAAAAAAGGCTGCGTTTTGGTCAGCGTGGATGATCGGCATCGCGTGCAGCGGGTCGAATTCCAACCGGTGGACGTCTTCCGCTGGCACCGTTGCGTGGTCAGCGCTGCTGATGCCGCGACGGGCGACGACGTGGTACACGTCGTGGACCAAGCCCTCCGCGCGCTCGCTAATCAAGAAGGCGATTGCCCGTTGGCGGTCCGCGTAGAGATTGAAGGCAGCAGCGCCGCGCATGATCGCATGATGGCCGAACCGTTGCGCTGGACCAGCGAAATTCGCGTGGCAGCCACCGACATTCGCCAGTCGCTATGGATTGAGAAGGTCAAATGCAATACCCGCCCAATGGCGCGTGGCGAATCACAAATTCGCGACGGAGCGCTGGCAGAACTCGAAAACCTGTGCGAAGAATTGCTGGCGGACGATACGCAAATTGCGCAGCTGGCCGAAGTGCTGTCCGATCTGCGGCGGGCCTTGCCGGCGGAGTTGCTCGAGGGCGAAATGGCGCTGCAGTTGGATCAGCCCACGCGCCTGCGGTGCTACTTGGCCGAAGCTCAAGGTTTGCTGCTCTCGCGTCTGCAAACTCCGGCAGTTGGCGGCAAGTAGCCGGACGTACCGTCTTTGCGAGAGCGGCTGAACTCGATATACTCGACCATCTTGCGCTGAATTTTCTGTGCGCCGGTTTCTCTTGTTTCGATGGCACCCCGGTCTGGTCTACGGCATATGCCCAAATATGTTGTGCGGTATGGCGTGACGCGCGCGCTCGGCATTTTGAACTGCCGCGAGTCGGACAATTATCCGCGCGGCACTCAAGTCATCGCCCGCACGGAGCGTGGCTTGGAAAATGGCGTGGTGCTGTGCGAAGCCACCGAAGAATCGACGCGCGAACTTAAAAACCCCGGCCAGGGGCAAATTCTGCGGGAAATGTCGCCCGCCGACCTCAAAGAACTCTCGCGGATGCGCGCCATGGCGCGCGACGAATTTACCGCCTGCCAAGGGCATTTGCAGCGTCTTTCGCTGGAAATGCAACTTGTTGACGTCGAGCATATTTTTGGGGGTGAGCGGGTTGTAATCTATTATCTGGCCGAAAACCGCGTCGATTTTCGCGAATTGGTCAAACTGCTGGCCGCCGAATTTCAGACGCGGATCGAGATGCGGCAAATCGGCGTCCGCGACGAAGCCAAATTACTGGCCGACTACGGCGACTGCGGCAAGCCCGTCTGTTGCAATACGCACCTCAGCGAAATGCCGCCGGTATCGATGAAAATGGCCAAGTTGCAAAAGGCCACGCTCGACCCCACAAAAATTTCAGGGCGTTGCGGTCGACTGAAATGCTGTTTACGCTACGAATACGACACGTACGAGGCTTTGCAAAAAGACCTGCCGCCGATCAACTCCGATGTCCTCACCCAGAACGGCCGGCATCGAGTGTTGGCGCATGAAATTTTAGCCGGCCAATTGTTGGTTGAAACGGAAGATCATCGTCGGATCTTGATTCCGGCCGCCGATGTACTGACCGTGATCAAGCGAGGTAGTGGCAGTAGTCCGGAGTAACAATTGGCCGACCGTTGTTTGTCGCGTCTCGAACCGGACCAGCCATCCGCAAGAGATAAAAACTCAAACCGGTGCGGCGATCGGCATTATCCACATTAAATACATTTAGCTGCTTATGATCGAACCGTCCCATCCTGTGGCCATGATGCTTGCCGCGGATCGCCGTTATAAGTTGCAGGCGTACGTGTTTGTTTTCGAGGCGCTCAACTATGCGGACGGTGTCTTGCACCTCGGCCGCAAGCCCGGGGGCGAAGATGCCGACGAGTCAGATCGGCATCTCACTGGCCAGCAATTGTGCGAGGCGATTCGGCTTTATGCACTCGAGCAATTCGGCCTCATGGCGAAATGCGTCTTCAATAGCTGGGGAGTTCGAACCACCGGGGACTTTGGCGAGATCGTATTCAACTTGATTCGCATCAAGCAAATGAAAAAGACGAGCCAGGATCGCCGCGAAGACTTTGACGACGTGTTCGACTTTGACCAGTTGCAAAGTGATTTTCAAATTGCGATGCCGGAGAACAAATGACCGTGGGCAGCAATCGCAAAAATAAGTCGCGCGCTGCGGTTGAGATATCGCCCGATTCCCACAAATCCGACCGTGGCAAATTCGGCCCTGATTCGAAACAGCCCAATCGCTTGACGCCACCGATGACGAACTCGCTGCATAATCAGCCGCTGCCAGAACCGCCGCCGACGCGTCGTCAACTTTGGCTACTGATCGCCAGCGCAGTCGCCTTGGTGGCGTGGCTCGCCGCACTGGCGATTCTCTCGCTGGCGTCAAAACATTGACGAATTGATCGGACTGTCGTCTGGTCGAGCGATCAATCCCTGTCCGCAGCTTGACGATAACAGCGGTCGGCAATTGATCGCTCGGCAAGGGGCGCATTTACAACAGCGCTGCCCGGGCGTTCCTGCGGTCTTCCGTACCATTGCTTGACAACCGCAAAATAGTTCGGCATGGATTTTGTATCTCGCCTAAGTGCTTAATCAGCAACATCTTACGATAGCCGGCCTCAATGACTTACAGCCCACTGGCGCGGCAAATTTGTTGCTTAATGCCGCACTTTCGATTAAGTTAAAGTTGTCGGTTTACGGCCACCAATCTGTTCGGCCGCAGACTGGCAGATTCCTGCTCGCTCCCGGCTGGCGGGGGCCACCGCGTCTCAAGAATTGCCCACCTCATTGTTCGAGAGATGTCGGTTAGACGTTAGTAGGAGTTTCGCGTTTGCTGTTTGCCAAGATTCTTGGTTGATCGGCGGAGCGGAGCAGATGCGGCAAAAGAATTTTGTCATGGATGGCCTACAGCACCCGTCGTTAGTGATCGCTCGCACCCCAGGCGAAACGATCTTTGGAGGTTTGTCTCGTCATGACCGCCACCACGCTTAAGTCACACTCGCTCAAAGACCTCGCGCACTTAGCCAAGAAGCGCGGCATCAACGGTTGGAGTTCAATGCGTAAGGATCAACTGATTCGCGCCCTGGTCAGTAATGCTAAGGCGAAATCCGCGCCAGCGGTTCGCAGCAAGAAGGCGCCGATCGCCAAAAAAGTTGGTCGCGCCGCGGTGGCAGCCGCCGTGCAGCGCGCAGCCAGCGGCAAGAAGGGCGCGGCTCGACCGATTGCCAGTCGCAAATCAGCAGCCAGCAAAAATGTGGTCGGAAAAAACGCAGTCATTAAGGTCATCCCCGCCGCGAAGCCAGCCACACGCATTACGGCCGGTCTCAATGGCCGTAGTTCCGTTGGCGTCAAACCAGCAATCAACGGCAAGGCCGCGTTTGGCAAGCCCGTGGCCAATGGCAAACTGAACGGTCAGCGCCCGGTGAGTAAGCCGGCCGACGCAGTGGATCCGACGTTGCCCCGCAATCCACGGCTGCTCAAACGTCTGCAGCAAGCCAAGCAGCGAATCAATGAATTTAACGACCTTTCGACCGAAGCGATCGGCTCCGGAACGCCGGCCCGCGATCGTCTGGTGGCCATCGTCCGCGGTCCTTATTGGTTGCACGCCTGTTGGGAATTGACCGCGCCTTCAATTGCCCGCGCAAAGGCAGCGATGGGCCACGATTGGCATACGGCCAAGCCCACGTTACGACTGCTAGGCGTTGCGGCCAGCGGTACCGCCACGCCGTCGGAACAAGTCCTGCGCGATATTGAGATTCATGGCGGCGTCAACAATTGGTATATCGACGTCAAGGATCCTCCGCACACCTACCGGTTGGAAGTCGGCTATCTGGCGGCCAGCAAACGATTTTACTCGCTGGCACGGAGCAATGTTGTCACGACGCCTTCGGCAGGCAGCGGCGACGCCGTCGATTCTCATTGGACCGAAGTGGCCTTGGACTGCGACAAAATCTACGCCATGAGCGGTGGTTTTGCGGTGGACACAGCCAGTACCGAACTGCAAGAACTTTTCGAAGAGCGGATGCGTCGGCCGATGGGATCATCGGCCATCAATCGCTACGGTGTTGGCGTCGCTGGGTTGCTTGGCCGCGAGGGCGACTTCGAATTCGCCATTGATGCGGAGATTCTAATCTACGGCGTGACGCATCCCGACGCGCAACTGACGCTGCAAGGCGAACCGGTGCGATTGCGTCCCGATGGCAGCTTTACCGTGCGTTGCGCCATGCCCAATCGTCGGCAGGTGATTCCGATGGTCGCCAGCAGTCGCGACGGAGCCCAGCAGCGGACAATCGTGCTGGCGGTCGAGCGCAATACCAAGATCATGGAACCGCAATCTCGCGAAAGCACGGAATAGCTTCGCTGTTTTTCGTTGCGCCCTGTGACATTGAGCCCACCAGCTTTCTACGCTGGCCCGTTTAAACATGGGTTGCTTGCGGACGTGATTTCCATTTAAGCTTAGGCTGACGCTTGCGCTGCGCGGTTGTTTTCAGCAGCGCCTGGCCGATCCGGGAGTGGCGCCGTCCACCGGAATGAATGGTTACCGTGACTGATAGTTGGGAGAGTGGCTGCGTGTCGAAGGATATCACAGGAATCATTTCTGGCTGGGAGTTCGAGCCGGATAAAGTCAACGTGCGCATCGTTCGCGGCGACGACAGTCGCGACAAAATTCAAATGCGGCTCGATATGGGGCTGATGCAAATGAATTTCGACGGCCGCCCGGACGGTTTTCGCCCTGAAGAATGCGAATCGTGGCTGGAATACTATCGCAAGCAGCAACAAGCGCACGACGCGGCAAACCCTGATGGGAAACCGTTTCTGCTGGAATCGGTCGATTGCGCGCGGCTCATGCGCGAGGGCGTTCAATACTATCACCGCTATCTCAGTTTTTGGCATCTCAACCGCTACGAACTCTGCGCGCGGGATACCAATCGCAACCTGCGGCTATTCGCATTTGTCCGCGAACATGCCCGGCATGAACACGAGAAACTGCAGTTTGATCAGTACCGGCCTTACGTCACCATGATGCACACGCGGGCCGTTGCCACGCCGCTGGTTGAGCTGCGGCAACTGGAATCGGCAATCGGCGCGATCGATGCCGGCATTCGGGCCATCAAAGATTTTCTGGTTGAATATCAGCAGATGAACCGCGCCGACCAATGCGGCGAACTGCTCCATCTGGCGCGTTGGCGTGAGGAACTGAGTGGCAAACTGCCACCGCAACCACCCGCGGTCGAAACGAGCACCGAGCCCGCCGCTAACGATATTCCACCGGCCATGAATGCCGGCCCCAATAAAATCGAATCGCCGCCGAGCAATTTGGTCGCCGAATTGCGCGGCGAACTCGATCGTGCGATTGCTGAAGAACGCTTCGAAGATGCCATCGCGCTTCGCGACCGCATTGCGCAAGCCACCAAGCACGGCAGCGGCAACCCGTAAAATCACTTAGTCTTCGGTTAAGTTGACGCCGTTTGGCCCGAAACTCGCTACGAATTGCTACACTACTGTGCAGGCGATCCTTTAGAAACTTAGCGAGCTGTCATGCTGATTCGAGTGGGCTCAGAGATATCTTTTACCTTCCCCGAACCCACGCCCATTGTTTTGATGCTGAGTATGCATCCGGTCCGTTGGCCAACGGTTCGCGTTCGCGAGAATTTACATTCGCGGCCGTTCGTTCCGCTGACTATGTTTTACGACATTTACGGCAACTGCTGCCATCGCGCAGTGGCGCCGGCTGGCTACGTGACCTTTGCTAACGATGCCGTGGTGGACGACTGCGGGCTGCCGGACCTAATTGTTCCGGATGCTTATCAATCGCCGGTCGAAACTCTGCCGGCAGACGTTTTACATTACTTGCTGGCGAGTCGATATTGCGAAGTCGACAGCGAACTCAAACCGCTGGCCTGGCAACTTTTTGGGCATCTCATGCCCGGGTGGGGACGGGTCCAAGCGATTTGCGATTTTGCCCACCAGCACATTCGCTTCGATTATCAGTTGGCTCGTCCGAACCGCACCGCGCTTGAAGCCTATCGCGAGCGGACTGGCGTTTGTCGCGACTACATGCACCTGGCGATCACACTTTGCCGCTCGCTGAATATTCCCGCGCGTTACTGCACAGGTTACCTTGGTGATATCTGCGTGCCCGCGATGCCATATCCCATGGATTTTAGCGCCTGGTTCGAGGTCTATCTTGGCGGACAGTGGTATGCCTTTGACGCTCGTAACAACAAGCCGCGCGTTGGTCGCGTGCTGATGGCGCGCGGACGCGACGCGGCGGATGTTGCCATCACCACGACCTTCGGCCAAAACCAACTGCAGTTATTCAAGGTCTGGACTGACGATGTTACTTCGCTTCCGATTGCGTAACTCACTCAGGCAGGCGACTTGGTGGCGAGCCACTGCTGCAAAGTGCGATTCCAAAGATGTTCGGCTTGACCCGCGCCGGCAATTTGCCCGCGTCACCGGCATCCGGCCGCGATCGGCGAACCATTTTACAAGCGGCGCGACCGCTGGCTAATGCGCTCCGTGATCCGGTAGCACGATCAATTCGCGATTTTCTTCGTCGGACGGTCGACCGCGCTCGCGCCACTGTTTGAAGCGCTGGATCACATAGAAGAAAACGGGCGTCAGGAAGATGCCGAACAACGTCACGCCGAGCATGCCGCCAAACACCGCGGTACCCAGCGTGCGGCGCATTTCCGCGCCAGCACCTTCGGATAACACCAGAGGCACCACGCCCAGGATGAACGCAAACGACGTCATCATGATCGGTCGCAAGCGTAGTTTGCAGGCGTCGAGCGTGGCCTGATAAGGCGAAACGCCGTTTTCGGTTTCGGACTTGGCGAATTCGACGATCAAAATTGCGTTCTTGCATGCCAATCCCACGAGCACCACAAAACCGATCTGCGTGAAGATATTGATATCCATCTTGGCAAACACCACTCCAGCCACCGAGCACAATAAGCACATCGGCACTACCAAAATCACGGCCAGCGGTAGCGACCAACTCTCGTATTGAGCCGCGAGCACCAAAAACACCAGCACCACCGCCAGCAAAAATACAATCATGGCCGTGTTGCCGGTCTGTAATTGCAGTAGCGCCAATTCCGTCCACTCGGGCCGCATCGATCGATCGAGTTTGGACTTGGCAATCTCTTCAACGGACGTCAAGGCTTGCCCAGAACTAACTCCCGGTCCAGGGTTGCCATTGATCGTGGCGGAAGGGTACATGTTGTAGCGGACGATCATCACCGGACCTTCGACTTCGCGCGTTGTCATCAACGTGCTGAGCGGCACTTCGCCGCCGCTGCTGTTGCGGGTCTTGAACTGCTTGAAGTCTTCGACCTTTTCTCGGAATGTCGACGCCGCTTGCAAATTGACCTGCCAAGTCCGACCGAACTTATTGAAGTCGTTCACATACAGCGACGCCAGGTACACCTGAATTGTGTTGAACAAATCGCCAATCGAAACGCCCATCAATTCCGCGCGGGTACGATCGATATCCATAAACAGCCAAGGCGTATTGGCGCGGAAGCTGGTAAACATGCCCTGCAGTTTGCCGGATTGTTCGCCGGCGGCCACAATTTCTTCAGCCTTGGCCTGCAATTCTTTGGAGTCGCCGTTGCCGCGATCCTGAATCACGATTTTAAATCCGCCGGCCGTGCCGAGACCTTCCACCGGTGGCGCGCCAAATACGTTGACCACGGCATCCTCGATCTCGCGTTGCGCTTGCTGACGCAGCGTTTCGCCGATCGCCTCGCCGCTCAGTTCGGGCGCGCGACGATCGTGAAAATCGTCCAGCATTACATACAGCGCTCCAAAATTGGGCGCATTGGCGTTGAGCAAAATCGACTGCCCGGCAATTCCCACCGTGTTGCGCACGCCGGGCGTCTTAAGCGCCATTTGCTCCAGCTTTTCCATCACGGCTTGAGTCCGCTTGACCGAAGACGAATCGGGCAATTGCACGTTGACCAGCAGGTAGCCTTTGTCTTGGTTGGGGATGAAGCCTGTGGGCGTGGTCGTGAATTCGCGGTATGTCAGCAGCAGCAAACCACCGTACAGCAGCAGTACAATCAGGCTGACACGCAGCGAAACGGCCACGATGCGCGTATAAACATTCGTCGAAAAATCGAAGGCCAGGTTGAACAGATAAAACAAAAATCCGAGCAGCCGATTGAGCGGCCAACTTGCCAGCAGTCCCAGCAGTGCGCCCAGCGCCACCGCAGCGCATCGCCAAATGATCAGCATTTGATGCGCGTTTTCCGAAAACGTGTGGCCGCTACGCAGCTCGATCCATGTCAGCGGCTTGAGCAAGAAATTCGGTAACGGACCTTCTGTCAGTGAGCGCCCCGTTGCATTTTCCAACCAGTGGAACACCAGCGGCGAAAATTCCCACGCCAGCCAACCGCCCAGGGCCACAAACGCCAGCACCGGGAGTGCCTGGTACTTGCCCTTCTCGCGCGGCCGCAGCAGCAAGGCAGCCAAGGCAGGGCTGAGAGTCAACGAATTGAATGTCGAAATCACCGTCGATACGGCAATTGTCAGCGCGAACTGCCGAAAGAATTGACCGGTGATGCCGGTAATGAATGCGCACGGCACGAATACCGCAGTCAACACCAGCCCCACAGCCACCACTGGGCCAGAGACCTGCTGCATGGCTTTGATCGTGGCATCGCGCGGCGCCATGCCATGCTCAATATGATGCTCCACGGCTTCGACCACCACAATGGCGTCGTCCACCACAATGCCAATCGCCAGCACCAATCCGAACAGCGTCAGGTTGTTTAAACTGAAATGCAAACCGGCCATCACGGCAAACGTGCCGATAATCGCCACCGGTACGGCCACCAGCGGAATGATGGCCGATCGCCAGTTTTGCAAAAACACCAAGACCACCAGCGCCACCAGTATGATCGCATCGCGAAGAGTTTTGAAAACTTCATCAATGGATTCCGTGATGAACGGCGTGGTGTCGTAAACGATTTTGTAATCGATGCCCTGCGGAAAACGGGCTTTCAGGTCTTCCATCTTCTCGCGCACCTGTCGCGCGGTATCCAAGGCGTTGGAACCCGGCAATTGGTACAAAGACAGCGCCACCGACGGCTTGCCGTCGAACGTACAGCTTTGATCGTAAACTTGTGCGCCGAGTTCAATTTTTGCCACGTCGCGCAACCGCACCACGCGTCCCTGACCGTCGGTCTTGACCACGATGGCGCCGAATTGCTCTTCGTCCACCAACCGCCCCAGGGTGGTCATGGTGTATTGAAACACCTGGCCGTGTTCAACCGGCGGCTGGCCAATTTGTCCGGCCGCCACTTGGGCGTTTTGCTGCGTGATAGCCGTGGTCACATCGGCCGCGGTAATATTCATTGCCGAGAGTTTTTGAGGATTAAGCCAGACACGCATGCTGTAGTCGCGCTGGCCCAAATACGTGATATCGCCCACTCCCGGCAGCCGGGCCAACTCGTCGCGTAACTGGATCGTGGCGTAATTGCTGAGATCGAGGCTTTCTCGAGATTTATCGGGCGAAAACAAATTAATGATCATCAGCACGCTGGGCGATTTCTTTTTGACCAGCACGCCCCGCCGCTGCACCAAACTGGGCAGCACCGGATTTGCCAGCGATACGCGATTCTGCACCAGCACCTGAGCGATATTCAGATCGGTGCCAAGCCTGAAAGTCACTGTCAGCGTGTAGGCGCCATCGTTAGTACACTGCGAAGACATATACAGCATGTTTTCGACGCCATTCACCTGCTGCTCGATCGGCGCGGCCACTGAATCGGCCACCACTTGCGCGTTGGCTCCCGGGTAAATGGCCGACACTTCAACCGTCGGCGGAGTGATTTCCGGATACTGCGCAATCGGCAGCGCAAATAGCGCAATGCCGCCGGCCAGCGTGACGATGATCGACAGCACCGCAGCAAAGATCGGTCGATCGATGAAGAATCCGGAAAACATGATACTTCAGTCTTGTACTTGGTGAATTTCGCTGCCCGAACCGCGCACCTGTAGCCTTGCCGAAGCCGCGCGACGTTTACTCGTGTTGCTGCCCATTGCCATTGCGATGTTGCGCCGCGTCTGACTTGGCCGCATCGGCCGCCAATTGTTCTTTGAGGATTTCGTCCAGCATGGCGGCGTAGTCGGTCGCATGCACATCGACTGGCACGTTCGAGTGATCCACAACCACCATGTTCAGCGCCGGCTTGGTTTCCGGCACCGACAACCCCCGAACCTGATGCTCGGACGACTGCCCGGTAGGCAGCGCTTGCTTGATGGCCGCGATTGGCTGTTCACGCGGCTCGGCAGTGCGCGGCGCGCCATTTTTTGGCGGCTCGGATTGTGCATGACCATTGCTTGACTGCGGAGCCGGCAATTTGGCGGTGACGGTTTGGGGCAACGCTTTCGGCGGGACCGGAGTCTTCGCGGCAACAGCGCGTGCGGTCGTCGTCGTGCTTGCCGTCCGTTGTTGCCACAACCGGCCAATTCCCTGCGTTGCGTAGCGCAGCGAAATCACGCCAAGAATGGAATCACTGACACGGCGTAGACGCGACGAAGAAAACAGGTGCACGCCGCTAAGCCAATCGATGACGCTGAAAAAAACCGGCGTTAGGAAAATCCCAAACACGGTCACGCCGAGCATCCCACTAAACACGGCGATGCCCAAGGCGCGGCGCATCTCCGCGCCCGCACCAACCGAAATTACCAGCGGCACCACGCCCAAGATAAACGCAAACGACGTCATCAAAATCGGACGCAGCCGCAGCCGGCATGCTTCCAATGTGGCTTCGCGGCGACTCATGCCTGAATCGCGCTTATGTTTGGCGAATTCGACGATCAACACCGCGTTTTTGCAAGCCAGCCCAACCAGCACGACGAACCCGATTTGCGTGAAGATGTTGATATCGCTTTTGACGATCGCCACGCCTACGATGGCGCTCAAGATGCACATCGGCACCACGAGAATGACAGCCAGCGGCAGCGACCAACTTTCATACTGCGCGGCCAGCACCAAGAAAACCAAAAGAACGGCGGCCGCAAAGATGATCATGCCGGTGTTCTCGGCCATCAACTGCAGGTAACTGATTTCGGTCCATTCGACGGCCATTGAGTTCGGCAATTCGCGTTTGGCCAGTTTCTGCATCGCCTCAATGGCCTGCCCAGAACTCACGCCTTCTGGCGAGTCGCCCATGAGTGACGCCGCGGGGTACATATTGTAGCGAGTGACGACGAGCGGTCCGTCGATCGTTTCCACATTGGCCAGCGACGCCAGCGGCGCCATGTTGCCCTGCGAATTGCGAACTTTCAGCTGTTTGGCGGCGTCCACGTCGTCGCGAAATTCCGATTCGGCTTGCACGACCACCTGCCAAGTCCGACCGAAGCGATTGAAATCGTTGACGTACAGCGAGCCCAAGTACGTTTGCATCGTGCCGTAAACGTCACCCAGATTGATGCCCATCGCATGCACGCGATCGCGATCGACATCAACGCGAATCTGCGGATATTTGACGGTAAAAATCGACTTCACGCCAGTGAGTTTGGATTCACTCTTGGCGGCGGCGGCCAGCGCCTGCGTTTTTTCAGCCAGCTCTTTGATTCCCATGTCGCCGCGGTCTTCAACCATCACTTTAAACCCGCTGGCATTTCCCAGGCCCATCAGCGGTGGCGGACCCAAGACCAGCGTGAATGCCTCGGGAACTTCCTGGCCAATTCGCTGTTCAAGGCGTTGCTTAATCTTCATGTAGCCTTGGCTGGCTTCGCGGCGCTGGTCGAAATCTTTGAGAATGATGAAGAACGTTCCGGCATTCGGCGACGTTACGCCCAGGATGAACGATTGGCCAGACAGCGTAATCGAATGCGCCACGCCTGGGTCTTCGTGAATGATGCGGTCGACCTTCCGGACGATTTCGCTGGTCCGCTCCACGGACGAGGCGTCGGGCAACTGTAAATGCACGAACAACAATCCCTTGTCCTGAGCCGGCAAGTATCCGCTGGGCAGCTTGTTCATGCCCCAGTAGGTCAGAAACAGCAGCCCGCCGTAGAGCACCAGCACGATGACGCTGCCGCGCAGCATCATGCCAATCACGCGAATATACCCGTTGGTTGCATGCCTGAAGCTCCAGTTGAAGAGCCGGAAGAACCAACCGAACAGAAAGTCCAGCAGCCGCGCAAAATAGTCTTTCTTGGCGTTGGTCGGCTTGAGCAGAATGGCCGCTAGCGCCGGGCTGAGCGTCAGCGAATTGAATGCCGAGATGATCGTCGAAACCGAGACAGTTACCGCAAACTGCTTGAAGAACGAACCCGTCACGCCGGTAATGAAAGTGCAAGGCATGAACACCGCGGTCAACACCAGCGCCACGGCAATCACCGGTCCCGAAACTTCCTTCATCGCTTGTATTGTCGCTTCACGCGGCCGCATACCCTGCTCGATGTGATGCTCGACCGCCTCGGCCACCACGATGGCATCGTCCACCACAATACCAATCGCCAACACCAGCCCAAACAACGTAAGGTTATTCAAACTAAAACCGATGCAGATCATCACGCCAAACGTGCCAATAATTGCCACCGGCACTGCCACCAGTGGAATCAACGCCGATCGCCAGCTTTGCAAAAACACCATCACCACCAGCGCCACCAGGGCAACCGCGGCAAACAGCGTGCGAATCACCTCGTGGATCGATTCGCGGATAAACGGCGTGGTATCGAAGCGCACATCGTAGCGCAGGTCGTCCGGAAAATCCTTGGCCAAATCCTCGAGCTTTGCCCGTACGCGGTCGGCTGTGTCCAGAGCGTTTGCATCCGGCAGTTGAAACACAGCCACATTCGCGCAGGGCGTTCCGTCCAACTTATTGGCCACGTCTTGGTTCTTCGCGCCCAGCACGACATGACCAATATCCTTGATCCGCACCACTCGTCCGTCGGTCGTGTGCTTGATGACAATTTCTTCGAACTGCTCCGGCTCGGTGAGCCGGCCGAGCGCGGAAAGCGTAATTTGCCGCTGCTGACCATCGCCAATCGGTTCCTGACCGATCTGGCCCGCCGCCACCTGAATGTTCTGGCTGCGAATCGCCTTGACCACATCCTGGGCGTTCATGCTCATGGCGGCCAATTTTTGCGGATCGACCCACACGCGCATGCTGTAATCCTGCGCGCCAAAGGCAATCACATCGCCGACGCCGTCAATTCGCGCCAACTCGTCTTTGATGTGCAGCCCCACATAATTGCTGATATAAAGCTGGTCGTAGCGATGGTTGGGCGAGGTCAAGCTGGCCACCAGCAGAATGTCTGGCGAGCGTTTCCGCGTGGTCACGCCCGTCTGCTTGACCACGTCGGGCAGCGACGGCAGAGCCAAATTCACCTTGTTCTGCACCAACACCTGGGCGAAGTTCATGTTGACGCCGGGCTTGAACGTCACCGAGAGCGAGTACGCGCCATCGTTGGTGCAACTGCTCGACATATAGAGCATTTCTTCCACGCCGTTGACGAACTGCTCAATGGGCGCGGCCACCGACTCCGCCACCACTTGCGCGCTCGCGCCGGGATAAGTACAACTGACTTGAATGGTCGGCGGCACAATGGGCGGATACTGCGCGATCGGCAGCGCAAACATGGCCACCGCACCGGCCAACGTAATGACGATGGACAGCACCGCGGCAAAGATCGGGCGGTCGATAAAAAATCGCGAGATCACAACTTCAACTCAAGGGGACGACAAACGAAGACCATCAATTCTTGGGGCGGCTCGGCATTTCGGACGGCTTGTCCGCAGGGCTGGCTGGTTCGGTTTTGAGGAAGTACTTTGCGGCAGCTTTCTCGCTGGGCGATTCGGCAATTGGCGTCGTTGACGAAGACACGCCCGCCAGCGGCTTTCCGTTTGTTGCGGCCGGCTTCGGGTTGACGTCGCTGCCGGATTTCACCCGTTGCAATCCGTCGGTGATAAACATTTCGTCCGCATTCAATCCTTTGTCGATCACCCTCTTGCCGCTATCCACGGCAATGCCGACTTCAACCTGCCGATAAATGGCTTTGTTGTTTTGATCCACGACAAAGACGAATTTGCGATTCTGATCGGAGCCGAGCGCTTTTTCGGGAATAACCACGCTCGGGTGTGGCTCGCCAAGCGGCACGCGTACGCGCACGTACATGCCGGGCGAAAGAATTCCAGTCGGGTTCGGAAACGTAGCCCGATAGCGTACCGTGCCGGTTTGCGGATCGACGGCGTTATCGATGAAGTTGATATCGCCCATTCGCTTGCCCGTGAATGTCTTCTCGTCGCTGACGGCCAACTGCACGCCGGAAATTTTCCCATCGGCCGGCAATTTGCCTTCTTCGGCCAGGCGCCGCATTTTGATCAACGTCTGCTCTTCGATATCGAATTCCGCATAAATGGGATCTTGCGAGACGATGGTGGTCAGTACCGTTTCGTCCGCCTTGACGAGATTGCCTTCGTCGACGCGGCGATTGCTCGCGCGGCCGCTGATCGGCGCGCCGACCTCGGTATAGCCGAGCATTTCACTGGCTGCGTCGCGATTGGCTTTGAGGGATTGAATCGCCGCCAGACCTTCCAAGTAATCGAATTTCCGCTGGTCGAACGTTTCTTGGCTGATGGTTTTGCTGTCGATTAGCGACTGAACACGATCGAGTTCGAATTTTAGCCGCTCGCCGCGTCGCTGGGCCTGCATCAGGAGTGCTTCCTTGCTATCTAAATCGGCTCTGTAGGTGCGCGGATCGATTTCGAACAGCACTTGATCCTTTTTTACAAGCGCGCCATCGGCAAACGAAATCTTTTTCAAAAAGCCAGTCACGTGCGCCTGCACCGTCACCGATTCTTTGGCTTTTAAGCGACCTTGGTAGTCGGCAAAATCGTTCAACTGCATGATCTCCGGCTTGGCGACAAAAACCTCGGCCGGCGGCATCTTCGGTGGGCCATTTGCGGCCGGCGTCGTTTGCGATTGGGCTTTCTCGCAACCAGCCACCACGGTCAACAGCAAAACCGCCACAAGCATCAAGCCAGACGTTTTCATCACACGCACGATCATCAAAGTGGACATACACTTCCGATTGGCAAATTCAGCCGCCACGATACTGTTGAATCGAAACCCTCGAACATTCCGTGGCAGTCGTCGAGATCGGAGCAGATCCCGCTGCGATCGCGCAAGTGCGCGTCGCTGCTGCAATTTCGGACGTCTTCCGGCCGCAATAGGCATCACGCTCAGAGTCGCTTAACACGCCAAAAAATAAGATGTCGACCAGATCTTTGGCCTGTTCTTCCAGCGGCTTGTGTTGCCCTGTGAAGTAGTTGGTAAACATCGTGCCGTAGACCAGATCGCTGACCACATCCATGATCCGCGGCACCGGCACGTCGCGAATGCGTCCGGCGGCAATCAGATCGGCATACATGTCGCGCCATTGGCCGCGATGGTTCTCGCGATGGGCAAAATAGGTTTGCTGCTTGGCGTCACGGAACTGCGCTCGCTCTTGAATCAACAATTCCGCGTAATGCGGAAACTTGCGAAAAAACGCCAAATAGGCGTGAATCGCTCTTTCGATTTTCAGCAGTCCGTCATCCGTGCCAACCATGCTGCAATCGACTTCCTGCCGCAAGCGGTCCATGCCTCGCGAGACCGACTTCAGAAACAGCTCTTCCTTACTGGGGAAATACCTGTAAATCGTGCCCTTGCCGACCTGCACCGCATCGGCGATGAACTGCATTTCCGTATTTTGATAACCGTGCGTGGCGAAGACCGTGGCAGCGCAATCTAAAATATCGTCCGCGCGGCTCGCGCGACGGTTTTCGTCGCAAGGCCGACCAGGCTTGGCAGCGGGCGTGGGCTTGGAACTCATCGTATTCGTGCCGGAAAGGGCAAACGGAATTAGCGGACTGACCGGTCAGTCCGCAGTTAAAGATTACGCTCGCATTGATCTGCTGTCAATTCCGGTTGCCTGCGTTTAACCGCAGTCGCCGGCTGCTGCGGCAAATGCGCCGGCGCGATCGTCAATTGCTGATATTCACAACCATGTTGCCAACGCCTATACTGACGCTGACTTAGGTGCCGCTTCGGCCTGCAAGCGTAAGGAGCAGTGTGGCAAGCCGTTTTTTTGGCAGTTTTTCGCTTGAACCACGACGACCTTCCGCGATCGCCTTGCTCCAGGTTCGACCGGTACTTGGCTGCTGGCGAAGGTACATTTACGAAGCCTAGGTCAGCTGCGACACTGCTGCAACGCGACGTGATCGGTCACTCTTCAGAAAAGGTTCATCGTTTGGAAACTGCCACGTCATCGCCCGCGCCTGGCCAACTGAAGTTTGGCAGTGAAGACGCTTTTTATCAGCGCCTTCGCCGTCGCGTCGATCAATACTTTCAAACGTCGGGCGCCCGACGCCGCGATTTGCCGCGAATGTATCTGAAGACGGCAATGATTTTGGGCTGGTTTGCGGCGTCGTACGGTTTGCTCGTGTTCGTGACCATGCCTTGGTGGATTGCCGCCGCGGTGGCCGTTTCGCTGGCGCTTTCGATGGCGGCGATTGGCTTTAACATTCAGCACGATGGCGGACATCAAGCGTACTCTGAATTGGCTTGGATCAACAAATTGGCCGCGCTGACGCTCGATCTGATGGGCGGCAGCTCGTATATTTGGGATCGCAAACACAATAGCATTCACCACACTTACGCCAATATCACCGGGCACGACGACGACATCAACATTGGCTTTTTGGGTCGGCTCTCGCCGCATCAAAAACGCTGGAATTTTCATCGCTTACAGCATTTCTATCTGTGGGCCTTGTATGGGCTGTTGCCCATCAAGTGGCAAGTTTACGACGATTTTCGCGATGTACTGATTGGCCGCGTTGGCGAGCATCGCTGCCGTCGCCCGCGCGGCTGGGATCTGGCCGCATTCGTGGGCGGCAAGTTGCTGTTCTTCACGCTCGCCTGGGGTGTGCCGTTGTGCTTTCATTCCGTGTGGGCTGTGCTTGGCTTTTATGTTGGCGTGACATTCGTACAGGGCATTACGTTAAGTGTCGTTTTCCAGCTTGCGCATTGTGGCGACGAATCGACATTCCCCATGCCCTGCGAAAATACGGGCCGCATTCAGGCCGCCTGGGCCGTTCACCAAGTGCAGACCACCGCCAACTTCGGCCGCTCGAACCGCTTGCTGACCTGGTATGTGGGCGGACTCAATTATCAGATTGAGCATCACCTATTTCCGCGTATCTGCCATCTGCACTACACAAAAATTGCCCCACTGGTGGAGGAAACCTGCCAGGAGTTTGGCATTCGGTACGTTGCGCATCCCACATTCCGCGCGGCCCTGGTTTCGCACTTCCGCTGGCTGCGCGAAATGGGACGGCCTGAGACCGCCACCACCGCGTCAGTGACAATGTCGTAAATCAGGCAGTTTCCGCCGTTGCGATAGCGTCGCGCTCGCTCGCAGTTCCTTCGTTTCGGAGCAAACTGGCAATTGCTTTTAGTGCGTATCTGAAGATTGCCCTACAATCGGTTCACTGCCGCGATTTGCAATCCATCAACCGCCGAGAAAGCCGATGCTGTTCGATCTTGCGGAATGCTCTGTCAAACAAACCTACAATCTGCTGATTGGTCTGGTGGCGCCGCGGCCGATTGCCTGGATCACCAGTTTGGATGCGGTCGGCAATTTGAACGCCGCGCCGTTCAGCGCGTTCAATTACATGGGCGTCGATCCGCCGATCGTCGCGATTGGCGTCGGCAATCTGCCCGGTCCTAGCGTGGCGGGCAAAGATACCGCGCAAAACATTCGCAACACGCGAGAATTTGTGATCAACGTGGTAAATCGTCCACTGGCCGAAGCCATGGTGCTGACCGCCACCGTTTTTCCGCCCGGCGTGAACGAGTTAAAAATAGCCGGCTTGGAAACGGCGCCGTCGTCAAAAGTCAATGTGCCGCGAATCGCCGCCTCGCCCGCCTGCCTGGAATGCCGCGAGATCACCACCATGGAAATTGGCCGCAGCCGCGTAATCCTGGGCGAAGTGCTGGCAATTCACGTCAACGATGAATTGATCGATCCGGCGGGACCATACATCCGAGCCGAACAACTGCAACCCGTCGGGCGAATGAATGGGCTCGGCGCCTACGTCAGCACCGAAGGCGCATTTTTCACAATTCCGAGAACCACTTATGCGCAGTGGCTCGAAAAAGATGGCTGGCGAGAATAGGATGGCGGCACACGGCCGGCGGCCCGCCGAGAGTCGATAAGCTCAACGCGTGCCACGGCAATTGAATCGTCAAACGAAAAACCACAGCGTCAGCCCCGCAACGACTTCACTCCGCGAGCCCCTCGATGGAACCTAGCAAACTGGTCGACGTCTATTCCACCAACGACAATAACATGGCGGAAATCATCTGCGGTGCGTTACAGGCCGAAGGAATTCCCTGCCAAATCGGCGGCGAAGGTCAAGCCGGACTGGTCGGCATCGACGCATTGGAAATCAAATTGATTGTCCGCCAAGAAGATCACGACCGCGCGTTGGCGTTCATCCAAGATCATTTGGAAAACCATCTGGACGACGCGGACGACAATACCGACTTGGACGATACCGACGTCGAGTAACCTGCGGTTGATTTCGGGATCGAATCGTCGCGTTCTGCCTGAACCGCGCCGAGTCACCTGCCTGGTTCGCCGATTGGCCCCGCTTGGTGCTGTGTTGCTTTGCGATCAATTCAAGTTTGTGGTGCTGGTGAGCGACGGACCTGAGTCGCTGCTGAAATTCCGTGTTGTCAGCGATCTGCCCTGTGGCACGGAAGTCGGTATCTCGTGTCATCGCACTTACCTTGATCGCGCCGGCGCATTGACGCTCTGGCTCGGTCACGGACAGCGACATACGCTCGCCAAACTGGCCGATGGTACGCAAGGTTGCACCGGCGCTGTGAATGTCGATGAAACGGATCGCCAGGCGGCCGCCTGGTTTCAACGTTCCAACTCCGGCGCAACGCCGGCCGGCATCAGCACGCCTGTCAGCTTGTTATTCACCATCACGGCCACCGTCGGCGCGCCGCAGTCACTGAGTGAATTTGGCGAGGCGAACGCCAATCTCGACGGGCGCCGCGTCACTAATCATGCTGGCATTAGGATTGTGCAAGTCAGCCGCGACTTTTCGCTGCCGTTGGCGAAAATTCTGCAACCAGCCGTTCAGCCTGCGATCGGGCTTAATGCCGCAAACTAAACTCCGACCGAATTCTGAAACGAGTTCAGTTTAACCGCCGCGTTGTTGGCCACATGCACCCAAACGTGGACGTGGGGCTTGCCGCGAAAATACCAAACAAACGCGGGGCCTTCCAATCGCCAGTTGTCCCACACGCCATCGTCGCCCAGGTCGCCCTGCTTGTAAAACGCCAAATGGCAGGCGTCGAGCCCGCCTTGCACCTTCAGACATTTCACCACATCGTCCTGATCCGACTGGCGCAACGGCTCCAGCAGCACTTTGAGCACCGCTTGCAGGTGCTTTCTCTGATCGAGCGAAAAATCGTTGACGGCAATGCCATCAAACTTGCCTTTGGCGCCGCGAAAACCGATCAACTCCTCGCTGGGCATGCCCTCCAGCACCAGCGCTTGATCGCGCTGTTTGCCATCGAACATTTCATACATTTTGTTGGCAGCCAACGCCTGATGCCAAAACACGTTTTTGGGATGGTCCGGTTTTTCGTACAGATTTTCGCCTTCGTGGGCGTAAAGGATTGGTCCGCCCAGCGCCACATGTTCGGCGCTGTGGCCGTCGCAACGCAAGGTCATGTGCCGGCTGGCCAGCACGAATTCGAACTTGTCCGTTTCTGGCGCACCGAAAATGGCGATCGATTGATTTTTGCCGAACCCGCCGACGTCGGTTTTCAGTTGTCGATCGAAGCGCTCATGCCAATCGGGGTTGGTGATGCCTTCGAAGATTTTACGAATCAGCGCTTGCTGGTCGGCAGTATAGAAATCGCTTTTGATCGAGGGCTTAGTGATCTTCCAGTTATTTTCCAAACGCGTTCGCAATAGACCGCGGACCTTATCGACGTGATCCCAAGCAAAACAGACTTGCCGCTTCTGCGCCGCATCAAGCGACTCGTGCAGCAGTTTCACCATCGACTCGGCCGATTTGACCGGCGCGGGCTTAATCGCGACGGCATCATCCCAGGCGTAGGCCGGCAGACCGGCCACCAGTGGCAGGCCAGCCGCGCCCAGCGACACTGCCGCCGCCTGTTTTAAAAACGTGCGACGCCGAAAAGTCGCCGCTCGATTGCCAATGTTGGGCAGGCCGCCGGGCAACTCGTTCATGATCCGCGCTCCAATGTTGAGACCTCGAACCGATAACAGCATCCGTCGGTTGTTGGTTATAACCGGGCGACGAGAAACAACCAGCATCTTTTATCCATTAACCGCGGTCTGACGACCGAGCAGCAGGGTTCAATCCGTAGGAATTCGGCCGCCGGACGCGACGACGGAAATTCTGTTTTCG
Organism: Pirellulales bacterium; assembly: GCA_038205115.1. Taxonomy (GTDB): domain Bacteria; phylum Planctomycetota; class Planctomycetia; order Pirellulales; family JBBRCE01; genus JBBRCE01. The sequence goes on from JBBRCE010000006.1 coordinate 21,518, forward strand.
AACTCTTGCGGTTCACCCCCTATTAGTACCATAATTGACGTGTTTGATAAAAAGCAGCGGCCCGGAGTGCCGCGGCGTCGGACCGAAGACCATCGCGGATTCACATCGAGTGTTCTGGCGATTCGAAACAGGAGTGTAAGACATATGATTCGTGCTGTTCGCGTAACGCTGTTGCTTGTGGCGGTTGGCTGTTCATTGTCGGCCGCGGCGCGGGCAGAAAGCCCTGGCACCAAAGTCTTTCGCGAGATGCGCTACGCGGTGGTTGGGCTAGAAAACCCTGAAGGTTCCGGCACCGGAATGCTGGTCTCGGAAGATGGCTACATTCTCACCAATGCGCACGTCGTCGCTTCGCCGCTGCCGTTTACCTGTAAAGTGGATGTTCCGCTCGCCAAGCCGAAAGATGGCAAGGATTACGAGACCGTCGAATACAAGCATGTGAAGATCGTCGGTTTCCATCCGAAAAAAGACATGGCGTTGGTCAAGATCGATCCGAAAGAACACAACGCGCACTTTCAGGCTTGCCATATCAGTCGGCTCAAAGCCGTAATCGGCCAGGACGTGTACGCCATCGGCAACCCTGGAGCGGCCTCAGGCAGTAATCAGATCCTCGACAAAACCATCACCTCGGGCGTCATCAGTCAGATCGATCGCAAGGTCGAGGTGCTCAAAGACGATGTCGCGTATTACCAGCACAGCGCCGCCATCAACCATGGCAATTCCGGCGGGCCGCTCTGCAACGACAATTCGGAAGTGATCGGCATTAACACCGCGACGTTGTCGGAACTGCAAGGCGTGTTTTTCGCCACGCCAGTTTTCGACCTAAACTTCGAGGAATTTCAGCCCACGGCCGCTCGGAAAACCGATCGAGAGAAAGCCGCCAAGGCGGTTGAATTGGCGCAGAAATATTATTCGGAAAGCAACAATCGCAAAGGTGATCAAGCGGCCTATATGCGTTACGAGGCATTCGAACTCTTTCATCTGGCCATCAAATACGACGCCTCCAATGCCGACAATTACTACAACGTCGGGATGATCCTCCGCACGCTCAATGCCGACCAAGTCGCCAGCGGTTATCTGACGCAGGCAATTAATTTAAAACCCTGGGGGTCGGCCAACGGCGATTTTTACCGCGAGTTGGGGCTGACACTGGCAAAAAAACAGCGTGACCAAGAAGCCTTGGCTGCTTGGGAAGAAGGCGTCGCCAAAACGCCGCTGATGGCCGCCAAGATTTATGAAGATTTGGCCATCTATTGGCTCAATACGGGTAAGAGTCCGTACAAATCGGCCGTGTGTGCCGCCATGGTCGAACATCTGCACAAGTTTGATACCCGCGTCGATGACATGAAGCGTTTGCACCGGGATATCGCCGCGAAACTGAGTGATAGCGAGCGTAAAAAACTCGATGCCGAAATTGCTAAGTTCGATGCGACGTTAAAAGAGAATCAAGTCAAAAGCGATAAAGAGCAAGCGGCCAAACATGCTTTCATGACGGCCGCTTTCAAATCTTACATGCGCGACAACAGCCAGTTTGACGAAGACAACAACAAACCCGGCAAAATGCCGATTCCCAAACTCTTAGCGCCCGGCGCGCGCTCCGGCGGCGTGGCGGCAATCGGCGCGGGTGCGTCGTCGGCATCGGCGCCCATCGCGACCGGTGAAATCGATCTGAAAATTCCGGACTGCGCACGGAGCCTGTTGCTGACACTCGATCCGGCCGAAGCGTCGGTCAAGCAAACTTGGCGATTCAATAAAAGTAACGCATTGGTCACGCCGAGTTTGCCCAACGCGCTGCTGCAGTTCTCGCTCAAACCGCCGGCTGAATACGATCTGACGATGATCGTCGAACGCGAAGCGAACGCCAAGGAATTACTCGTGGGACTCGTCCGCAATGGCAAGCAAACGATGTTTACGGTCGACAAATCCGACACAATCAGCGGTTTGGACCTCGATGCGGTCAACGCCTACCAGCAAAACGTGCTGCCGATCAAGAAGCCGGTAACTTTGGTCTTCCAAGTGATTTCCGCCGGCTTACGAGTCACGGCCGACGGCAAGGAAATTTTCCGGCAGCTCACGAAAGACGATTTTCCGGCCGTACCGACCGAGTGGGCGCCGCCCGACACCGGGAAATTCTTCATCGGCTCCAACGGCTCGCGGTTTATCATTCACAAGATCATGGTCACGTCGCGCGACAAGAAGTAGCGTTGAGCAAAAAAGGCTGGCGTGCCAGCGGCCTGATCAATACCGCAAATTCCAACTGGGCTGCGAATATTTCTCGCTAACCAGCCGCGCCACGGCCTCGCGTGGCCAATTGGCAACCGGCTGATCGGCGGCAAACGCCTGCGCCAGCGCCGCGCGGATTTGGCCGCCGGGATCACGCGGTCCGGCCGGTTCGATGACTTCCTGAGCGTCGCTTCCGGTGGGCGAATTGGCCGGCAAGATTGGCAAATTGCCCACAAACCGGCGATGATCGCGACCGGCGCGGTAGTCCGGCTGTCGCGGCGGCGTGCCCAAAAACTGCTCGATCAATTCCAACGGAAAATCGTACAGCAGCGTGCCGTGATAAAGAAAATGCCTGCGCCGGCAGCGCAGGGCGTTGCCAGAAAACTTGACGCCGCGGACTGCCAAGTCGCTCGTGCCTTCGCGACGAACCTCGGGCGACATCGGCAGTAGCGCGTGGCTGATGGTTTGCAGCACAAAGTGGTGGGCCGCATCCACGCTGCGCAACGCGGGGCGAGACTCATAGCTCAGCACTACGGCATACATCAAGCATCCAGGCCCCGCCAAGATGGCGGCGCCGCCACTGGGGCGACGCAAGATCGGAATCTCCGCAGCCGCGCAAGCGTCGGTGTTGGCCTCCACGCCCGCTTTGGATGACGAACCCAGCACCACCAACGGCTGCGGCGATTCCCACAACCGCAACACTTCGCCTTGGTCGCCAACCGGCAGCAGTTCGGCAAGCTCGAGCAAGGCTTCGTCCAGCGCCAGATTTTCGGCCGGAGTAGCCAGCGTCAGTTCGCAAAGTTGCATTTGTGCAATCGATCCGGATTTGAAATTGCAAGCAGTCGTTTCGTGCGCCGCGTTACCAACGCTAGCGGCATCGGCAACGTTGAAATTCACTTTGGCTTCCGCACCAGCAACCGCTTGGCCACCTGCGGCATCATCGCTGCCAGGCCGGGCGTAGTTTTCAAGTCGACCCGTTTGACCAATTCCAAAAACTGATCGGCGTGGTCGTCCAGCAGCGGCTGCAGATTTTGCCAGACGATGTGCGGAATCAATGGATCGTTGCCGCCGGCAATCACCACGCTGGTCAGCAGGTCAACGGCGTCTAGCCCTTCGATCTTGCGGGCCGCAATTGCCACTTGTACCAGCACGTCGGGCGAACTGTCTGTGGCCATCGCGGCGATTCGCGTGCGAATCGGCGGATCGACTTTTTTGAAGTTGCCGGCGGCACGCACGCCCCATGCCCGCAGCGAGGCATCCGCATGGGCAAGCAGTTTTTGATGAAAAGCTGCATCCAGCCGGCCGCTACTCACCAGCACCCACAAGGCGTGCATCCGCGCCTTATGCGGCGCGGAGTCGTCCAGCACCAGTTTTTCCAGCAACGGGCGCGTCTCAGCTTTGTCGCGTTCGGTGAGCAGTCGCTGGGCCGTTTCGCGAAAGTAGATATTCGCGCTGCTCAGCCGGGCAATCAGTTGCTGGTCCGACTCTTTGCCTAAATTGAACGGCCGGGTGTGCGGCGTGTCTTTATACCGAATGCGGTACAGCCGGCCATGCTCGCGATCGATGCCGGCCGCGTCGCGATTGGCGTCCTGGTAACAGTGGTATTTGTCGTACCAGTCCAGCACATACAGCGAGCCGTCGGGGCCAATCTTTTGTGCCACCGGCATGAACCAGGCGTCGTTGGCGGTCAGAAAATCGCTCTCGCTTTCGGCCGTATACGTGGCGCCGTTTCGCCGTAGCGAATCGATATTGAGGGCACCACCGTGAATGTTGCCCATCAGCAGTTTGTCGCAGTATTTGATCGGAAAGCTGTCGCTGTCGAGGTACAGCAGTCCGCAATAGGCGGCCTGCTGATGTTTGTGTTTGACGATCGAACCGAGTTCCCAGGTGTAGGGCGGATACGCTCCGCCTTGGCGATGGTAATATCCGGTTTCCGTCAAATGCCAGAGATGGTCGATCACGCACGCGCTGCAAAACGCATTGCCTTGAGGATCGAAGGCAATCGCCCAAGGGTTGCTCGTGCCTTCGCAGAACAGTTCGAATTCGTGCGTCTTGGGATGGATTCGAAACAGGGCGCAGGTGAAATCGAACTGTTTGCCGCCCTGCTTCACATGGCTCGGATTGAACACGCCGTTCCAACCGTACAGCCAACCGTCAGGACCCCAGGTCAGCGAATTGGGCAGCTCGTGCGTGTCGGCCCGGCCAAAACCGGTGGCCACAACTTCCTGCTTGTCGGCCTGATCGTTGTGGTCCATGTCGCTGTAGAACAAAATGTCCGGCGCGTTGGCGACCCACACGCCGCCATACCCAACGGCCACGCCCGAAGGGATGTTCAAGCCCTCGGTAAATACCGTGATTTTGTCGATCTTTCCGTTGCCTTGCGTGTCTTCCAGAATTTTTACGCGGTCCTGGCCTGGACCGGCCGAATGCCGTGGATACTCGAGGCTTTCCGTAATCCAAAAACGTCCGCGCTCGTCGATGGTCATTGCCACCGGGTTGACGATATCCGGCTCGCTGGCGACAAGTTCGACGGTAAAACCCTCCGGCACAACCATCTTTTTGATGGCTTCCTGCGGCGACAGCGGCGGACCGACCGGCTTTTCTTGCGCGTGGGGAATCTCGGGCGAGTCTGGCCTCGGCGCGGGCTTCTTGACGTCATCCTTTTTCGCTTCCGCTTTCTCGACGCCACCTGCCTGATCCGCGGCGGTCGAAATTCGGAAGTTGCCTAGCAGCATCGCAACCAGCAGCATCAATCCGCAAGCCGCGGCGACACGCGCAACGACGGCACCGCGATTGCGGGAAATCCAACGCATGAAAAGCACCCCCTCAAAGACCAGCCGGCGGGCAAAACGAAGCGCATGCAGCTCATGCCGGCAGGCCATCATTATGCTGCTGTCACGGTAGGGATGCAATTTCAACTGCCGCAAATGGTGCGATCGTTCGGCGGCTGCTGGCCGTGTGCGAGGACTGCGACGATCGGATTTCGGTCGACGAACTCGCGCTCAATATGCGTTCTGCCGCTTGAGCACCGTAAAGATCGTGCGGAACAGGATCGAGAGATCCAGCCAGGGCGACCAATCGCGGATGTAAGCGTGGTCGCACTCCACGCGCTTGGCCATTTTGTCGAGCGTGTCGGTCTCGCCCCGCCAACCGCTGACTTGCGCCAGACCGGTGATGCCCGGCTTGACCTTGTGACGCAACATGTAGCCTTGAATTTGCGAGCGATATTCCTCATTGTGCGCGTTGGCGTGCGGGCGCGGCCCGACCAAAGACATCGATCCCTCGAGCACATTGAACAACTGCGGCAATTCGTCCAGCGAGGATTTCCGCAAAAACGCGCCCAGCGGAGTGACTCGCGGGTCGCCTTGTTTGGCTTGCGTGACCGCGGCACCGTTTTCCATCACTCGCATACTGCGAAACTTCCAGACGTCGATCGGACGTCCATCGAGCCCGTAACGCTTTTGTCGAAAAAACACCGGCCCGCGCGAAGTGAGTTTGATGGCCGCTGCGATCACCAGCATCGGTAGCGAAACCATCAGCAGAATTAAAATCGAAAGCATAAAATCGGTGGCTCGCTTGATAGCCCCACCGACGCCGTAAAAGGGCGTTTCGAAAATGCTAACCGCCGGCAGTCCGCCAATGTTCGTCCAGCGCGAATGCAGCAATTCGAACACGAAGAAGTCCGGCACCAGATAGACCGAGGCTGTGGTGTCGGCCAATCGCTGCAGCACGGCTTTCACCCGCTGTTCGGCCCGCAGTGGCAGGGTGATGTAAATGATATGCACCGTGCCGTCTTTGGCCAACTGCTGCAGATCGTCGAGATTTCCTAGGCACTGGCCCACTTCACTGGGCACCGTTTCGCGTCTCGCGGCGGGGCGATCGTCGAAAAACCCGACCAATTTCAAGCCCATCTGCGGCGAGCTATCGATATTACGGGCCAATTGGAAGCCGAGTTCATTGGCGCCGATGATGGCAAATCCGCGGGAGTTCACTCCGCGCAGCCGTAACATCCGGAGAAACAAGCGATAAAAAATTCTCAAGCCAGCCACCATGGCGGGCGCAATCAACAGCCAACGCACTAGTCCCCAGTGCGTCAGTTCGCTCTGGCAGGACTCGAGTTTTCCGGTCAAAAATCCCAGCAGCAACAAGAGCGGCGCTGCGACGCACCAAGTGAGCAGCGCGCAAGCAATTTCTTTTTCGGCCTTCACGCCGTGCCAACTACGGAACAGCCCGGTCACTTCCGCCGACAAATAATAGACGGCCACGCCCACCGCCGCCGCCAGCCAAACATCTTCCGAAATCGCATGCGCAGGGCTATAGGCAATCAGCAGCACGCTGCCGATAATGCCGAACGTATCGGTTAGCCGGGGCACGAACGACATCAGCGGCTTGGCGTAGTAGATTTTCGACGTTTTGGCTGACATGTGCGGTCCTCGCAGTTAACAATTGATGCCGCATGCGGTTAGCGTGACGGTCGCTCTGCACAACTCACGGCAAAAAAGCTTAGCTTATGGGCTGGCAGCCGCGTGGGGCGGCTTTCACGACGCAATGCCGCCGGCATTCGGCCGAGAATAGGCTACATTTCAGCTTGCCCGCGTCAACGTAATCAAACGTTGCGATTGCAGTTTCATCCCGCGATAGGCAGACGACTTCATGCGAACACTTGTTACCGGGGCAACCGGCTTTGTCGGACGCCGACTGTTGAGCAAACTTGAGCGGCCCGTTGTTCTGAGCCGAGATATCGACCGGGCGAAAAAATCGCTCGCCAAGTTCAATCCGGAAGTCTTCCGCTGGGATCCCATGGCAGGTCCGCCGCCCCGCGAAGCGTTTGCCGGCGTTGACACAGTGATCCATCTCGCCGGAGATAGCGTGGCCGAAGGACGTTGGAACGCGGCCAAAAAGCAGAAGATTTTGGAAAGCCGCACCATCGGCACCACCAACTTGGCCCGCGCGATGGCCGAACTGCCCAGTAAGCCGTCGTTGTTGGTCTCCGCTTCGGCCGTAGGCTATTACGGCTCGCGCGGTGACGAAGTACTGACGGAAAGTTCGCCGCCCGCCGACGATTTCCTGGCAAAAGTTTGCATCGCCTGGGAAGACGCCGCCCAGCCCGCGCAAGCGGCCGGCATTCGCGTGGTGCATCCGCGGATTGGCTTGGTGCTGGGACCGGGCGGAGCGCTCGATAAAATGTTGCCGCCGTTTCGAATTGGCGTTGGCGGAACGCTGGGACTCGGCAAGCAGTGGATGGCCTGGATCCATTTAGACGACCTCGTGGGCATGTTACTGCACGCGGTCAAAACCACGTCAATTTCCGGCGCCATGAACGCCACCGCGCCTCGACCTATCACCAATGCTGAATTCACTAAGGCGCTGGGGCGGGCACTGCACCGGCCCACGCTGTTTCCAGTGCCGTATTTTGCATTACGATTGGCCTTCGGCGAGTTCGCGCAGGTGCTGTTCGCCTCGCAACGTGTTGAACCACGTGTGGCGCTGGCGTCTGGTTTTCATTTCCAGTACACCGATATCGACTTGGCCGTTCAAAATGTGCTGCAGGTGCTGGCAGCCGGCAAATATCCCGACGCGGCTTAACCAGAAAACAACATGGCCAAAACCTACGAGCTCCAGCGGACGCAATTCGTACCGCGCCCTGTGGATGAAGTCTTCGCATTTTTTTCGGACGCTGGTAATCTCGAAGCGCTAACGCCGGAGTTCGTGCAGTTCAAAATTCTCACGCCGCTGCCGATTAAAATGGCGGCCGGTGTGGTGATCGACTATCGCATCAAGCTGTTTGGCATTCCGATGAAATGGCAAACGCTGATCGAAAGCTTCGAACCCCCGCACCGCTTCGCCGACACGCAACTCCGCGGGCCCTACGCACGTTGGCATCACACGCACACGTTTACGGCCGTCGATGGCGGCACGCTGATCGAGGATCGCGTCGAATATCAAATCCGCTTCGGCATCCTGGGGCAGCTCACGCACCCGCTATTCGTACGTCGATCGCTCGAACAGATTTTCGATTATCGTTTTAAAACGATTGAGCGAATCTTCGGCCAGCAGCCTACCGCGTCTAACTGACTGTGCCTCGTCGCCGATGCAGCCTGCGTCGGTGGATTCCACCAACTGCGATCGTTATCATGATCCGTCGTGAGACACGTCTGGAGGGCGCGTACCTCGTTCAACTAAAAATGTAAATTCAACTGAGTTCGACTGAGAATTCTCACAAGAGCGAGCAAATTACTCGCGGTGACTTGCCCCATTGGTACATGCCAGGATTCGCTCAGGAACGACCGAAAAATAACTTCCGTTTTTCGTTCGGGTCGACGCGCGCTATCACGAGCAGCGGGCGTCTCACTCAGAGGAAGTTATTTTTCGGTCGTTCCTCACTTCATTACCTACCGTTTGGCGGGAAGTATTCCTGCGAACGTGCAGCAGCGACTCCGCGTGGAGCGCATCCAACGTTTAGCGAAATGTCCTTCGGAGCGTTTGGACATGAATCGGGAACGCGAGAAAATACACAAGATCATGTTTCGGAAATATGATCGTCGGCTTGATACTTCGACCGGTCCGCGATGGCTGGCAATTTCTGCCGTGGCTGAAATAATTCGCGAGAATCTGTATCACCACCATGCATCGCTTTATCAGTTACTCGCATACAGCATCATGCCAAATCACGTGCATCTCATTATTCAGCCATTCGAATCGGATCAACGGTCGAATGAACGGCGAGCAATGGTTTCGCAATTTCGGCATGGCTGCGCAACTCAGGACATTGAAACGGACGATCGGCTTGGGCCATTGAGCAAAATCATGCACGCCCTGAAGAGTTACACCGCCAACCGAGCGAATCAATATTTGTTGCGATTCGGCGCTTTCTGGCAGAGAGAGTCATTCGATCATTGGGTCCGTGACGTTGAGGAATTGGAGCGGATCGTGGATTACGTTAACGCGAATCCGGTTCGCGCGGGTTTATGCCGAAGCGCAGAACATTGGCAGTTTTCTTCAGCGTTTGATCGATTTCATAAAGATGGTTCGAAATGCGGTCTGGTCGGGTGGCTAACTGACGATTGGCGTAAGAAGCCCGCTGATCCGTGAGTGCGGATTGCTAATTCGTAGTCGACGTAGCTTGCGTCGGTAGATCGCGGAATGTGCGGACGAATTTACAATCGCGCCAACTCAACCGACGCTGGCAGCGTCGCCAACGGCGGGAGGCGAACGGTAGCTCGTAGCCGACGTAGCCTGCGTCGGTAGATCGCGGAATGTGTGCAGATTTTCAATCGCGCCAACTCAGCCGACGCTGGCAGCGTCGCCAACGGCGGAGCCAGACCGGCAACTTGCATCGCACGCTGACTACTTTCGCGGAATTAGGCCGCTTGTACAAAGCGCTGATGCAGGCCGGCATAAACGCCGCCGGTGGTGAGTAATCGCTGGTGCGTGCCCCGCTCCACAATTTCGCCTTGATCCAAAACCAGCACTTGGTCGGCGTGGCGAATCGTACTGAGCCGATGCGCGATGATGAAACTCGTCCGGCCAACCGTCAATTTCAAAAGCGCCGCTTGCACGCGGGCTTCGGTCAGCGTGTCGATGCTGCTGGTGGCTTCGTCGAGAATCAGAATCCGCGGATCGATCAGCAGCGCGCGGGCAAAGCAGATGATTTGCCGCTGCCCAAGCGACAGGTTACCGCCGCGCTCGCCAATCTTGGTATCAAAGCCGTCCGGCAAGTCGGCGATCAAATCCAGGCAGTCGAGTTGCGACACGACGTCGATCACTTCTTGATCGCTGGCATCCGGTCGGCCGAAGCGAATGTTGTCGCGGACGGTGCCGGTAAACAGAATGTTCTGCTGTAAGACCATCGCCACGTGTCGCCGCAGCGATGGCGTGGTAATTTCGCGGACATCCGTGCCATCGATCAGCAGTTGGCCGGAGTTTGGCAAGTAAAACTTGGCGAGCAAATTGATGATCGACGTTTTGCCGCTGCCCGTGTGCCCCACCAGCGCAATCGTCTCGCCGGCGCGGGCTTTGAAATTGATGTTGTGTAGCACGGGCCGCTGGGGATCGTAGCCAAAAGTCAAATCGCGGAATTCCACGCTCAACCCGCAATGCTCGGCGTGCGCATCGTCGTCGATTCGCAATTCGCCGGCCGATTCTGCATCGTGCCACTCGGGCGGGCTATCCAACAGTCGGAAAACGCGTTCGGCGCCGGCCATGGCCGTGAGCGCTTGGTTGTATTGATTGCCGAGCGTGGTAATTGGCGAAAAGAACATATTGGCCATCAATAAAAAGCCAATCAAATCGCCAACATCGGTCGTCGCGCCGGGCCGCAGCAATTGCCACGCGCCGGCCACCAGCAGCGCCGCGGCAAAAACCTGGTTGTTCAAATCCAGCAGCGGCAAGAATTGTCCTTGCGCGCGATTCACTTCGTAATTATATTGCGAGTGATCGCTGACCAGGTCGCCAAACAGCCGGGCGTTGACGTCTTGCCGCACGAAGCTTTGCGTCACGCGAATGCCGTTGACCGATTCGGCCAGTGTGGCCGTCACCCGGCTAAACGAATCGCGCATCTGACGGAGCGCGACGCTCATTTTGCGATGAAAAAAATGATTGACCGTCCACAGCACCGGCAGCAGTCCAATCACCAGCAGAAACAGTGTGGCGTCGTACCACAGCATGAACGCCGCGGCCACGGCCATGTTGCCAATCTGCACCAGGCTCACAAACAGAACTTCTTGCACGCCCACGCGGACGTCTTCGATATCCGACGACATCCGGCTGATCACGCGCCCCAGCTTGGTGCGATGAAAGAAGCTCATTGGCATCGACTGCAAATGCGCAAACATCTTCTGGCGCAGGTCGTGAACCACGGTTTCGCCGAGTTCCAGCGCATACCGTTGGCGAAAATGCATCACCAGTTGCGTGGAGAGCGCCAGCAGTCCAAAGCCGGCCATGCCCCACAACGTGCCCTGCCAATCGCCGCGCGAGATGGGGCCTTTGATGACTGCGGCCGTCACCCAGGTAAGCGCCGGCAGTTGAATGGCGCGCAGCAGCACCAGCAAAAACAGCCAGTTGCGTTTTCCAGCAACCGCTTGCGTGTACGACATCAATCGCAGAATCAAACCCACCTGCAACGGGCGCGCGTCATCCTCGCGCTCTTCGCGAGCATTCAGTCGAACGAGTGAAGCGTTTCGATTCATCAGAAACCTATTTAAATGGTCGTGATTGCATTCGATTGCGGCGACGATCCGCGCGACAGCCCGTCGATCGTCACCGGGGCCACGCTAACCGGCGCGCCGTCGAGGCGAATTCTTTCCGGCGGCTTCCGGCGCAATTTGAATTCGCGCGGATTGTAAATAGTGCCCCGCCTCGCGCATCAATTGTTCGTGCGTGCCTTGCTGCACAATTCGACCTTGATGCAGCACAATCACCAGATCGGCCCGCCGTAAAGTGCTCAGGCGGTGCGCCACGATGAACGTGGTGCGACCTTGCATGGCTTGATCCATGGCCTGCATGATTTCGTGCTCCGTGCCGGGATCGATGGCCGCCAGGGCGTCGTCCAACAGCAAAATCGGCGGCTTCAACAGCATCGCGCGGGCAATCGCCAATCGCTGACGCTGACCGCCAGACAGATTGCAGCCATGCTCGCCAATCAGCGTGTCGTAACCGTCCGGCATGTCGATGATGAACTCGTGCGCGGAGGCCACCCGCGCCGCTTCCTCGATCGCTTGCGGTGTCGCATCGGGATGACCGAAAGCGATGTTGGCCGCCACGGTGTTACTGAACAGAAAGCTTTCTTGAAACACCAGCCCAATCGAGCGGCGGAGTTGCTTCAGGTCCCAATCGCGAACATCAACGCCATCGATCCGCACGCAACCGCCGGTGCAGTCGTAAAAGCGCGGAATCAAACTCAGCAGCGTACTTTTTCCGGAGCCTGTGGAACCGACAATCGCCACGCATTGCCCAGGTTTGACGCAGAAGCTGATGTCGCTCAAAATCGAGTGTTCGGGCAAGTAGCTGAAATCCACGCTGCGGAATTCCAGTTCGCCGGCAATCCGCGCGGGACGAATCGGAATTTTTGGACTTTCGACTTCCTCCGGCGCGTCGAGCACCTCGAACACCCGCTGCGCGCCATTCAAACTGGTTTGGATGGTGTTGGCGATGTTCGTTACCTGACCGACTTGGTTGGCGAACTGCGTGAGCAGATTGGCAAACACGAACATTCCGGATCCGAGCGCCAGTTGGCCATGAATAACCAGATAGCCGCCGTAAGCCAACAAAATCATCATGTTGAGTTGCGTCAGCCCACCCATGATGGGTTGAAAAATGCTGATCTTTCTGAAGATGTTCGACTTTTGCTGCAGCACCTGGCCATTGGCTTCGGCAAACCGCGAGATCTCGTCAGCCTCGCGGGCAAAACCTTTAACGACGTGAATGCCTTGAAAATTTTCCGACAGCCGCAGGATCAAAGCGTCGCCCAATTCGCTAGCGCGTTGATAAGCCGGGCGGACGACGCGCGAAAACATCACCGAGCCAACCCACAATAGCGGAGTGGTCGCCAAGCAGGCCAGCGTGAGCGGCACATGCATCGAAAACATGTAAGCCAGAAAGAATCCCAGCGATAGTAGCGTGCTCAGCACCTGGATGATGACGCCATCGACAAACATCCTCACGGCTTGCACGTCGCCTGCCACGCGGTTGATGATCGAACCGGTTTGATTGGCGTCGAAAAACCGAAAACTCAAGCGCTGCAGCTTGTCGTACACATCGGTGCGCAGTTGCACAACCAATCGCTGCATCAGCACCGCCGCCGAAACGATCGACCAATAACGCATGAGCGAAAACGAAATTGCCGAGATGAGAATGCCAGCGGCAATCAACTCCACCTGTGCCAACGTGCCCCAGCTCGCCGGAGGTTGCCAGCCCAGCGGCCAATTAACCGTAACATCCGGCTGAGCGCTGCGACGCAACACATCAATGCCTAAACCCGCCAGGCCAAGTTGAGCCAGCGTCAATAACACCAAAGTGCATTGCTGCGCGAGCACCAGCAAGCTGCCGGCGCGATAGCGCCAGCCGAGCGCCAACATCCGGCAGATCAGTTGGGCGTTGGTGGTTTTCAACTGCTTGGTTTTTGCGTCCGGGCTGGTTATGCGTGGCGCGACAGCGGTACGTACAGGGGCAATCATCGGATCAGTTGAAGCACTCCAAGGACTTAGTCATTCGATACTTAAGACACGCGGCGGCGAATCGGGTTCGCGGCCAAGCCGGGGCGAATGGTAACGCCACTCGCCAATCCGTTCTACCCCGATTTCGCTCCATACCCGCGCGGTTCACCGCAGGTTGCTAGCGAAAATCGAGATGTCACCCACAGCCTCAACGCGTGTGTGAGATACGTTGGGCGGGCACGGACAAAGCCGTGATCGTCTCGCTCAAGGCACTGCGACCGGTTCTTTACCAGCACGTGTCGAGAGCGCCTGAAATACCGCAAAGTCAACATCGTAACCAATCGGTCGCACGGAACCATCGCCATATAAGAAATTGGCAATGCCAGGGTGGTAGCTCCAAAAGTGCGTCGTGTGGTTGCCGTCTGGCAAGCCGTTAGACAGGCCGGTCTGAGTGCTGCAAAGATTGTCGCCGTTGCCGGTGCCGTCGCCGAAACCGCAATAGGGCCAACCCCACAGCAGGCTGTCGGGGATGCCCCGCTCGCCCATAAAAATCGTGTTGCTGTCGCCGTCGGTGATTTCGTTTTCCGCGACTTTCTTTCCCGAGATAAACACTCCGTCGTTGGCGGTCGGCGACGTGCCCATGACCCCCAGATAACTCGTGCAGCCGTGACGGCCATAACCGGTGTAGGCATACCAGATCTTGCCGGCATTTTGATCGTCGGGACACCTGTCGATCGGCAGAACCCGGTTGCCGGGATCCGTGTCCGGCACGTCTTCCTTGGAGTTGCTCATCTTAAAACAGTCGGGCAGATACTTGAAATCGATCATGTCATAGATTGCTTCCTGGTCTTGGAAGGGCAGCAATCGGGCTTGAAAGCCCCACCAGCGCTTCGGCACGTTGCCCATCGGAAAGGTGCCGTTTTGCTCATGATACGCGGCGATCGAAATGCCGTACTGCCGCATGTTATTCTTGCATTGCATCTGCCGAGCCGTTTCGCGCGCGCCGCGTAGCGCCGGCAACAACAGCGCCGTCAACATGCCAATGATGGCAATCACCACCAACAATTCAACCAGCGTAAAGCCCAATCGCGAATCGTGTTTGCAACGCATGTTCATTCGCTCGTAGCCACGGGTAACGGGAGGCTCGTGCAACGTCAGGCCGCTTCGGACTTAAGGATCTAACTTGACATCGTAGCGTTCTTGGCCTGCTGCTGGCAAATCCAACTTCAAGTTCCACTCCGCGCGGGCGTCGGCCTGGGCCTTTTTGTCGCCGCCTACGGGCTTGACTTGATCTCGGTTGGCCAACTGATCGCCCTTGGGAATCATCCGCTTGATGATAACCTGATGTGGTCCGGCCGACGGCCCTGACGAACGATCAAATTCGTATTGCCCGCCCGAGATTGTCGCATTGGCCACCGGACCGAGCGTGCCTTTTACCGGCGTGATCGAAATTGTGCCATTGATGGGCTCGCCTTTGCTGTTGGTCACCGTGCCTCTGAGCCCCATCCGCTGCGGACCACCGCTCGAGCCGCAGCCGGAAATCGAAAGCGCCAGAAAAATCGTGAACGTCCAGCGACAATTGCGAATCAAGGTGTGGTTATCCATTTCTGGCAAAGTCGATCGGCCGCCAATGGGGTCAACTCTCGCAACCTGCTGAATATCTAATGAACGCCGGTCGCTCCGCAAAGTTCCGATCGTGGCCGACATCGGATGCGATTTCTTCGTTAAAATTGCGTCAGCATTTTAGCAGCGGCCAGCCGGCGACGCATCGCATTTTCACACAGATCGCTGAAAATCGCCGGGGTTTGCCGACGGCATGCATAAGGATAAAATCGAGTTTTACCCCCGTAAATGGATCGAGGTCGCACGTGCAGGAACCGTACGCAATAATTTTTGACTGCGATGGCACGCTGGCGGACACCATGCCGCCGCACTATGAAGCCTGGGTGGCTACCATTGCGCCGCTGGGCGTCAGTTTTTCGGAAGATCGATTTTACGCCATGGGCGGTTGGCCGTCGCAACAGGTCTCGCAGTGGGTCGTGCAAGAATTCGGTTTGGATGTGGACCCCACCCAACTGACGCACGACAAAGAAGCCTGTTTCGAGCAAATGTTGCATCGCGTCCAGGCCGTAGAACCCGTGCTGGCCATCGCGCGGCAAGAGCGTGGCCGTAGGCCGTTGGCCGTCGCCACCGGCGGCATGCGCCGCATTTGCGAAGGCATTCTCACGCACCTGGGCTGTCTGGATTGGTTCGACGCCGTCGTCTGCTGCGAAGATGTCACGCGACACAAACCGCACCCGGATATTTTTCTCGAAGCGGCCCGTCGCCTGGGCGTTTCGCCCACGCAGTGCGTGGCTTACGAAGACACCAACCCCGGTATCGAGTCGGCTCGTGGTGCCGGCATGCACGTCATCGACGTCCGCACGCTGTACACTCCTCGCAGGGTCAGCGGTTAGCCCAGCGGTAATTGCAATTCACCGCAGACTTCTGAAATTCCGAAACCGCGGCGCATGTCGACTAGCGCCTTGCAATCATGCAGGCCGCCCGAACTGCCCAGTCGCGGTATTTTGACTTCCGCATGCTTATTTGTTAGCCTGACAAACGAGGACGATCCTGCAGGCAGCCTGTCATCACATCTTTTGTTTCGAGGAGCATCTCATGTTACGCATCGCCCGATTGACACTGATCTGGGGGCTCGCGTTGTTGCTGAGCGTCGACGCGGCGCTCGCCGGCCGACTTTTTGGCCATTGCCGTCAAGAATGCTGCACACCGTGTGCGCCGCAATGCGTGGAGACGACGAGTTGCTGCCAAATGGCCTGCGCGCCACAGCCCACTTGCGGTGCATGCCAGGCAGCGCCAACCACGACCACTGTCACTGCGCCTTCGCAGCCGATCAACACACCGCCGGCCACGCGCCCGAGCAGCCCCAGCGATCAACCGCCGATACCGCCTATGCCGGGACCGCTCGAAACCAAACCCGTTTTGCCCGCCGATCCGACGCCACCAGACGTTCAACCAATGCCACCCCAACCGCCAGTTCCGCCCGCGATTCCGAAAAAGAATCCGATTGACGACGATCCATTCGCCCCGGCCAATAAGGCAGTCGAGTCTGGCCGGATTCGCACTTGGACCGATAACACCGGCGCGTTCCAGGTTCGCGCCGAACTGGTCGAAGTGTTGGACGGCAAAGTTCGCTTGCTGAAAGACAACGGCAAGTTCTCGACCGTTCCGACCGAGCGCCTGAGTTCAGATGATGTTGCCTTCATCCGCGCGCAAAGTGCGGTTGCTTCGGCCACGAGACCCGGACAGCGTTAAACTTTGGCAAGCATCGCTTGCAAACGTAATGCATCCTGTCGTTAAAACCGGCATAGATCGTGTAACCGTCGTCGGTTGGCTAAAGCCGCTGATCGGCATCTGAAAAGTTCGATAGACCCAAGCATTGGGATTCACAGCGCCCAGCGGATCGCACTCCGCTTGGGCGCCATGATCCGATGACTCCGGTTATTCGTTTGCGTCGATCTCCCCCAACGCGTAGATGACCTGTGCTGAACTTCGGCGAAATTTCGAGCCAGCAGCCAACTTGGGCCAATCCCGAGACGGAAACTCCGTTTCGGATTGCGCTGATCGGTGATTTCAGCGGTCGCGGCAACCGGGGCGAGCAATCTTCGCCTGGTCAACTGAGTGGCCGCGGGCCAATCGCCATTAACTTCGATCGTCTGGACGAAGTTCTCGCGGAACTTGCACCGAAGTTGCAGGTGCCCATTGATGGCGGCGCGGTCACCGCCGAATTGTCGTTTGACGAATTGGATTCGTTTCATCCCGACGCGATCATTCGGCAAGTCGATGAAATCGACGATCGCCGCGACGACCGAGAAGTTGCCACGCTGCTGATGCGGCAATTGCTACATCACCCCGACTACAAAGCCCTGGAAGCCGCCTGGCGCGGTGCGGAATGGCTGCTGCGGCGAACGGACAAAATCAAAACCATCGAAGTCGTGCTGTTTGATCTGACAGCGACAGAATTTGCCGCTGACTTGACCAGCGGCGACGACCTGAGCGCAACGCAAATCTACGGTTGGCTCGTTAAGCAACCGGCCGACAAATCGATACCGCTGCCCTGGGCCGCGCTGACGGTGCTCTATCCGGAATTTGGTCTTAGCACGGAAACGGCACAGCTTTTTGGTCGGGCAGCACGCATTGCAGCCGTTGCCGGCGCGCCGCTACTCGCCGGCGTGTCCGCGGAAATCCTAACGGCAGAATTCGAACTCAGCGGAGAACTCAAAACCGACTGGCAAGAGCTGCGCGACCTGCCGGCCGCCACCTACTTAGGACTTGCCACGCCCGGCTTTTTGCTGCGACCGCCGTTCGGCGCGAATTATCGCTCAGTCGAAGCATTCGATTTCGAAGAATCCAGCGGGGCAAATGACGAGTATCTCTGGGGCAGTCCGGCCTTAGCGCTGGCCGCGCTGTTAGCGCAAAACTTCACTGCGCAAGGCTGGGACTTTCGACCCCGCACCAGCCGCCTGCAATTGGATGGCATGCCGATCCACGCAGCCCGCGATGCGGACGGCGACGAAGTTGGCATCACCACTGAGGTGCGATTCGCCTCGTCGGTGGCCCAAACAGTTGTGGATGTCGGCGTGATGCCGGTGCTGGCCATTCGCGGACGCGACGCCATCGAGTTGGGCCGCATTCGCCCGCTCTTGGCCGATGGCGAAGATTTGGCCGGTCCGTGGCAGCAAGCTGCCGGCGTCGCCGCTCCGCTGTCCGCGCCGCGTTACGGCATGGCGGTCAACACCACCGGCGGCGCAGTGACTTCGCCCGGCAAGCAGCGCAGCGAAGGCGCGTATCAAACGGCCGAAAAGCGGTCCACGCAGCCCGCGGCCGCCAGCGACGAAAATCCGGCGGACGAAAACGATTCCGGTCAGGCCAGCGACGGTGCGGCGACCACGGACGACGACAACCCGTTTTCCAGCCCAACGGCAGATGCGCCGACCGACCCGACGGCCGCGGACGACGAATTCGCGGCGCTGATGGCCAGTCTTGATGCACCGGCTGCGCCGAGTGCCGATGATTCTGCCGATTCTACCGCGGACGATGAATTAGCCGCGCTGATGGCCAGCATGGATGAACCGGTGCCCACCGAGGAATCGCCCACGCCGCCCGCAGGCGAAAGCTCGGCAGATGACGATTTAGCCGCGCTAATGGCCAGCATGGATGAACCGGTGCCCGCCGAGGAAGCGCCCACGCCGCACGCAGGCGAAAGCTCGGCAGATGACGATTTAGCCGCGCTAATGGCCAGCATGGAAACTTCGGACGTCCGTTCGAGCCAGTCTGCCGTTGAAGCGCCTGCGTCATCAACCGACGATGACGATTTGGCCGCGCTGATGGCCAGCATGGATGAACCGGCGACCACCGAGGAAGCGCCCACGCCGCCCGCTGGCGAAAGCTCGGCAGATGACGATTTGGCCGCGCTAATGGCCAGCATGGAAACTTCGGACGTCAGTTCGAGCCGGTCCGCCGACGAAGCGTCCGCACCCTCAACCGACGATGACGATTTAGCCGCGCTAATGGCCAGCTTGGATTCGGGCGATCCGGGCGACACGAGCCAAACATTGGTAGCTGCCCCAGATGCCGTGTCATCGCAGTCGCGATCAGAAATCAGCCCAGACGAGCCTGAGCCCGAGTCCGAAACAACGCCTGAACCGGTTGTTCGGCCCGTCGAGCAATTCCGCTCGCCCCCAATACAGACCACTGCCCCGGCAGACGACGTCGAATTCACGAATGACGGAAACGAGCGAATCAGTATGGCTACCGACGCAATCGACATCGACCAGGCAATCGCTGACGCCGATCAAGCCACAAAATACGGTCAGCCCGGCAGCGGTTCGCCGGCACTGATTGATTTCCGTTCGTTGCTGCAGCCTATTTCCGCCGACGAACCGGCCGGCGGCTCGGTGCCTTTTGGCGCGCGTGAGAACCTTGAGTTGTGGCGCAAAGACATCAATCCGGATGATTTTCCGGCCGACGATCCAACCCGACCGGCCGACCAGGTCAGCGCGGATTGGTCGGCGATCGTCGATTTAACGCAGGAGGTTTTGCGCAACGATTCCAAAAACCTGCAGATTGCCGCGAGATTGCTGGAAGGCCTCTCGCAGAAGTTCGGTTTCGCCGGCCTGCGCGACGGCCTGCATCTGATGCGGCTGATGCTCGATGTTTGTTGGGATCGCATCGATCCGCCGCTGGAAGACGACGACCTGGAAGTTCGCGCCGGTCCCTTCAACTGGCTCGACGATCCCGATCGCGGCGCTTGTTTCCCGCATACCGTCCGCAACATGCCGGTGCTGAAATATGGCGACCTCAGTTTTGGCACTGGCACATTTGGCGCCGCCGACAAAGGCACGATCGACCGCACCGTCGCCGACGTTTCGCGCGAAGCTTGCCAGATCATGGTCGAAAACCTGACGCAATGTCAGTTGGAAGTTCAAGCCTTGATTCAGTCGCTAGCTGCCAAGCTTGGGCGCGAGGCGCCGGGCTTCACCGCGCTGCGTCCGGCCATCAACGAAGCGGCCGCGCTGGCCAAGCAAATTCTGGCGCGGAAGCCGGCCAGCGATTCGGCCAATGAGTCAGGCGAATCGGCGGGCGACGCTAACGGCGCGGCCGGCGAAGGCGGCGAGCGGGTTGTCTACCGCCAGGCTCGGATGAACACCCGCGAAGACATTTACAAACAGCTTCGCGAGGCGGCCGAAGCCCTGACCAAACTTGAGCCGCACAGCCCCGTGCCGTTTTTGATCTATCGCGCGGTCGACTTCGGCTCGATGCCATTCCCGCAACTCATGGCCGCCTTGATTCGCGACGTCAACGTGCTGTCCGAGATGAACCGCGAACTCGGTATCAAACCGCCCGACGATCAAATGTAGCCGTCATCCTCTTGCGAAACGCGCCGGATTCGCCAAGAATCAGTGGCGGACTAGCACGCCGGCAACCGCCGGTTCGACAATCACGCCAGAGGAATGACCATGGACGCTGCTGAACTTTACAAATCGGGCGACCTGCCAGCCGCCATCGACGCGCAGATTGCCGTGGTGAAGTCGCAGCCGGCCGATCAAAAAAAACGGCTATTCCTGTTTGAATTGTTCGCGTTTGCCGGCGAAATCGATCGGGCCCGCAAGCAGATCGACGTCTTGAATTTTTCCGAAATGGAATTGCAGGCGGCGGCCGTCGACTACCGCAAATGCTTGGAGTCCGAGACCGCCCGTCGCAGCCTGTTTAGCGACGGCGTCTCTCCCAAATTTCTGACCGAAGCGCCAGAACACGTCCGCCTGCGGCTGCAAGCCGTCAACTGCTTGCGTGAACAGCACTGGGCCGAAGCGAGCGAACTGCTCGGCCAGGCCGCGGAACTCATGCCTGAGCTAACCGGCCAATTTGGCGGCCAACCCTTTGCTGGTTTCTGCGATTGCGACGATTTGCTCGGCGGCGTGCTAGAAGTCTTCGCGCAGGGCAATTATTTCTGGGTGCCGCTGGAGATGATCGACCTGATCTCGATCAGCCCGCCAAAATATCCCCGCGATTTACTGTGGGTGCCGGCGCGGCTGGAAACCACGGCCGGCGAATCCGGTCAGGTTTTCCTGCCATCGCTGTATCCCGGTTCGCACGCGCATACCGATCCCTTGGTCAAGCTCGGTCGGGCCACGGATTGGGAAAGTCAACCGGACGGACCCGTGCAGGGCAAGGGCCTCAAAATGTATTTGCTGGGCGACGACTCGCATTCAATTCTCGATTGGCGGCAGTTACAGCTCGATCAAAAAGCGCCGCCGGCCGAATAACGCCCATCGCTGCGGAAAGGAGTCGTTTTGATGGCCAAAGTCGATCTTTCGCAGGCGCTGGTGCCGTCGGTCCTGGACCGGTTAATGGACCCTGATTCATCCGGCACTGTCGCCCGTCGGGGCTACAGTATCGAGCAGATCGTCAACGCTGTCCGCCGCGATCTGGAAGAAATTCTCAACACGCGTCGCGGCGTGACGGAAATTCCTGCCGAATTTCCGGAATTGAAGGTTTCGCCCATCAATTTCGGCCTGCCGGATTTTGGTTCAATTGCCACCAGCACCCGCGCGCAACACGAAGACGTCGGCCGACTGATGGAAGAGGCGGTCGAACGGTTCGAACCGCGATTGCGTAATGTTCGCGTCGCGCTGATTGAAACGTCCGACGGCAAAGACACCACGCTCCGTTTTCAGATCGAAGCCCGTTTGCGAATGGACCCGTATCCCGATGTGTCGTTTGAAACCGTGCTGGAATTGACCACTGGCTGCACGTCGATCACGGCGGCCAAGAGCGGCTAACGCGCGATGCGCACCCGTCGCCCCGGTACAACGGACGCGGAATCGATTTGCTGACATTGCAGGCCTTCGCCGAAAATAATAGCTTAGTGGCTTATGAGCGAAGACATTTATCCCTATTACGAACGCGAACTGGTGTTCATTCGCCAGCTTTCGCAAGAGTTTGCCCAGCGGTATCCGGCCGCGGCGGGCCGTTTGCTGCTACAGCCAAACTCCAGTGGCGATCCTCACGTCGAGCGATTGATCGAGTCGTTTGCGCTGTTGGCCGGTCGCATCCATCACAAACTCGACGACGAATTTCCCGAGTTGACGGACTCCCTGCTCGGCGTGCTCTATCCGCATTTTCTCGCGCCTATTCCGTCGATGTCCGTGGTGCAGTTCGTGCTCGATCCTTCGCGAGATCAACTGCCCAATGGCTTCACGATTCCGCGGCACAGTCGGTTGCGTACCGCGCCCATTAACAATTTGCCCTGCCGGTTTCGCACCGCGTATCCGGTTGAACTCTGGCCGGTGACTTTGACCAGCGCCAGTTTGCAATCCCCGCCGTTTCCTCGCGATTTCGATCCCCCGCGACGCACGGCCAGCGCGCTGCGGCTGCAGTTCGAATGTCAGTCGCAACTCACGTTCTCTAAACTTACGCTGGAGCAATTACGGTTCTACTTGTTCGGCGAAGGGCATGTGACGTCCGGACTTTACGAGTTGATTTTTAACGACGCGACGCAAATCATGTTTCGCTCGCTGGACGACGCACCGGCGCAGGCCGCCCGGCCGATGATTCGGATCGCGCCCGACCAATGTATCAAGCAAGTCGGCTTTTCAGCCGACGAGGGCTTGCTGCCCTATCCGCCACGGAGTTTTCCGGGATATCGCCTGCTCAGCGAATATTTCACGCTGCGCGAAAAATTCTCGTTCTTCGATCTGGGCTGTTGGCAACGCGTGGCCGAAGCTGGCTACGGCAAAAAGCTGGAAGTGATCATCTTTTTGAGCAAGGCCAACAAACGCTTGGAAGAATGGGTCGACGCCAACACCTTCCGCACCGGCTGCACCCCGATTGTCAATTTGTTCGAGCAGGTCGCCGAGCCCGTGGCGCTCACCCAGCGCAAGCACGAATACCGCGTGATTCCCGATGTCTCGCAACCGCTGGGCATGGAAGTCTATTCGGTCGATAGCGTCACCAGCACGGACCCTACTACCTCGGTCACGAAAAGTTTTCAGCCTTTTTACTCGTTTGGACATCGCCGTCGCCGCGAAGAAAACCAGGCGTTTTGGTACGGATCGCGGCGGCCAACCACCATCGAAAACGATCGCGGCAACGAGCTGTATTTGAATCTGGTTGATGCCAGCTTCTTGCCCTCGCTGCCGGCCGAGTCGACGCTGGTTGTCCGCACCACCTGCACCAACCGCGATCTGCCGACGCAACTCCAGCTCGCCGGCGAACGACTGTTCTTCGAACTGGAAGGCGCCGCGCCATTGGCCGGAATTCGCTGCCTGCGCACGCCCACCACGCCATTGCGCCCGCCGCATCGCCGTGGACGATATTGGTCGCTGCTCTCGCACTTGTCGCTCAACTACCTGTCACTTTCCGACCCGGAACAAGGTCGCGCGGCGCTGCAAGAAATTCTGCGGCTGTACGATTTTTCGGACCCTAAAGCCGGTCAGCAGCAGTTGGCGGAAGTCACCCGGCAAATCATCGATGGCATCACCGGTCTGGCCACGCGGCGGATCGTCGGACGCACGCGCGCGGACGCCGGCGGAGGATTCTGCCGCGGGATTGAAGTGACCATCGAATTCGACGAACAAAAATACACCGGCGTCGGCATGTATCAATTTGCCTGCGTGCTCGATCACTTTCTCGGCCTGTACGCCTCGATCAATTCCTTTACCCAGTTGGTCGGCAAAACCTCGCAAAGCGAAAGCTCCTTCAAACGATGGCCACTCAGGGCGGGCGACCAACCACTACTATAGTCGGCGGCAAATCCGCGGCCGCCGGTTCGCAACTTCCGCCCGGCAGTCTGACCGCGCGCTCGCCGGCATCCGAAAAGCCGCGCGGTCCGTTGCCACTTTTCGATCGGTTAATGACCGACGCCACCCAGTTTGATTTTTTTCAGGCCGTGCGGATCTTCGATCAGATGGCCCGCGATGGCCAACCGGTTGGCCTCAATGGTCCGCCGGGCGAAGAAAATGTCCGCTTCCGCACGCACATCGCCTTGAGCTTTCCGAGCTCGAGCATTTACGAAGTGCAGCCGCCGCAAGCCGGCCGCGCCATGCCCACCATGGCCGTACAGTTCTTCGGGCTGGTCGGCCAGATGGGCGTGCTGCCGCGGCACTACACCGAGGTGCTGCTGCGTCATGAGCGCGAAGCCAAGTACGCCGAAAAACGCGCGCTCCGCGATTGGTACGATCTGTTCACGCATCGGATGCTGTCGCTATTTTATCGGAGTTGGACCAAGTATCGCTTCTTCATTCCCTACGAGCGCGGCGAGCATTTAAACGAAGAGCCCGATCCTTACACGCACGCCTTATTGAGCCTGGCCGGCATTGGCTTACCGACATTGCGTCAGCGGATCAAGATTCGCGTGGCTGAACCGGCCGAAATCACTCCGGCGCAGCAAACGGCGCCAACGCCCGTCTTGGCAAAAATCGACGACCTGGCGCTGCTGCATTACGCCGGCCTGTTGGCGCGTCGGCCACGCACCGCGGCCGGCTTGCAAAATTTGCTGCAAGACTTCTTCGAGATGCCGGTGGAAGTCCGCCAGTTTCACGGCAAGTGGTTGTGGCTGCAGCAGAGCGATCAATCGCAACTAGGCGCGTTGAACTGCGAACTCGGACAAAGCACGGTGATTGGCGACCGCGTGTGGGATGTCGAGGGTTCGTTTCATATCCAACTTGGGCCGCTCAATTATGAAGATTTCTGCCAGTTCGTGCCGGATCGCGCGGCAACGACCGATCGCAAAGCGTTTTTCTTGCTTTCGCACCTCGTGCGGCTTTATATTGGCCCCACCATGGAGTTCGACGTGCAGGCGTTGCTCGCGGCCGACGCCGTGCCGGAATTGCAGTTGGCCCGCGACTCCGCGCCCGGCCCGCGGTTAGGCTGGAACACCTGGATTCGGGGGCAGCCATTTCCGGCCCCGGTGGGCGACGCCGTATTTTCCGGCGAAGAAGTTTTTTCGATGTCCGCAACTTGATTTTCCGAACGCCAATTTGCGTTTGGCGCTCGCCGCGCGCCACGCCATAATGTCTCGCACGCATCACTAACAAGCAACGATTGAGAACGATTCATGGCCACGCAAGATTTGAATTTGAAGTCCCTCATCGGTCGATTGAACACCGTTTGCCGTCGCTCGTTCGACGGCGCGATGGGCTTGAGCGTTTCGCGCACTAACTACAACGTCGAGTTGGAACATTGGTTGGTCAAGCTGCTGGAGCCCACCGATGCCGATCTACCACGCATCCTCAAGCATTACGATGTCGATCTCTCACGCGTCAACCGTGAACTGACCAAGGCGCTCGATCAACTCAAGACGGGCAACGCCCGGCCGGGCGGACTTTCGCAAGAATTGCTGGACGTCATTCGCGAAGCCTGGCTGTTGGCCTCGCTTAATTTCGGACGCCAGCAAGTGCGTTCGGGCATCATTTTGCTGGCCATTCTCACCGATCGCGCCTTGCTGAACCGGTTGCAGTCCAGTTCCCCTGAGTTGGCCAAAATTCCTGGCTCGCAGTTGCTCAAAGACTTGCCGACGCTGGTTGAAAGTTCGGTGGAAAACCAGGAAGCTGGCGCGGCGACGGGCCCAGGCGCTGCGACGAGCGGCGGCGGGCAGCAACCGCTGCCGGGCTCCAAAACGCCCTCGCTGGACCAGTTCACCACCAACCTCACGGACATGGCCAGAAAAGGCAAGATCGACCCCGTGCTCGGCCGCGATCAGGAAGTTCGCCAGATCATCGACATCCTCACCCGTCGCCGCCAAAACAATCCGATTCTGACTGGCGAGGCGGGCGTCGGCAAAACGGCCGTGGTCGAAGGTTTTGCGCTGCGTATTGCCGCCGGCGACGTGCCTGATCCGCTAAAAAACGTCACGTTGCGGACGCTCGACCTCGGTTTGCTACAAGCCGGTGCCGGCGTCAAAGGCGAATTCGAGAATCGTCTCAAAACGGTGATCGAAGAAGTCAAATCGTCGCCAACGCCCATCATTTTGTTCATCGATGAAGCGCACACCATGATCGGCGCCGGCGGCGCGGCTGGCCAAAACGATGCCGCCAACCTGCTCAAGCCGGCGCTCGCCCGTGGCGAGTTGCGAACAATCGCCGCCACGACCTGGGCCGAATACAAAAAGTATTTCGAAAAAGATCCCGCACTGACCCGCCGCTTTCAGGTGGTCAAGGTGGAAGAGCCCCTGGAAGACGCAGCCGTGCAGATGATGCGCGGTTTGATTCAAACGCTCGAAAAACATCACGGTGTCCGCGTTTTGGACGAAGCCGTGGTCGACGCCGTGCGGTTGTCGAACCGCTACGTTTCCGGTCGCCAATTGCCGGATAAATCGGTCAGCTTGCTTGATACGGCCTGCTCGCGAGTGGCGATTGCCCAAAGCTCCACGCCGGCCGCCGTGGAAGATTGCCGCCGCCGCATCGAACAATTAGGCGTGGCCATTGACGTGCTGGATCGCGAAACCATCACCGGCGGCGAACATAACACGCGACTCACGGAATATCGCGAATCCAAAGCGTCCGCCGAACTCGAGTTGCAAGCGCTCGAATCACGCTGGAAAATCGAATCGCAATTGGTCGAAAAAATTCGCAACGTTCGCCATCAGCTTGAAGGCGCGCCCGGCGAAGGCAAAAGCACTAACGGCCAGGCCGCCACGCCGGCTCAATCGCCAACTGGCAAAGAGGCCGTGGCCAAAAGCGCCGGCGCGGCGAGCAAAGAGGCCGCCACCAAACCGGCCACGCCCGCCGCAGGTGCAGCCCCGCCTGCCGCGCCGCTCACCGCGGAAGATCGTCAAAAACTGCGGGTTTCGCTCGATGAACTGACGGAAGAACTCAAAACCATCCAAGGCGAAACGCCGCTAATGCAAGTTTGCGTTGACTCGCAAGCCGTGGCGGAAGTGGTCGCCAATTGGACCGGAATTCCGGTCGGCCGGATGGTGTCGGACGAAATTCAGACCGTGCTCAAGCTCAAAGAAAAGATGGAGCAGCGGATCGTCGGCCAGTCGCATGCGCTGGATGCCATCGCGCAAAGCATTCGCACCTCGCGCGCAGGTCTAACCGATCCCAAGCGTCCGATTGGCGTGTTCATGCTGGTGGGCCCCAGCGGCGTCGGCAAGACCGAAACCGCCATCGCCTTGGCAGATTTGCTCTACGGCGGCGAACAGAACATGACCGTCATCAACATGAGCGAGTTCAAAGAAGAACACAAAGTCTCGCTGCTGATGGGCTCGCCTCCAGGCTACGTCGGCTACGGCGAAGGCGGCGTGTTGACCGAAGCCGTGCGGCGCCGTCCGTACAGCGTGGTGCTGCTGGACGAACTGGAAAAATCGCATCCGGGCGTGCAGGAAATCTTCTTTCAAGTCTTCGACAAAGGCATGCTCCGCGACGGCGAAGGCCGCGACATCGACTTCAAAAACACTGTCATTTTGATGACCAGCAATGCCGCATCCGACACCGTAATGAAACTGTGCGCCGACCCCGACACGATGCCAGACTCGGTTGGTCTGGCCGAAGCGCTCTACCCGGAGTTGCTCAAAGTCTTTAAACCGGCGTTCCTGGGGCGCATTCAATTGGTGCCTTACTTTCCGCTGGCCGACAGCGTGATGCGGAGCATCATCGAACTCAAGCTGGGCCATGTGCGTCGCCGGATCAAAGACAACTATCAGGCCACGTTCCAATACGGCCCGGAAGTGGTCGATGCCATTGCCTCGCGCTGCAAGGAAGTCGAAAGCGGCGCCCGCAATATCGACCACATCATCAACCGCACGCTGCTGCCGCAGCTTTCCGCCGAGTTCTTGTCCAAAATGGCTGAAGGCGGCGTCATCACCGGCACCACCATCGGCGTGGATGCCGAGGGCAACTTTACCTACGCGATTGAATAACACCCATTCCGTCCTACAAGTTCTTGCACACTGAGTGGCGAGCGTATTACCAAGGCAAAGTTCCTTGTGTCGATCGGCAACTCCGTAATGATCAAAAATGCCATGTTGCGTACTGCAGTCGTCAAATGCTTCATTCTCTGCGTCCCGTTCACAGTTATTGCCGCAGAGCCGGCTAAGACTGATTCCAAATCCGCATCAAAACCCGACTCCCATTGGAAGCTTGTTTGGAGCGATGAATTCGATGGCGACAAGATCGATCGTGCCAAGTGGGATTTCGATCTCGGCAACGGCTTCGTCGCCGCGGACGGCAAAACATTCATTGCTGGCTGGGGCAATAACGAACTGGAGTATTACACGGATCGGGCGGAAAACGCGTTTGTCAAAGACGGCCTGCTGCACATCAAGGCAATCAAAGAAGATTACCGTGGCAGCAACTACACTTCCGCACGGCTAAAAACCCGCAAGCAAGATAAAACCGCGCTGTTCAGCAAGCTGTACGGTAAATTCGAATTCAAAGCCAAGTCGTCGACAGGGCGGGGCATTTGGCCGGCCATCTGGATGATGCCCCTAGCCGATCGATTTGGCACTTGGCCAGCCTCCGGCGAAATCGATATCCTCGAAGCCCGCGGGCATGAGCCGCGCACAATCATCGGCACCCTGCACTATGGCTCTAGTTGGCCGGCGGTCGCCAGTAGCGGGCACGACTACAACTTGCCCAACAAAGGCACCATCGCCGACTTTCACATTTACGCGCTGGAGTGGGAGCCGGGGGAAATCCGCCTGCTGGTGGACGAAAAGCTCTACCAGACGCGAAATTTCTGGTGGAGCAGCAGCAAGCAAGCCGATGGCAAAGGCCAAATGCCGGCGAGCGAAAAAGATCTGAACGCCTGGCCCGCGCCGATCAATCAGCCATTTTACATCATCATGAATCTGGCGGTTGGCGGCAACTTTGTCGGCAATCCGAACGAAAAAACCGAATTTCCCGCGGAGATGCTGGTGGATTATGTTCGCGTTTACGACAAAGTCGGCGGCTACGACGTGACCAAACCTCGCGGCGAAGGCAAGCTGCCATTCGCGAAGTAGCGCGTTTTGCGATTGAATGGTCGAAGCACACAGCGATGCCATCGATAAGCCAAGCAGTCTTCCCAAAACGTATGGGATCGTACGCTGGTCGCCGATTTTTCTGATCGTGGCGTGCTAATCGATTTCCGAAGTCGGCAATCCGCAAACGGACGCCGCGGAAATCAGTTTCTTGTCGGCGGCGACGAACACGCTTGTTGGCCGTCGGCTTTGCAACGCCAAGGCGCTAACCAGATGAATCGCGTCGAGCGTGCGGACATTGACGAGTAATCCGTGGCTGCCAAGAAATTCAACCGCGTTTTCCGCCCGACGACCACTCATCGCCATCACGGTCAATAATCCGCAAGCGACGTCAGCTTCGATCAACATCGATAAGTTCCGATAATCTGCAGCCGTTAAGATTTTTTCGCGAACCAATCTCGCAAAAACGGAATGAATCTCAACCAACGCCAATCGTGAAACGATCAAGCGATTGCCAGAATCCATCATCAATGTTTCAACGGCTGCCGAACCCCGCTCACGATGGTACCGCTTGACGAGCGCGCTCGAATCGAGGACAAAGGTCGGCATTTATCGCTCTTCTCGTTCGCCCTGGATCAGATCGGCAAGCGAACCTTGATATTTCAAGAGAATCGTGCGTGCGTCATCGACCGACGGTGGGATCTGAGATTGCGTGCGACATCGGTCCATATATTCCAGGTCGAGTAACTCGTCGATGCCGCCACTCTCTGCGTGAATGAGATCAACCTGCAACGTTACGCGCTGGCCTTCCTTCAACTGCACCTGTGATTCGGGCCGAAAAGCCCCGTTTTCGAAAATTGCCTTGATGCGGTGATCCATATTCCCATTGTAGCTCGCTTTCCGTCGAAAATTCCAGCGCAGCACACTCAACCGAATTCGCAACTCCGGCAATTTTGCGCGCAATTCACTTCAGTGGCACTCAGAAGTCAGGAATGCAGCGGCATAACGAGGAGCCTTAAGGCGGTTGGCTTGAACAACGGTGCAGGCAATTGAGAATAAGTAACTCGTCACTGAAAATTGAAAATTGTCGAGCAGCGCGATTGCGTTTTTCGCGTCTAGACGATCTTTCAAATTTTAGTATTCATTGACCAATTACGAATTCTTAATGATCGAAAGCGTTGCCCTGGAACGTCGCGCCGCGCAACCATCCCGTCTTCATCCTAACGTTCAGCCTTTAATTGCTCATCGTGTCGCATGCCGCTGGGCGGATTGTCGGCGCGATGCATGTTGGCGAGCGCCGACTTCGCGCCCGCATGCTGCTCGGCGTCGTTGTCTTCCCACTCGATCGAAACGCCGCCGCTGTAACCGGCCCGATTCAGCTCGACCAATAGCGCTTCGGTGCAGGTGGCGTCGCGCGCGGTGCCTGCGGTGACAAAGTTCCAGCCGTTGTGCTTGTCGCCCATCGGTTTGTGGCCGCCGAGCAGCCCGTTTCGCGTGTAGCCGTCAATCACTTGCACGCCTTTAATGTGCGCGCAGTGAATGCGATCGCCAAAGGTGCGAATGAAATCGATGCCCGACACGCCTTGCCATTCCATGTGCGAGCAATCGAAGTTGAAGCCCGACGCTTTTGCAAATCCGGCTTTGTCCAGTGCAGCCAGATAGTCGGTGGCGCTAGCAATATCGCCCATCGCCCGTTCGCTCGGATGGCATTCCAAGTCGTAGGTGGTGCCGTACTTCAAACAGGCCTGAAACACGGGCGAAAACCGTTCGACCAGCAGATCGAGACTCACCTGGTAAACGTCCGGAATTGCGTGGCCGCCCAGCGACTGCGGTAGCGGCGGAAACAAAAACCAGTGACTCCAACAATGTGCGGGCGATCCGACGAATCCAGAGATCGGCACAGTTCGATTTTGCAACTTGCCCACGTAATGTGCCAATCGCACGCAGCCCACCAGTGCGTCGGTGGCCTGCTTTTGAGCAATGGCCGCGACATCGTCCGGCACGTAATATGGATTGGTACGCGGCGGATTGTTGCCGGCAGCTCGCCACTTGGCATACGCGGCCACGCTTTCGCCACCGAGAAACTGCAGCGTCTTGGCGCTCGGCTCATCGCCCAGAGCTTGCCCCTGCAAATGCGCTGCAATCGACAAAATTTCCAGCTTGCGGTGTTTGGCTTTTCCGACGCGCTCTTGGGCGTAGGCTTCCGCACCGCCATCGTCTTGACAACGGGCAAGATCGAGTTCCCAACTGGCTTCTTCCCAGCCGTCGAAGCCGGTCTCGGCAATCCAATTTAGCCACTGTTCTTCCGGCACGTTGCCAAATTGTCCGCGAACCAAGCCAATCTGATGGAACGAATGCTTGCCGCGGCGATGCTCGGCCGTTTGATGATGACCCACGCTGTTTCCCTCGAAACGAAGACAAATTTCATCGAAAAACTAGTTTAACAGCCGCCGCGCGGAACGGTAGTGGACTGCTGCGAAAAATCAGTTGGCGGCACAATGTGGCAACGTTGACTGCGGGAAGCGACGTAAAATTGCAGCGGATTGCCGCTGCCATGATCGCTCCATCTATGCACCAGCGGCAAGCGCCAGAACGTGCAAATCATGCCAGTTCTTCCAGAACCAATTGCAGCGCCTGTGCGGAAACACTGCTGGGCAGCGCCGCGTGCGGTTGCGGTTCGTAGATCACTTGCGAAAGATCCAGCGGCACATGAACGAAGGCCGACTTGGTTTTTAGCCCCAAGCGCTCGCTGAAATAGTGCGTCAGGTACAATGTCGCATTGCACAGGTACGTGCCGGCGTGATACGAAATCTGTGTCGGAATACCAGCCCGGCAGAGTTTGTGATGCCAATCGGCAAGCGGTAACGCGGTCCGATAGGCCACCGGGCCGTCGTCCACCAGAGGCCGAAATTGATCGGCCGGCTGACTGCTGCCGCCGCCAATGTTCAAGGCAATCGATTCCAAGTGAATTCGCGTGGTGCCCGGCGCTTGGCCAAGATGAATCACATAATCGTAGTTAGCCTGCAGATCGTCGGCCAATCGCTGCCGCACAGCCGCAAAATCCACGGGATACAGCCGCGTGACAATTTTGGGATTGGCAGGAAGCTGATGGGTCAGTTGCACCAGCGCCAGCCAACTGGCATTGGTTTTCCAACGATCGTAGGGTTCGAATGCCGTAATGAGTACGCGAGTCATGAGCGTCTAGGATGCGGATTGAACAGAAATTCGGAACACGGTGGTTAGTTGGCTTGTACGGCACTGCGGGTCACGGCCTGACCTCGCCGCGCCAGCGCGCTGGCCACAGCGGCATTTTGTTCTGACGTCAATTCCCAACCCGCGCCGGCTGCGTTTTCCGTAATCTGATCCACGCGTTTGGCGCCGCACAGCGCGGCCGTAATGCCCGGCTGCTGAATCGTCCAGTTGATGACCAGTTCCGCCAGAGTGTGGCGGGCCGAATCAGCAACCGGACGGAGTTCGTCTAGCAGGTCTTGGTTCTTCTGCCATTCTAGCCCCTGAAACATCGGATATTTCGCGCGCCCATCGCCGGGCTGAAAGACATGTGCGCGAGCCAGTTTTCCGGCAAACAGCCCCTTGAGGAGCGGCCAATACACGCAAATCGAAACGGAATTCATCAGGCACCACGGCAAAACTTCCGCTTCGATCTCGCGCTGCAGCATGTTGTACGGCGGCTGAATGGCCGTCAGCGGGCAGACTTCGTGAAACTGCTTGATCTGCACCAGCGTGGCGTTAGAAAGTCCGACGCTGCGAACTTTGCCCTCGGTCAGCAAGTGGCCCAGCGCCGCGGCAGACTCGGTCAGCGGCGTGCGCGGGTCGGGCGCGTGCAAATAGTAGAGATCGATGACATCGGTTTTCAGCCGTTCGAGACTCGTGTGACACTGCCGCCGCAGCGTTTGCGGTGATCCGTCGAACGCCTGCTTGCCTTGCTCATCCCAATGAATGCCCCCTTTACTGGCAATCACCAACTCGTCACGACGATGCCCTAGGGCGCGAGCAATCAGCCGTTCGCTCTGCCCGTCGGCGCCGTACACGTAAGCCGTATCGAAAAAATTGATGCCCAAATCCGGGCATGCTGCAAGTGTGGCCAGGCCGTCGGCCTCGGTCACGTCGCGGCTGGTCATGCCGGCAATTGGCCAACAGCCGAGCGCCACGGGGCTGACTCGCAGTTCGGTTTTTCCGAGCGGTCGGAGTTTCATGAATGTAGAGATTGCGACCGCGAAGTTGGGTTTTGACGATTATTCGCCAGTCTAATCGCTGGTATGCTCGGTCGCCAGCTTTCTGACCGACCGGTTCAAAACCATATTCAAGCAAAAAACTGGCGAGATGCCGCCAAACACGCAGCAAACCGTGTAAATGGCAGCCTGTCAAGCATGTTGCGCGCGGCTGCGTGCTAAACATTTTAAGAGTCGGCGCTTTCGCCGGGCTGGCAATTTCGCTTTGAAATTACCGCGGTCGACGCCGCTAGCCAGCTCAAGTTTTGCTGCCTGAGAATGTAGTCGGCACCAAACAATGCATTTTTCGAATTCGTGGCAATGGCCTGCTGGCGTTGTCGCGTTGTGATCCACAAGTTTCGTCCGCGTTTACAAATTCTACTGGTGACATCGATTTAGGTTGAAGCGGTCATGGCATTAGCGGCAAAATCCATTCTCGTCGTGGACGATGATCCAATGTTTCGTCGTTATATGACCACCTGGCTCGGCAAGGTTTACCGAGTGTTCGAGGCGGAAGATGGCGAGCAGGCGCTGCAGTTGGCGCAAACGGCCATGCCCAACTTGGTGTTGTTGGACATCAACATGCCGGGCATCGACGGCTACGAAACCTGCCGTAGCTTGAAGAATAGCTACCTCGGCGATCAAACGCATGTGATCATCGTCTCGGGCAGTTCCTCCGGTCCCGAGCAATTGCGCGCGTTCGAAGCCGGCGCCGACGATTATGTGATCAAGCCAATCGACCGCTTCGAATTGCTTTCGCGGATTCGCGTGCATTTCCGCCTGCTCGACGCGCTGTTCCGCTTGAGCGTTTCGTCGAATGGCGAAATGCCTGGCGATTACAACCGGTTTACGTCATCCGCCACTGATCCGATCACCGCCACGCAAGAAATTGCCGCATTTACGCTGGCCAAGCTGGCGGATCGCGCGATCCGGAAACCGGCGAGCACCTACTACGAATGAGCGCTTACTCGCGGATCATTGCCGAACAACTCAGCAAGTCGGGACCGTACGCCAGCCAAATTGACGAAAAATACATCGACACGCTCTATCGCTCGGCGCCGCTACACGACATTGGCAAAGTCGCCATTGGCGATAGCATCTTGCTCAAGCCCGGCAAACTCACCAAGGACGAATTCGAGCGGATGAAGCAGCACGCCATGATTGGGGCCAACATCCTCGAACAGGCCGTGTTCCATTCGTCCAGCGGCACGTTCTTGGCGATGGCGGCAGTTATCGCCCGTGCTCACCACGAACGTTTCAACGGCACGGGCTACCCGGCGGGACTGGTCGGGATGGAAATTCCGCTTTGCGCCCGAATTGTGGCGCTGGCCGACGTGTTCGACGCGTTGACCTCGCAGCGACCGTACAAAGAGCCATTTCCGGCGGACGTTGCTCGGCAAATGATCATCGAAGAGTCGGGCAAGCACTTTGACCCGGTGATTGTCGAGGCGTTTTTGGCCCGTTTCGACGAATGCATCGCCATGCGCAGCCGGCTTAACGATCGCACGCCGGTCGCGCTTGGTGCCATGTCGTTCATGAGCGGCAACGAAGTGGACTTGTATCAACCGACCGAACCAGTTTTGAGCTAACGCCACGCAATCCGCCAGCGAGCGTTCCATCCGCACACCCGCAGCGTCGGCGACGCAGCCTGCGTCGGCTGATTTCGCGTGTGATTGCGCTTCGGTCGTGGAAGTTCGCACGTTGCGAGCCAGTCGTTGGTCCAATACCTCTCGGCCAATCTACCGACGCTGGCAGCGTCGGCTACGATCTGCGGATCACGCAAATTTCATCGTCGGCCGACACAGCTTGCGCCGTCACGCTCCACCAGCGAGCAACTCGAATTGCCGCTGAGTTTGCCTTGCGTTCCCCACGCCTGCGGGTATACTTAGCGGTTTAGAAATTACCGGATCGTACGGCGTTAGCAAGGATTTTTCGATGGCGCGGTTATGCGAAGTGTGCGGCAAAGGTCCCCAGATGGGCAACAGCGTGACCATCCGCGGTAAAGCCAAGTATTTGGGCGGCGTTGGTACCAAAGTCACGGGCATTTCGCGCCGGCAATTTCAGCCGAACTTGCAGCGTTTGCACGTCACCGTCAACAAGACCAACACCACTAAGTTGGTTTGCACGCAGTGCATTCGCACCGGTCGCATCGTCAAAGCCGTGAAACGGGCTCCGTTCCGCTTGACCCATGCCGAAAAACATATTGAACATCCGGCCGGCAAGTCGAATGCAAAATCCTCGGCCAAACCAACCGCCAAACCAACCGCGAAGTCAGCAACCAAGCCGGCCAAGAAGTGAACGGCTGACCGCTGTTATCTGCGATTTACGGCGTTTCGATGCAACGGACTTGCCGCTTCCGGCCGGTTGTGTTTCGGACTCCGGTACGATCGGACAAAGTGCCCCTCAACGGTGCGACGGACATGAGTTTGAGTCGAGAGCAAGTCGAAAAGGTTTCCGTGCTGGCGCGGCTGAAACTCAGTCCGGCCGAACTGGAAACGATGACCGCACAGCTTGCCCAGATTGTGGGCTACGTGGAACTGCTCGGCGAGCTGGATACGGAAAATGTCGAGCCGCTGGCGCACGCCCTGGACATTCGCAATGTCTTTCGGGATGATACTGTCGGCCCTTCGCTCACTCGCGACGCCGCCCTGTCCAATGCTCCGGACCACGACGGTCAATACTACCACGTACCGGCCGTACTGGGCGAATAGAGCCGTTGGAACCCAGTCGGTGTGATCGCGCATCCGCTGAGATTGCGACTTTCGCGGATGTGTTCATCCTGCGGGCTTTTGCCTGCAGGTTCGGCGGACCGAGCAGCGGAGTCGCCGCCACGACGGGCTGCGGCAATTTGCCGAACTCCGCGCAGGTTTGCCGCACGACGCGGAGATCGCCCGTTGAATTGATTTTGCCGCATTCGGCTCGGCTCCGCGGTGCAATGCCGTTCATAATCACTCGCAGGACTCTTGCATGTCGCTATTGCAGTCGACCGCCACGGAACTATTAGAAAAACTCAACGCCGGCCAAGTCTCGGCGGTAGAAGTTGCCCAGGCCTTTCTGGCACAGATCGCGCATCGCGATGAACAGGTCAAAGCGTTCATTCGCGTCGACCCTACGAGCGTCCTGTCGCAAGCCAAACAGATTGACGACCGGCGCTCGCGTGGCGAAAAGCTCGGCCGACTGGCCGGTTTGCCAATCGCCATCAAAGACCTGCTGTGCACGCAAGGCGAAACGACAACCTGCGCATCGAAGATGCTCAAGGATTTTCGTCCACCGTACGACGCCACCGTAATCAAAAAACTGCGCGCCGCCGACGCCATTTTGATCGGCAAGACTAACATGGACGAGTTTGCAATGGGCGGCAGTAACGAAAACTCCGCCTTCTTCACCACGCACAATCCCTGGAATCTGGACTGCATTGCCGGCGGATCCAGCGGTGGATCGGCAGCCAGCGTTGCGGCGAGAATGGCGCCCCTGTCGATTGGCACGGACACTGGCGGATCGATTCGCCAACCGGCCGGCTTGTGCGGCATCACCGGCATGAAACCCACTTATGGTCGCGTGAGTCGCTACGGGCTAATCGCATTTGCCAGCAGTTTGGACCAAATCGGTCCGATGGCACGCACCGCGCAAGACGCGGCACTGCTACTGGAGGTCATTTCAGGGCATGACGCCCAAGATTCCACCTCTGCCGATCTGCCGGTGCCGGCTTATTCGCAAACCGTTACGCAGCCACTTCAAGGCTTGAAGCTGGGGCTCGTACGCGAGCATTTTGGACCGGGCTTGGATAGCGAAGTCGAGTCGGCCGTGCAGCAGGCCATGGACGTCTATCGCGGGCTGGGTGCCACGGTTAGCCAGATTTCGATGAAGCACAGTAAGTACGCCGTGGCCACCTATTACATCATCGCGCCGTGCGAAGCGTCGAGTAATCTGGCTCGTTACGACGGCGTGCATTTCGGCCACCGTACCGATCGCCAGTCGATGGCTGAAGAACTCGAAGCCGAACGAGCATCGCTGGTGGCGGCCGGCCAAGCCGAAGACAAGCTCGACAACCCGCTGGTTCGCATGTATCGTCGCAGCCGCGCCGAAGGTTTTGGCCCAGAAGTCAAACGTCGCATCATGCTCGGCACTTATGCCTTGAGCGCCGGATATTACGATGCCTATTACCTCAAAGCCCTAAAGGTTCGCCGACTGATTCGTCAGGATTACGACGACGCGTTTAAAACCGTCGACCTGATTGCCGGTCCCGTGACGACCACGCCGGCGTTCAAAATCGGCGAGAAAAGTAGCGATCCGCTTTCGATGTACCTGGTCGACTTGTACACCGTCAGCGCCAACATGGCCGGCGTGGGCGGCATCTCAATTCCCTGCGGATTTAGTCGCTCGGGCTTGCCCATTGGCTTACAACTGCAAGGCCCGGCATTTGCGGAAGGCACGATGCTCCGCGCCGCGCACATGTTTCAAACCGCAACCGACTTTCACAACAAAGCGCCTGCCGGCATGGCCTGAGCGCCTACCGACTGTTCCTTTTTTTGGATGAAGATAAAATGCTGCGACTTTTTTGTTTCCAGAAAGTCAAGTGAACGCAGATGAACGCAGATGAACTCAGATGGGTCGCAGATGGCAACTTAGGACGCAACGCATCAATGAAGAATGTGCGTAAGAAGTAATTGGGAATGTGAGTCTCAAATCTTTTAATTAATTTAGGGTCGCAAATCGACAATCGCATAGACAATCATCTGTGTCCCGTCTGCGTTCATCTTTGTTCATCTGCGTTAACTCGGAGAACTTTCCAAGCTCGTCATTTCTACACTCACAGAGTTGGATGCGATCATTTTGAAGTCGACGGCATGCAACTCGCAAGATCGATGGTTTCGAATACTTCTTGTTCGATAACGAATTGGGGTATACCTTGGAAAATAAGCCGACGAGTCGAGAGCCCGAATGCGAGGAGCATTGCCCTTCACCACCCACATCTGTCGTCGCGCTCAACGGCATTTCAGAGGTCGTGATTGGTTGCGCTTATCGTGTGTCGAATACCCTGGGCGCTGGATTCTTAGAAAAGGATTATGAAAATGCGATGGCCCACCAAATTCGTAAGTCCGGCCTGCGAGTCGAGCAACAGAAACCGATCAATGTTTATTATGATGGCGTTCAAGTCGGCTGTTACGTCGCCGATTTAATCGTCAACGATCGTGTGGCGGTAGAACTGAAAGCCACGACTGCGCTGACCGAACAAAACGTCGCACAATGTTTGAATTTCCTGAAGGCGGCAGGCCTACAACTTGGACTCGTGCTGAACTTTGGCACGGCGAAAATCGGCATCAAGAGAATCGTTAACTACTTAAAATTTTCATCGACAATCGCCGACAATGACGACTGACTGATCTGCTTTAACTCATTAAAAGCCTTCAATTCGGTCATTTTCGCACCTGTAAAGTGATGCGTGATCGGCTGCGGAGTGTGAAGTGAACGCAGATGGGTTGCAGATGGCAACAGGGTTCGCAGCGTGTCAATGGGAAATGAATTTGTGTCGTTGTCGTTTGAAGCGAAAAAAAATGAACATCCCCCGGACGAGAAGTTGTTGTAGCCGCGTTGACTCACTCTGTTTCTGGAAATCGTTGTCGTATCAATCGATTTTTGTCCGTCTTTCTATTAACGGTAGCTGCCGTGTCAAATCCCTATCGCATCATTATTGGTTTGGAAGTTCACGTGCAGTTGGCGACTCAGACCAAGCTGTTCTGCGCGTGTAGCACAAAGTTTGGCGCGCCGCCCAATACGCAAACTTGCCCGGTTTGCATCGGCATGCCGGGCACGCTGCCGGTGATGAACCGCAAGGCGTTCGAACTCGGACTGCGCACGGCCGTGGCGCTAAATTGCAACATCGCGCCGTACACCAAGTGGGATCGCAAAAACTATTACTATCCAGACTTGCCCAAGGGCTATCAAATCAGCCAGTTCGATTTGCCGTTTTCGGCCGACGGCTGGTTGGAAATCAACGATCCCAAAGGTCGTTTTGAGCCCAAGCGAATCGGCATCATTCGCGCGCACCTGGAGGAAGACGCCGGCAAAAGTATGCACGACGAAGCGGCCGGCAAAGCCGACAGCCGCATCGATCTCAACCGCACCGGCACGCCGCTGCTGGAAATCGTCAGTCAGCCCGACATGCGCTCGCCGGCCGAAGCCAAGGCCTATCTGACCGAAATGAAACTCCTGCTCACCTACCTGGGCGTTTCGGATTGCAACATGCAAGAGGGCAGTTTGCGGGTGGATGCCAACATTAACTTGCATATCGATCTGCCCGAGGATCGCATCGCGAAAACGCCGATCGTCGAAGTCAAAAACATGAACAGCTTCCGCGCGGTCGAACGTGCCATGACCTACGAAGCCGAACGGCAATATCAAATCTGGCAGGAAACAAAACAGGAGATGGGCACCGTTCCCAAGCAAACCC
This sequence comes from Pirellulales bacterium, assembly GCA_038205115.1. GTDB lineage: Bacteria > Planctomycetota > Planctomycetia > Pirellulales > JBBRCE01 > JBBRCE01. The sequence continues at coordinate 61,034 of JBBRCE010000006.1, forward strand.
GCGGTTGGGACGATGTCGATCAAATCACGCGTGGTCAGCGGCACAAGGAAGAATCGAGCGATTATCGCTACTTCCCCGAGCCCGACTTGGCGCCCATCACCGTGACCGAAGCCACGGTACAAGACGTGCGCGAGGCGCTGGGCGAATTGCCGGCCGACCTCCGCGCACGGCTCGAAGTTACCTACGAAATCTCGTCGTACGATGCCGACGTGCTGGTCAATCAAGGCAGCGAATTCGTCGATTACTTCGTTGAGGTCGCGCGACTGACGCATGACGGCAAGGCGGCCAGCAATTGGACCACGCAAGACGTGATGCGGACACTCAACGAGCAGCACCTGCCAGTCGAGCAGTTTGCCCTGCGTCCGCCCGCCTTGGCAGAATTGATCGGCAAAATCAAAGCCGGCGAAATCGATACCAGCCGCGCGCGAGAGGTCTTCATCGAAATGGTCTCAAGCGGTAAGTCGGCGGCCGAGATCATGCAGGCCCGCGGCATCGTACAAGTCGATGAGTCGGAACTGATTGCTTTGTGCCAGGAGCTGGTGAATGCCAACCCCAAGATCGTGGCCGACATCAAATCTGGCAAAGTGCAGGCCGCTAGCAACTTGATTGGCCAGGTGAAAAAGCGGAACGCCAATGTGAATGCCGCTCGCGTCAAAGAAATTTGCATCGAACTAGCCAGCAACATGTAGTTGGCCCGCCGCCGCCGATCGTCGGTAGATCAATCGTCGCGTTGTTTGGTGTCAACTGCTCTGGCGGCAACCGCAGGCCTGAGCTATAGTCCCGCCCGCATATCAGCCGCCGATGCTGCGCAAGAATCGCCCACGCGAAGTTTCACGAAATGTGACTTTGCAACCCGCGACGCTCCGCGCCCGACGTCGGCCCAGTTGCCATTCGGCTCCAAAACGCGTGCAGAATCTGTTCGAAACGAAACCACGTTGCTCGTGCGGTCGAGCGGGTTTCCAGTTTGAACTCATGTTGCGCGCGGCCCTAGGATTCAGCAATTCACGGGACGACAGGTATTTGCCATGACGGTTCTACGCCCCCTGGTTTCGATCGTGTCTTGCACGCTGCTGTGTGCGTTTTCGCAATGGGCGACCGCCGCGCCGCCCTGGATGAACATGGTGCCGCAAGGCGGCAAGCAACCGGCCAGCGATGTCAAAGCCGACTACACGCTCACCAAACAAAACGGTCCGTGGTTGATCGTGGCGGCAACGTTCCGCGGTTACGACGCCAAGCCTGGCACTCAATTGGCCGATGCAAAACACAAACAAAGCAGCCAAGAAGCGCGCCAACAAGCGCAGGAATTAGTGATCGAGTTGCGGAAGAAATACAAATTGGCGGCGTTCACTCACAACCGCGTCGACGATTACTCCGAGCGTCAGTCTGGCAACGGCATCGACCGGTACGGCCGTCCCAAGCGGATGAAGTTTCTCAACGACGACGATAGCCTGATCACCGAAGTTGCCGTGCTCGTCGGCGATTATTCGGCCGTCGAAGATCCCGATTGCCAGGCGGCGCTCAAGCAAATTAAGGTCATGCACCCCGACGCGCTCGATGTGGATCACGGCAAGGGCTCGTGCTTGATCACGTTGGGCGTACAGGCGGCCGCGTTCGGCAAAAACGACATCCGCCACGAACGCGCGCCCATGGCCAAAGCGTTTGTCAGCCGCAATCCGCTGCTGCCGCCGGAAACTGCCCAGAATCGAGGCGTCGATAAAATGGTGGCCGACATGAATCGCGAAGTCGAATTCAGCCTGTTGAAATGCCGCGGCAAGTACACGGTACAAGTCGCCACGTTTACGGGCGAAGTCATCATCGATCAAAACAAAATTCAGCAGGTCAAATCCAGCGAAAGCGCCGGACACAGTCGCCTGGCGGAAGCCGCCGAAAAAGCTCACAAGGTGACGGCAACGCTGCGAGAAATGGGTTACGAAGCTTACGAATTCCACGATCGCAGCAGCAGCATTGTCACCGTCGGTGGCTTCGAATCGACCGGCACTCCACGAACCGACGGCAAGATCGAGATCAATCCGGTGGCCTTCAAAATCATTGAACTGTTCAAGGCCAAGGACCCCAACGCGCGGCCTGGGCAGACTTCGCTGGCACCCACCGGAGCGTTGCAACCCGCCCGCGTCGCCAACATTTCCATGGACCTACAGCCCATGATGGTCGAAGTGCCGCGACGTTCGATCAGCGCCGACTACAGCACGGCCCGCGATTGAACGCCGCTGCCGTGTTTAGCTCAAATGCTTGCCAAATTGGGAAAACGTCGACTCGATCTTGGCCGAGTCTAGCCGGTAGAGATTCTGTTTGCCATTCTTGCGCCGTAAGACCAGCCCCGCATCCAGCAATGTTTTGAGATGATGGCTGACGGCCGGCTGATTGAGTTCCAATAGTTCGCAAATCGAGCGAACATTGAGCTCTCGACAACCTGATAGCGAGAAGATGATCCGCAGTCGGTTTTGATCCGCCAGCGCCCTAAACACGTACCGGGCGTCGTCGATCAGTTCGTCGCGTGCGACCACACCCTGCCGCTCCCGCAGGCTGAGTGTCGCCGACGTTTCGCCCACTCGACGGAAATCCTGCAGCAGATTCTTTGCCATTTCGCCCGTTATCCTTTGCAATGCAACCGCGCGCCGACAACCGCGTGTCGACTCGATAAGCGAGCTTTGCCAGTGGTTTTGGTCGCCGAACCGTCAACCGGCAGGCTCAACCGAAATTGCGAATGCGAGGATCGCGCCGTTTTAACTCAAGATGCGGGTTACGCGACTCCCCTACGCAGATTGCACAACCAGAAAGCCGCAGGACTGCGGAATTGTGCAACGATATTTGGAATCGGCACAATGGGGTAGCCACCAATAGTCTTTACAATACCCCATTAACTAGGGGAGTAAAGTTATTAGGAGACGGCCGTTTCTCGCAGGTACAAGCTGGCAATTTGACGCACGGTATCGCCATGCTGATTCCAGGCGATGTAACGCGCGCGAAGTCGGTCAAAGCCCGTGTCGCTTTGATCTGGCAGCAATAACAGACCATCGCGCAGAAAACGGCAATGGCGGATCGATTGCCAAGTCCGCAGTTGCTGCCGCCCGAACCGATGGATTCGAATACCCGCCGGACCGAGTTCGTAGTGCACCGGAAAATACGTCTCCCACATGCTTGCCAGCACAACCGCGCCAGCCAACAGCGCGGTCCAGAACATTCCCGTAACCGCCCAAATCACAATTAACAGCCCAACCACAATTGCCAGCGGAATCCAGCGGTTGGTCCAATGATCGGCCACCGGCCAAACGCGCCAGGCGAGCGTGAGCGCAGGCGGCAATTTGGTTGCCGGTGTCGCCGAAACGCGGCTGGTGTGCAAAGAATCCACGGCCGGCGCTGTCGGAAAATGAACCGTCGGATTGGAACTCGTTCTCGAACTCATTTTCGACTCGTCGGACCTAGTAAGCCGCGAACGACAATCACCATAAAAGCATACAGCACGCTGGAAAACAACAGCGCGGCGAACAGCATCAGCGGAAAATGATCGCGCAACAGCATCAATGTCGGCGGCTCTTGAACGTTGGGCTGACGACGTTGCACCGGCCCTTCGACCGGTACTTCGTCACCTGCCTGATCTTTGCCAGACTGCCGGGCAGACACTTCACGCCACGACTGCCACTCGGCTTGCGCTTGCGGAGAGTTCAGCTCGATCAGCGCATGATCCCGTACCGTCTGCATGGTCCAAACGATGCCGCCTACGAGCGCGGCGTAAAGCGCAACCCAAACCCAGTCGCGGCGTGCAATCGTCATATGTCGTTCGAAATAGAAAAGGTTGACTGCCTGCGCCGGCGTTATTTCGTAGGCTTCAGCAGTTCGATCGCCGCGGCCGACGTGAGGCGAATGCCCGTGACCAAACTCAATTCGGCGTCCGGATAATAGAGCGGCGAATGCAGCGAGGGCGGATCTTGCTTCAGCCGCGCAAAACCGGCTAGCCGCTGGGCGTCGATGGTTCCTAGCCGATACATGAAAATCGGCACCCCGGCTCGCTGATACTCGCTGAAGTCTTCGCCGCCCATCGTCGGCTCGCGATGCACGACGTTTTCCTTACCAATCGTCTGCTCAAACACAGGCACCAACCGATCGACCAGCGTTTTATCGTTAATCAACGCAGGCGTGCCATCGGGCGCCACGACAATTTCCGGATCGGGCGCACCGGCGCTGGCCGCTGCGGCTTTTGTTTTTCGTTCGATCGACTCCAGCAGATGCTTTCGCATGACATCCGTATAACTGCGCACGGTCAGTTGCAACTTGCAACTCTCGCCAATGATATTATGCTGCGTGCCGCCATGAATGGAGCCCACTGTCACCACCGCGGGCTGGGTGGGTTCGATCTCGCGGCTAACGATGGTTTGCAGATCGATCACCAGCTTGGCGGCGATGACAATCGGATCGATGCAGGCTTCTGGCCGAGCGCCGTGACCGCCTCGACCGTGAATCACGATATCCACGCTGTCGACGTTGGCGTTCGCCGGACCTGCCAAATAGCCCACGCGTCCCGCTTCCAGCGTGCTATCCACGTGTAGTGCCAGCGCCAAATCCGGTTTGGGAAAACGCTTGAACAGACCGTCGGCCAACATCGCGCGGGCACCGGCACCGCGCTCTTCGGCCGGTTGGGCAATCAGCATTAAGGTTCCTTGCCACAGCCGCTTGTGCTCCGCCAGGTAACGCCCCGTGCCAATCAAATTGGTCATGTGGATGTCGTGGCCGCAGGCATGCATTACGCCGGTTTCTCCGGCGGCAATTTTAGTTTTCACCGTCGACGCATAAGCCAACCCGGTCTGTTCGGTCACTGGCAAGGCGTCCAGATCAGTGCGCAACATCAACGTGGGGCCAGCACCATTTTTTAGAATCGCGACCACTCCGGTACCGCCCACGCCGCTAGTCACTTCGTAACCGGCCGTTTTGAGTTCCGCTGCCACGCGAGCCGCGGTTTCATGCTCCTGCAACGAAAGTTCTGGATGCTGGTGAAAGTGGCGATAGAGTTTGACCAGCGACTCGATGTTCTGATCCATCCACGGCTGCGACTGGTCCGATGCTGAAGGCTTGCCGGCAGCCTGCGGCGCGTCGGCCTGTGCGACGTGAAAAGTTACCAGGTCGCAGCAGCAAACCAGGCTCGCGATGAACCACCGCGCGAAAATTGAAGAGCAACGGCAACTTGCAAACATTGAGCACCGCTTAGAAAGCCAGATGGTTGAGATCGTTTTCAAGTCAATCGCTGCACGATCAACGCATGCACCAAGCAGCGACAAATGCGCCGGCGAAAATTTCACCGCGCCGTTATCGGGCCGCGGTGTGTCCGCCAATCACGATGGCATCGCCGCGAATTTCTAGCAATTCTACGGAAACGCGTTGCAATTTGCCATCGGGCAGCACCGTCACTAGCAGCAGCGGATCGCCGTCAACTTCGCTGGCTTCGATCATCAGCCCCGCTTCGCGTGCCGCTTTGCTGGCCACAGCAATCGCTTCGCCCAGTGGCAGCGGCACATTGCCGGCCCGGGCGCGACGAATCCGCAGCGACAGCACGTTCTTTTTGACGAGCCGCGGTTCGACCTCCAACCAAATCACCGAGGCAACGCCGGCACGCACGTAATGACATCCCAGCGAAATGGTGTGCTCGCCCAGCGCCGCGCGCGGTTCGCTAGCTTCGGCCGGCAGCAGGTTCGGAAATTGCTCAACCAGATCGACCGACAACCAACCGTTGATTTGCTCGATGGTAAACGTGGCTTGCCAATCTCCTTGCTTTTTCGCCTGGCCCACCAGCGCCGCGGTCTGGCGATTCATCTCGTGACTGGCTTCGCGCTGGTTGGTCGCAGGCGTCGAAAGCGCCCGTGCGTAGAAGTCGGGCACATGTTGCAGCGCTCGATAGGTCCAGGTGGCCACGCCAACGACCAACACCACCATCACCGCGAACGTTAGCAGCAACGACCGGCGAAGTCTTGTCATGGTTTGGTTTTCTGAACGACGCCACCCGGAAAACGACGTGGCAACCGGCGAAACTGATCCGCGAACGCCGGTTCGAAGCGGATTCCATGTCCGAGATCCGCGGCCGAATGTCGGGCAACATTCGGCCGCGGACATACTAGGGGAGCAAGCGGGACGAGTCAACCGCTGCAGCAACCGCACGGACAACCGCCGGGGAGGAATTCGGCGGGCGGCGGAAAAAATCCCCAGCCGAGGTCATCGTGGCAAATGACCCCGGCATCAATACGCTAACAATCGATACGCAAGCAACGCCCTACTCTTTCAGCAGCACAGATGGCAGATCGCGATTTTAGCCGTTCAACAATTGCCGCTCGCAATCGTGCCGCCCGCATCAGCCAATGGCTGCGGTGTCGTCAGCAGGGGCCGGCTGCTCATCAAACCGATCGAGTTCGCCACGGAGCACCAGCATGTCTGCCGGAGCTTCAATTCCCAATCGCACCTTGTCGCCAGCCAGGCGAACGACGGTCACCACGATCGAGTCGCCGAGTTTGATCCGTTGGGTTTCCTTACGCGATAAAACGAGCATTGGAGTCCTCCATGACGGTTAGTTGGTGTAAGTATGTATATACATTGTTTGCGGCCGAGTCAAGCGGACAAATGTCCTTTTGTCCACCGGATCAAAAAACCGCTGCAGTCCCGCGAAAACGGTCCGTACATCAATTGTTGGCAATCGTCGCGTTGAGGTGGGCGTCTTGCCAGGCCTCGTAATCCAACCGTGGCGCTTGGGTCAGTTGCGTGCGCTGATAACGCTCGCCGCTGGAGGTGTAAAACAAGATGGTGTTTCGTTCGGTTTCCCAAATGGCAGTAAACTTCACGGCCCGTGGACCATGCAGGCAAAACAAGATTCCGCACGGGCGTCCGCCGCGGACCAGCATCCGCTGGGTCATCTGAAACGCATTAAGTTCGAGCTCTTCTCGATGGCAGAGAATCTGATTGACGTAGTCGCGCAATTTTTTCAAACAATGAAAACGCTGAGCGCTCGCAAGCATATTGTGGGACTCCTTCCCGGAAGATATCGGACCCCAAAATCCGGGTCCGCAAGTTTGGGTAAGTTAGGCATCAGGGTGACAATGTATGCTATCGGCAGTTTGTGCAGACTTCATCGCCGCAGACTGGTATGGATGGGCGAATTGCGACAAATTTATTGCGACAGCATGGCGGTTCATCCGGAACGGTGAAACGAAATTTCTCCGACCTCGCCGGAAATCCACTCACTGACCTTTCGGTACGCAACTCGTCAGCGGCACCCGACGGTCGATCCGTCGCTGTCTCGCAGCTCGATTTCGCCGCTCGCCAGCGCTTGTAAAAACAGGTGATTGCTCGCGAGTAAGTCGGGCAGTGCTGCCATTTCCGCAGCAGTGAGCCAGGCAATTTCTGCAACCTCCGCCGAATTCGGGCAAATCACCGCATCGTCGCTGAGCGATGCCTGCCACCAAAACAGTTCTACTCGCCAGGGGGTGATGCTATGCCAAACGCGGCGCAGCGGGCGCACCGTTACACCCAACTCTTCTTGCAGTTCGCGAACCAGCGCCGCGGCTTCGCTCTCCGAGCCTTCCAGTCCGCCGCCCGGAAAACAAATCATGCCCGGCGCCACCACCGACTGCGACCGTCGAATCACCAGGAACTTGCCCTGGCGGACGATCACGCCCACGGCCCCCTGGCGCAATGGTTCGCGGGGTAAGTTCATGCGTCAATTGTCCAAGAAAGCTGTATAATCGCTACGTCCCATTCGCTGAAGTGTCTGGCTGGCAATAAATCGAAACCCACAAGTAGCGGCAGGCCCTGCGCATAGACGCCACTCGTACACCATGTATCATAGAATGTTGGGCAACGAGTTGCGCCACGTCAAGTCGACGGCGCGAGCATTCGGGTCAGACCATAAACTATGAATCGACGAATCAAAATCTTCGCCGCATTGCTGATTGCCGTCACGGCTTACGGCTGCAGTGGCCGGCCGTCATCCGTCGCAACTCCGGACACCAAGCCGAGTGGCGCAGATGCGGTCACCGCTAAGGCCATAGAGAAGACGGCCTCTTCAGGCGCTTCCCAACCCGCACCTCCAACCAAAAGCGGCCCTGCTGGCGGCGCGCCGTCCGGCGCCGAGACCGCAAGTCCATCCAGCAGTTCGCCGCGCGTGCCGGCAACGACTGTCCGCGCTTCCGAGCCAAACGCCAAACCTGCCGAAAGTCCGGCGAGCTCCGTCAATTCGCAGCAGGCCACGCCTGTCGAGCCCAAGCCGCGGGAACCTGAACGGCGTTTTCCCGCAAAATTGGTCGAAACTTTCGCCGAGTTGGATCAATACGCCGACGGCCGCCAATCGCGCCGCACGATGATCAAATTGATGTCGGACGGCGCCCGCATCAAAGACGGCTCGTACCAGCAGTGGTATCAGGACGGCACGCGTCAATCGTTGGGCCATTACTCCGACGACGTGCGCATTGGCGATTGGTCGCAGTGGTATCCCAATGGACAACTCTGCCGCGTCGAACATTACCGCGAAGGCAAGCTCGACGGCGCCTGGAGCGAGTACCGCAATGACGGCAACCTCGAACAAACCGTCAAGTACGTCAACAACCTGCGCGAGGGCCAGTGGCTGACATTTCCGCCTGGCACCAAGCCGCCTAAAAACGATGAGCCGCTGCCCAAGCCCATTCGTGTGGAACATTACGTTGCCGGCAAACTCAATGGTCCGGTCACCAGTTTCTATTTTCCGTCGTTCGCCAAACGCTCGGAAGTCGAGTACAAAGACGGCTTGCAAGAAGGCTACGAAATCTTCTGGCACGAGAACGGCAACAAAGCCAAAGAAACGCTCTTTCTGCACGGCGAACCGCAAACCGCAAGCTTGTACTGGGACACAGACGGCAAAAAGGTCGTGAAGAACATTTTTGCCGAATGATGTCAGAATGGTCAGGCATGCAGCGATGACCCAGTCTCTGAGCGGCAATCGCTGACGGTAGTGTCAATCAATCACGGAGCGCAACGGATGGCGGCGGTGGGCGAACAACAGTTGGAATCGTTTCTCGATCGGTTCGGGCTCAGCCAGTTTCGCCCTGGCCAGCGCGACGTAATTTCGGCGGTCATGTCAGGGCAAGACTGCCTGTGCGTGATGCCCACCGGCGGCGGCAAAAGTCTTTGTTACCAACTGCCCGCCATTGCCCGCCAAGGTTTAACGCTGGTGGTTTCTCCGCTGATTGCCTTGATGAAAGACCAGGTCGATGCCTTGGTGGCTTCTGGCATTCGCGCGGCACTCATTAACAGCACACTCTCGCCGGAAGATCAGACCGATCGTCTGGAACGCATGGTCCGCGGCGAGTACGACCTGATGTACGTCGTGCCGGAGCGATTCCGCAGTTCGCGATTTGTCGAATCCGTCCGCGCTGCCAACCTGCAACTGCTGGCCATCGACGAGGCGCATTGCGTCAGCCAGTGGGGCCACGACTTTCGGCCCGATTACGCCCGGCTCGGCGCGTTTCGCCAGCGGCTCGGCAATCCCACGACCATCGCCTTGACCGCCACGGCCACCGACACCGTGCGCCGCGATATCGTTGAACTGCTTAAGCTCCAAGAACCGCGCATTTTCATCACCGGCTTCTCGCGCCCGAACTTGCATTACGAAGTGCAAGGACCGATGAGCGTCCGCCGCAAAGAAACCGCGCTGCTCGAATTTCTCGAAAAAACGCCCGGCTGCGGCATCATTTACGCCAGCAGTCGCAAGCGCTGCGAAGAAGTGGCCGAAATCATCCGCGCCGGCGCGCGTCGCAAAGCCGGAGTTTATCACGCCGGCATGCTGCCCAACGACCGTCGCGACGCGCAAGAAGCGTTTATGTCCGGCAAAACGGAAATCGTTGTCGCCACCACCGCCTTTGGCATGGGCATCGACAAAGCCGATGTCCGCTTTGTCATTCATTACAATCTGCCCGGCAGCCTCGAGGGCTACTACCAAGAAGCCGGCCGCGCCGGTCGCGACGGCAAGCCGTCGCATTGCCTGCTGTTCTACAGCGCGGCCGATCGCTACATTCACGAGTTCTTCATCGAGAGCGCGTATCCCTCGCGGCAAATCATCGAGCAAGTTTACGACTTCCTTCGCGGATTTACCGAAGACCCCATCGAGCTGACGCAACAGCAAATCAAAGAAGCCATCGGTTTGCAGATCGGGGCCGAAGGCGTGGGCGCGTGCGAGCAATTGCTGGAAAAAGTTGGCGTGTTGGAACGGCTCGAACGCGGACAGAATCTGGCCGGCGTGCGGCTCAAGAGCGATTTGCCGACGCTTGTCGATCTGCTGCCCTCGCAAGCCAAGCTCAAACGCAAAGTGCTGCGCGCGGTCGAAAAAATGGTCGGTGACCGCCGGCACGAGATCGTTTACTTCCATCCCAGTGATGTCGTCACCGCCGCCGAGATCGATCATTCGACCTTCGTCCATACGCTGCGTGAGCTGAGCGCACTAGAAGCCGTGGATTACATTCCGCCGTTTCGCGGCCGCGCTATCCGCATGATCCAGCGCGACCGCGCGTTTGCCGATCTGGACATCGACTTCGAAACCAGAGAGTCGCAGCGCTCGGCCGAATACGACAAATTGGAACTCGTCATCAACTTTGCCACCAGCAATCGCTGCCGGCAGTTGGAAATTCTGAATTACTTTGGCGAAACCAAGGGCCGGCCCTGCGGCAACTGCGACAATTGCGGCGGTCGTCGCCCGGCGGCGGCGCACGTGCCGGCGGTTGGTCCGCCGCCCACCGCAGCCATTCGCATGGCGCTTTCGGCAATTGCCCGTGGCCAAAGCCGGTTTGGCAAAACCATCATCGCGCAAATGCTCTGCGGTTCCAAATCGACCAAGCTCAGCAAATTCAAGCTCGATCGGCTCACCACGTTTGGCTTGCTGGCTGAAATTCGCCAGCCGGAAGTTTGCCAACTGCTCGACGCGCTGGTCGGTGTCGGCTTGGCAGAACAGATCGAAGTCGAACGCTTCCGTCCGATCATCCAGCTCACCGATCGCGGCGTGGACGTGATGGGCGGCCGCGCCGAAGTCGAGGAATCCCTGCGCCTCCCCGCCGAGTTGATGGACCGGCTGCGCGGCATCCAGCCGGCCACCGTCAAACCCACCGCGCCCAGCGCACCCGCCGCCAAAAAACCCGCGCGCCCCGCGCGTCCCACCCCTCACAATACTTCATCGGCAACTTCGCCCGAATCGCCTCGCAACCCACCTTTCTCGCAATTTCAAAAACCGCGTTACATCGAACCGGCCACGCACTTCAATGACGCCGACATCAACTCCGAACTCGCCCTGGCGGCTGCCGAATTCTCCTCCCCTCCGCCGCTCTCGCTCCCTCCGCCCCTCTCGCCCCTCGCTCCTCCCTCCTACCACTGGACTTGGCGGCTGCTCACCGCCGGCTTCACGTCCGCCGAGTGCGCTGCCATTCGCGGTTTGAGCAGCGCCGCAATTTTCGAACACGCGCAGTTGGCGGCGAATGCCGGCTTAGCGGTTCAAGCCCACTGGTTTCTCAAGCCCGAAGTCATTGCTCAACTGCAGGCTGCCATCGGCAGCGCGCAGCCCGACCAGGCCCTGCCGCTGCTCGCCGGCCTGTCGGCAATTCGCTTGGAAGAATCGCAGTTTTTTTTGAAATCGCAGCAGTGCCTTGGTCATGGTTGACCAGCCGTCACTCTCGGCCCTGAACGGCCCCAAATCTCCGTATCTCGGTTTGATCGGTTTCGCCCCGGTTCGCGCCGCCTAGGCTGCCATGAGGCTCAGGGAACGAGTGCCAAGCGGAAACCGAAGCGACTGCCCCTCTCGCCCGGCGCGTGCCCATCGCGGGACGCCGCCCGGCAGCCCACGGCACCGCTATACCAACTGCCGCCACGGACGACGCGGTTTGAGCCGCTGAGCGGACCCTGAGGATCGCTGCTCGGTGATTTCGCATAATATGCCCCTTCGTACCAATCCCAGCACCACTGGAAAACATTGCCGTGCATATCTTGCAAGCCCCAATCGTTCGGCCGGTTATACGAGCCAACCTCGGTCGTGCGCCCCACGGACGGTCCCTTGGTGTCCGTGCCGTAAGGAATCTTTCCTTCGCAATTGGCCCCGCGCCCGCTCAGCGTATCGCCAAAATGGAATGGACCTGTCGTGCCGGCGCGGCAAGCGTATTCCCACTGCGCTTCGGTTGGCAAGCGATAACCATTGCCGCGTTCGACCGCCGCTACTTCCGCTTTACCAATTTTGCCCGAGTCGCGCTCGATGCTCGTTAGTCGGTACATTGGTTGCCGGCCTTCGCGCTCACTGAGTTTGTTACAGAACTCTAACGCATCAAACCAACTCACCATTTCCACCGGCAAGCGTTTGGAATTCAAGCCCTTGATTTCATCCGCACCGCTTCCGCCGGTTGAAAAATAGCTCGGGTTGCTGCCCATCACGGCCTGATATTCCTCTTGCGTGACCGTGTAAGTGCCGAGGAAAAACGGCCTGCTGATCCGCACACGATGTGGTTTTTCATCGTCCTTGTGCGTGCCATCGTAACCCTTTTCGCTTTCCGGCGAGCCCATCACGAAGTCGCCGGCCGGGATGAACTGAAACTTGATGCCGCTGGCGCTGCTCCGCGTTTCGCCCGCCCGCTCACTTCCGGTGAGTTTGAAAGGGTCTTTCTCCAGCGGCTTCGGTTCCGGCGACTTGGGCGCTGGCACCACGATCTTCGGTGGGATAATCTCCACCGGCGGCGGCTGCACCGAGGCCAAGGCGGTTTTTTTCACTCGGCCGATGTCGTAATCCAGCGCTCCGACTTCCGCGTCTTGCTTGACGTAAGGAATTTGCGAATACGCATATTGCCTGGCAACGTATTTCTTGGTCTCGCGAGACGTGTATTTGGCCAACTCACCTACCGTGACCACACCGTCGCCATTTTCGTCGGCCGCACCGGATAATCCCTGAACCAAAAAATGCGAAAACACGCCCTGCGAGAGTCTCTTGTCTTCGCGGGCAAACTCGCCAGGGCCGCAACTGTTCAGCAGCACCGTGCCCTTGGGCACCGTGGCCAGTTGCTCGACGAACTGCGTGGCGTCTTTGACCAGATCACCGGCGCCGCGCGTCGAATCGGGTTCGATCTCTTCGCGACAGGCATCCACCACCATCAGCCGCAGCGAAGCTTTGGACTTGCCGAGCTTTTGGTAGACCCAGTCGATGGAAATCAGACTATCGCCCGTGCCATCGACTTTGGCATCCTGTGGACAAAGAAAGCCGTGACCGCGCCTTTCCAGACCATGACCACTAAACGCCAGCAAGATCACATCGCCCTCTTCGGCCATTTTGCAAATTAGATCAATCTGCGTTTCGATATTGGTTTTGCTGGGAATGTATTTGCGATCTGTCGCCGAATCGTTCAACAGCGTGATTTGATCCTTGGCAAAGCCGGCTTCCAACAACTGACTTTCCAACTTCTGCACATCCGTCGCGCAGAACTTGAGCTTATTGAGATAGGCGTAGTCGTTCACGCCAATCAGCAATGCCCACTTCTGACTCGGCTTGTGCGTTTTGACTTCCGCCGCCAGGCCCACAGTCGAATTGCCCACAGCGGCGATCACCAGCAGCAGCACCGCTATCATCGGGCGGCGACAGCATGGTGCGAGATCGAGTGTCTTGGCGGCCATCGTGAAATCTCCGGACATGCGGACGATCGATTGAACGGGTCGAAACCATTGCCCGCGTGCAACGCGATTCTAACCATTCGCGGGAGGCCTCGTCCATGAAATCGTCCTCGAAAGGATAACGCATCCCGCCGCGCAACCGGACAAAATGCTGCCGCCGCTGTTCGAATCGCATTGATCGCCGTGAAAATGCTGTAAATCGGCGCTCGGCCATCCCGACCGCAGATCGATCTGCGTCCCATCTGCGTTTATTTGTGTTCATCTGCGTTAACTTTGCAGCTTGCTTGCGATCAGCGTTACTCCACGAGCAGCCAGGCGGAAAGTTCATCCAAAAATGAAAACACCGTCGCGAGAACGCAGATGAACGCAGATGGCAGTCCGTGATTCACAGGCTGGCTTGCGCATTGACTTTTTCGGCGGATGTGGTATACTGATGTCCATATATCTCGCGGGCGGAAACTCTGCCCAACGCGAGACAACGGATTTGAGGCCAACCCAGGGCTCTGACAACTCAGCGTTCAAAGGCAGGCACAACACCCGAAGGGAAAAACCAGTTCGTGGCGGTTAGGCGAAATGCTTGAGTGGTTGAGCAATCAACGGTGAGCAATCAGCGCTGCGAACCAGATTTTTCCGTCGGCAATTCGCCGGCACTTGCATGAGACTGGTGGCAGGAGATGTCGCGTGGATGGTTTGCTAGACAAAAGTAGGTTCGCCGGTGCGCTGGCGAATCGAAATCGAACCGACACGCGGCCGCAGTAATTAGCCGAATCCCCGTTGCAGCTCTTTGACAACTTAACCGGCGGTCGCCTGCGCCCAAGCAGCCTGGCGACCGCTCACACACTCCGATTTGCGAAAGTGCGATTCGGCGTGCAGCGACTGTGTTGCGCGCCGGGGGCAGGAAATTCGCAGCTTGCCCAATTCGTAGCCGACGCAGCCTGCGTCGGTGGATTCAACGTTTGACGTTGAGTCAGCCAGTGGCTTTCAGTTGGCGATGTTTGCTAGTCCAGAGGCGGTTGAGCCCCAACTCAGCCGACGCTGGCAGCGTCGCCAACGACAGAGCCTGTCGGCAAGCACGAAACAGCACGACCAACGCAAAAGCGAAATCGCAAATCGGAGTGACGAGCCTGCGGTCCGCGCCGAGGTGTTCAAAAAAACGCGGTCCCTGATCGTTCTGTCCTCACTGTCCACAACGCTTTTTCGCAAAACGAACGTTCGCAAGCGGTTAAGCAGCAAGTCTTTGCCGTGATAAATCGAGCGTCCAGCGGTCCGAAAAACAATTTTTTCGCCCACCTTCGAAGGGGTGCCTGCCGGGTTCACAGAGTTGGCGTGCCGGTAGGAGTTCCGATATCGACACCGCCAACAGCCGGGCGACGACCTGGGCCGCTGACTGGCAATCGTCCGCCGGTTGCCGGACGGGACGCAACAGCAAAGCGGCTTGATACTTGCGATCGTTCGGCGGGAGAGAATTCCTCAGGTTTTCGTCGGCGCAAGTCGAAAAATGGCAGCCAATCGGCTACAATCCGTTGATTCGCATTGTTCAGATTTTATCCGGAAAGTGTTTCTGAATGGAAAATCCGCAGCCACCGCCGCCAACAGGTCCGTTGCCGCCGAAGGAGCCCAGTTCTGGCGGCCAAAGTCCGAAAGCGGCGGTGCCACGCCCGCCGCTGGCTGGCACGCTCGTTCCGATGATTTTGCTAGGCGTTTGTGTGATTGCAATCTGGCTGTGGGCCCGCCGTGACGAAAACGGCAAGCGCGACGATATCAATTACAGCACATTCATCGAACACCTCGAAGCGGGCGATATCGGCCAGGTCGAGTTCCGCGGCGGATTGCTGCTCTGGGGACTTTCCAACGATGGGTTGGCCGAAGAACGCAAGGCAAAAGCCAGTAAATCCGCCGGCGAATCGTCCGACAAAACCGCCAGCACGCCCGCCTCCAAGCCGGTCGCTAAACCGGCCGAAGCGGATAGCAAAACCGACGATACAGCCCAAAAATCGGAAAGCAAAGCCGCTGCCGCCAAGCCAGATCCACTGCCCAAGCGGTTTGCCGTGATATTGACGCCTGTTGAAGATTTCCACCTTAACGAGCGGCTGCTCGCCAAGCATGTCGAAATCGTTTCGAACCTGACGGTCGATAGCAACGGCATTTGGATGGCGGCCTATCTGCTGGGTACGCTGCTATTTATTGGAGTGGTGCTTTACACGTTGCGTCGTACGCGCGATCAGATCATTGGTGGCGGCGGCATCTTGTCTGGCTTCAGCAAGAGCCCGGCGCGACGTTTCGAAAATTCGAAAAAGCAAACCACATTTGCCGATGTCGCCGGCCTGGAAAGTATTAAAAACGACTTGCAAGAGATTGTCGAGTTTCTCAAAGCGCCGGAAAAATTTACTCGCCTGGGTGGACGCGTGCCCAAGGGAATTTTACTGATGGGGCCACCGGGCACCGGCAAAACGCTGCTCGCCCGCGCCGTGGCCGGAGAAGCGGGCGTGCCGTTTTTTTCGATCAGCGGTTCCGAATTCATTCAGATGTTTGTCGGTGTTGGTGCCAGCCGCGTGCGGGATTTGTTCAAGACGGCCAAAGAGGCCTCGCCCGCGATTTTGTTCATTGATGAGATCGATGCCGTGGGCCGTCACCGCGGCACCGGGCTGGGCGGCGGACATGACGAGCGTGAGCAAACGCTGAATCAGATTCTGAGCGAGATGGACGGATTTTTGCCCAATGAATCGGTGATTGTGCTGGCCGCCACCAATCGGCCGGATGTGTTGGATCCGGCACTGTTGCGTCCGGGTCGATTCGATCGACACATTACGGTCGATCGCCCAAATATGAAAGCCCGCGTTGCCATTTTCAAGGTTCATAGTCGCAACGTGCCGCTGGCGCCGGACGTCAATCTCGAGCGAATGGCGGCTGGCACGGTCGGACTGACGGGCGCGGATATTCGCAACCTGGTGAACGAAGCCGCGCTGTGGGCCACGCGTAACGGCAAGGATCGCGTGGATATGTCGGACTTCGAATTTGCACGCGATAAAGTGCTGATGGGCCCCAAGCGCGAAGAAGTGCTGATGGGCAAAGAGAAAACCATGACCGCGTATCACGAAGCAGGACATGCGCTGTTGGCTTGGATTTTGCCCGGCGTTGACCGCGTACATAAAGTGACGATCATTCCGCGTGGTCGCGCGCTGGGCGTAACTCACCTGGTTCCGGAAGAAGACCGCGTGAGCATTGGTCAAAGCGAGTTGAACTCGCGTTTGATTTTTGTGATGGGCGGCCGTGCGGCCGAGAAACTGGTGTTTGACGAATACAGCGCCGGCGCCGAAAACGATCTGACCCAAGCCACCAAGCTTGCCCGACTGATGGTCACATCCTGGGGCATGAGCGAACGACTGGGTCCCGTGGCGTATCGCAGTGGCGAGCAGCATCCGTTCTTGGGGCGTGAAATTCAAGAATCACGCGAATACAGCGACCACACCGCCCAAGTGATCGACGAAGAAGTCGCCCGCATCTTGCAGGAATCGGCCGCCAAAGCACTCGAACTCTTGAAAGTCCACCGCGACAAGTTGGATTCGATCTCGCAAGCGTTGGAGAAAAGCGAAGTGCTCGACGAAGCCGAATTGACCGCACTGATTGGCCCCTCGGCAAACACGCGGGCGCTGGCCAACGGCAAGCCGGCAGCCGCCGCGGTTCGTTAATCTTGTTTCTAACTTGATGGAGACACGCACGATGGTTGATTTGCACAGCGGCTGGATTTCGTGCCGCGCTCCGGTGGCGATTGGACTTGTTGCGTTGTGCTTATTCGCTGCGCCAGCACTCGCGCAGCCGGCGAAAACCGCCGCGCCGCCAGCGCCCTTTGAAAATTCCATCGGCCTGAAATTGCAATTGATACCGGCCGGCACGTTTGCGATGGGGCAGGATCGCAAAACGGAAGACGTGCTGGAAGAAGCCAAAATTCATAACAAGAACGCCAATTCGGCTTGGTACGACGCTGAGTTGGATAAGCATAAGACGACCGTCAAGGCATTTTACATCGGCGTCTATTCCGTGACGCAAGAAGAATACGCCAAGGTGATGGGCAATAACCCCAGTTGGTTTGCCGCCTCGGGCGATGGCAAGTTAGCGGTCAAGGATTTGAAAAGCACCGCCCGCTTTCCGGTCGAAAATGTTTCCTGGCGCGAGGCTCAAGAATTTTGCGCCAAGCTCAAAGAATTGGATCACCACGATTATCGTTTGCCGTCGGAAGCTGAGTGGGAATATGCCTGCCGTGCCGGTACGACGATGGCATTTCATACGGGCCGCAAATTGACCGCTAAGAGCGCCAATTTTTGTGACGATCCGCGCGGTGCAAAAGTCAAAGCCACCTGGATTCAGCATCCGGTTGACGTCGGATCGTATCCGCCTAACGCGTTCGGTTTGTACGACATGCACGGCAACGTCTGGCAGTGGTGCCAGGATTTGTTTACGCCCAAGTACGGTGTGTTATCGTTGAACTCGCATCGCGTTTTGCGAGGCGGCAGTTGGGGCAGTTTATCGGTCGATTGTCGCAGTTCGCGCCGGCTTGATGGCGATCCAAAACGGGGCGATTTCTATACCGGATTTCGCATCGCACTGGACGCCGACCAATGGAAAGACGCCAAATAGACCGATCAAACGATGGTTGGCTGCCGCTTAGAACGGCACCATTTGCCTGACGCATTGCTGTGATTTTTCGAACTCCTGCCCCGCGAGTGTACGATGACTGGACTTCGCTCCCTGCAACGTTTTTGGATGCTCCTCGGACTGAGTTCGTTGATTGCCGCCGGCAGTTGGTTGGTGGCGGGCGAGTGGAAGAGCGGCAAGAAGTGGGCCGAGCCAAAAGTCGTGCAGCCAGGCGAGGGAACAGCGCCGCCATCGGATGCCATCATATTGTTCGACGGCAAGAACCTGGATCAATGGACCCACGGCGAGAAATGGAAAATCGCCGATGGAGTGGCGACCGTCAGTGGCGGCGATATCGAGACTAAGCAAGAATTTGGCGACTGCCAGTTGCACATTGAATGGGCGTCGCCTGAGCAAGTCAAAGGAGATGGCCAAGGACGCGGTAACAGCGGCGTGTTTCTTTCCAATCGTTACGAAGTTCAAGTGCTCGACTCGTACAGCAACCCAACGTATTTCGACGGTCAGGCGGCAGCCATCTACAAGCAGCATCCGCCGCTCGTCAACGCCTGTCGCAAACCGGGTGAGTGGCAAGTGTACGACATCATCTACCAGGTGCCGCGTTTTAACG
This sequence comes from Pirellulales bacterium, assembly GCA_038205115.1. Taxonomy (GTDB): domain Bacteria; phylum Planctomycetota; class Planctomycetia; order Pirellulales; family JBBRCE01; genus JBBRCE01. The sequence goes on from JBBRCE010000006.1 coordinate 79,950, forward strand.
AAGACAAAACTCTGAAGACGCCGGGCTATGTGACCGTACTGCAAAACGGCATCGTCGTGCAAAATCACACCGAGATCGAAGGCGATACTTCCTGGGACACGCCGCCAACGTTGAAGGCTCACCCGCTCGAGCAGCCGATTCACTTACAAAACCATGGCAATCCGGTGCGCTATCGCAACATCTGGCTTCGCGAGTTGCAAACGATCGCACCGCTGCCGTGATGGTTGCGAGCAAAGCAACAGCGTTGACGGCTTGCGCGGCGTAAAGCGTAATTGACCTGAATTTCTTAAAACGCTAGACTGCAAGCGTCCAGTTTGTTTTGTGGGTACATCCGTGCAAATCATCTCTGGTGAGCGGGCAGCTCTGTGTTCGATCTGAACAGTTAGAACGGTTGGCGACAATTGCCGCGGCAGTCGGCTTCGACGGCAGGCGACGGTCAACTCGATCCGCGGCGGAATCATGGCCGCAGGAGTGCGAACGTGTATATTCGCAAAGTGCACAACGCCTATGAGTTGTTGGCGCCCGCCAAGCTGAACTTATTCTTTGAAGTGCTGGCCAAACGAGCTGATGGCTTCCATGAGATTGAAACTCTCATGGCGCCAATTGCCTGTTACGACACACTGACGGTCGCCGAGGATCGCACCGGAAGTCTGTCGTTGATCTGCCAGACTGCGCAAAAGGCGCCGAGTTTAACGGACGTTTTGGGGACCGTGCCCAGCGATCGGCAAAACATTGCTTACCGCGCCGTCGAATTGCTCCGCGCGCGAGCCGGTCTATCGTCCGGTTTGCGAATGTGCCTGACCAAACGAATTCCGGCAATGGCCGGTTTGGGCGGTGGCAGTAGCGATGCTGCGGCCGCGCTGATTGGTGCGAACCTGGTTTGGCAGCTCGGCTGGTCTCGCGCTCAGCTTGCGGAGCTTGCAGCCGAACTGGGCAGCGATGTGCCATTCTTTTTATATCGCGGCTTCGCGATTTGCCGCGGGAGAGGCGAGCGTATTGAGCCCTTGCAGTTGAATTGCCCAATGGCCGTGGTCGTTGCCCGTCCGCCAGTTGGATTATCTACCCCAGAGGTTTACAAGAACTGCCGCGTGGGCGAGCCAGCCATTTCGCTCAATCCGCTTGTGGCTGGCTTACGGAGCGGAAAGGTGGTTCAAATCGCACGCCATTTGCACAACCGGTTGCAGACCGCTGCGGCGGAAATGTCTTCATGGATCGCCAAAATGCAAATTGCGTTCAATGGGCTGAATTGTCTGGGCCATCAGATGAGCGGCAGCGGCAGCAGTTACTTCGGAATTTGTGCGAATCTCAAACATGCGCGCCATGCCGCCGCACGATTGCGATCCGCGGGCCTGGGCTGGGCGATTGCCGCCCAGTGTGGTTGAGAAACGATTGTCGCTGCTGATGATCTTAAAATTGCAATCTGAGGGAACGACAAGCTGAGTTTCGCGGGACACGGATCTGCCGCCGAAGTGCAAGATGCAGGAATCGACGGTCGGGCAGGGATTTGCCAAATTGCGAAGGAGAAACAACTGTGGAAGTCACCGAAGTTCGCATCAAATTGATGGACGACGCGGGCGAACGCCTGCAGGCCTTTTGTTCGATCACACTTGACGACTGCTTCGTCATTCGCGATCTGAAAATCATCGAGCGGTCCACCGGACCCTTCGTCGCCATGCCCAGCCGCAAGCTTACGGCGCACTGCGGCCAATGCGGCTGCAAAAACTACCTCCGCGCGGCATTTTGCAATCAGTGTGGCGGGCGCTTATCGCAAGATCGCGCCGGCAAAGATGAAGAAGGCCGCGCCAAACTCTATGCGGATATCGCGCACCCCATTAACGCCGCCTGCCGTGAGCTGATTCAACATCGCGTGATCGAAGAATTCCGAGCGGAACTGGAACGCGTGAAATTGCCGGGCTATGTTTCGCGCTACGATGACTTCGATCATGACGAAGGCCCGAGCGATCCGCCAGCGAGCGCCAAGACGTTGCGTTACGATCAGCCGGAAAAAGCCGTACAACGACCGGCCAATAGCCCAGCGCCGCCAGCCAAGCCAGCGGTGGCTAATCCGTCGCCAGTAAAGCTCGCGCCAAGTGCCAACTCATCGTCCGCCAAGCAGGCGATCGTGCAAACGGCCGAGAAATCCACCCGACCGCCGCACCACGGCATCAAGCCGGTGAATGCGGCAGAGCGTGAGTCCGCGCGAAATCCCTCGGCGGATCGGGACGACTTCGGTGCGGGCATCTTTTGACCATCGGAGGAACTTGAGAGATTCGAGAAAAGATCGGTTCTTAGGGGGTTTATTGGCCTTAACAATTCGCCGCCCGAATTTGCTCGACTTTCCGTTTCCTTTTTACCACGTTGCGTTTGCACATCATTCCGTGTGAGCTAGAGTTGCCTATCGGCATCGCGCTTCGCGAAGCCGACGACTCGCTGTACGGAGACCATGCCATGCGTAAGTTCTTGTTTGTGTTGATTGCCGCGGCCGTTCTGCCTTCGGCCGGATGTCGGTCAGCCTTTGAGTCCGTCGTTTCGGTGGAAACGCAAAAGAACAATTGGATTCGCGAACATGTCTATGGCGGTGGACGACGCCACGAGGCGAGCGAATGCATGTACGGCGGTCAGTTTCAAGACGTACAGTACGGCGGTGAGATGATCGGTGGCGACGGCATGATGGTTGGTGAGCCAATCATTACCGACGGCGCGATGATCTCCGGCGGTAACCCAGGCTGCCAATCCTGCGGGCACTAATCACATTCGCGGCGTGCTTGGTAAATTGCCTCGCGGCGCGCTTACTTGAAATACGCCACGGCGTTTTCGAACAGCTTTAAACCATCGCCCACGGCCTTGGCTTCGCCGCGTGTCCAGCGCGGATGATGCGTGGGATCGATGTGCCGCTCTGGATGCGGCATCAACCCCAGCACGCGTCCGCTACTGTCGCAAAAGCCCGCAACGGAACCGCGCGAACCATTGGGGTTCTGCGGATACGGCACATCGTCCCCGGAATCGCTCGCCGCCGGGACGATCGTGGCGTTCGTACTGCCGGCGGACGTTTTCAGCGGCGTATATCGCAAGGCAATGCGGCCTTGCTGACCAAGGCGTGCCAGCGTGGCTTCATCGCGGCAGACGAAGTTTCCTTCGGCGTGGGCGACCGGCAAGTACATCTCGTGAATGCCCTGCAGAAACACGCAATTGGTGGAACGCACGCCCAACTGCACCCAGCGATCTTCGAAGCGGCCCGAGCGATTGAACGTCAGCGTGGCTTCCGGACCGGTTTGAGGATCAACGTCCAGTAGCACGTTGCCCGTTCTTGCGAGAATCTGAAAACCGTTGCAGATGCCGAGGATCAGCTTGCCTGCCGCCTTAAACTGCTGCAACTGATCGGCCAAGTGCGACTGGATTTGACTGCCGAGAATCCGCCCCGCAGCAATATCGTCGCCGTAACTGAATCCGCCCGGCAAGCAAAGAATTTGAAAGTCGGCAAATTGCCGCGGATTTTCCAGCAGCCGATTGATATGCAAGCGCTCGGTCACGGCGCCAGCGCGCTCAAACGCAAAAGCAGTTTCTAAATCGCAGTTTGTGCCGGGAGCACGCAGTATCAAAACTTTAGGCGGCATGTCTTTCTTACCAACGCAGCGGTTTTTGCCAGGCTTCTTTCAAATCGGCCAGGTCGGCCTCAACGACATGTTCAATTTCCAGCAGATCCACAGGCTCGGCCGGCGCGCCGGCTTCGTCGAATCCCACAATCAGCAGTTGCGGCTTGGCCAGTACCTCGCCCACTACGGCGTGTGGAACCTGTCCGATGGCGTGCTCGAAAGCGATCATGTTTTCGGCCGCAACTTCGCACAAGAACCGCGTGTTGGACTCCGAGAACAGCAAAATGCTGGTTGCCCGCTGGCTAATATCCAACGTGTGGGGCACTTGTTTCAAAAAGATGCGGGCGCCGAGACCGCCGGCAAATGCCATTTCGGCAGCGGCCACTGCCAGGCCGCCTTCGCTTAAATCGTGGCATGCGCGAATGATGCCCGCCTGAATGGCCTGATGTATGGCCGCGAAGGTTGCGTTGGCCACGCCGGCGTCCACTTGCGGCACGTATCCGCCAGTGAGCGATTCCACCTGCGCAAAGTGCGAGCCGCCAAGTTCATCCTTGGTCAAACCAACCAAATACAACAGGCTGCCAGGCTGCTTGAGGTCCATCGTGACGCAGCGACTCACGTCGTCGACTTGCCCTAGCGCACTGATCAGTAGCGACGGCGGAATGGCGATGGACCGTTTTTGCCCATCGTCGGTCGCGTAACGAAATTCGTTGTTGAGACTATCTTTGCCGCTGATGAACGGCGTGCCCAGCGCGACGGCCAAATCGTGGCAGGCGAGCGCCGCACGGACTAGCGAACCGAGCGTTTCGGGTTTTTCGCAATCGCCCCAGCAGAAATTGTCGAGAATGGCAATGCGTTTGGGATCCGCGCCCACGGCCACGCAATTTCGCAAGGCCTCGTCGATGGCGCTGGCGGCCATGTGATAGGTATCAAAATCGCCGTAATTGGGATTCATGCCGCAGGAAATCACCAGCCCGCGACGCGAGTTGAGAATCGGTCGGACCACCGCGGCGTCACTGGGTCCGTCGTTGGTAATGCCCACCAGCGGTTTGATCACGCTGCCGCCTTGAACTTCGTGATCGTACTGGCGGATCACCCATTCTTTGCTGGCCACGTTGAGTGAACCGAGAATCTTGGTCAGCACGCCGGTATAGTCCGAAAGTGCCGGATGTTCGGAAAGCGGTTGCGGCGCGGTCGGTTGATACACGGCGTCTCGAACCACCGGCGGGCGGCCGTCGTGCAGCAAGCTCATGGGCAAGTTGCCCACCTCTTCCGCACCGTACATCAATTGCAAACGCCCGGTTGCTACGAACTGCCCGATCACCGTGGCTTCAACGCCTTCCGATTGGCAAAGTTGCTCGAACTCCGGCCACTGCTCCGCGCCCACCGAGAGCACCATTCGCTCTTGCGCTTCGGAAATCCAAATTTCCGTGTAGTTCAGCCCGTCGTACTTCAGCGGCACGCGATCGAGCCAGACCACGGCGCCGAGCTCTTCGCCCATTTCGCCCACGGCGCTGGAAAATCCGCCCGCGCCGCAATCGGTAATGGCATGGAACAGGCCGCGATCGCGGGCTTCTAGAACGACATCCAGCACCATTTTCTCGGTGATGGCGTTGCCGATCTGTACGGCGCCGCCGGAGAGTGTTTCGCTCTCGCTGGTCAGTTCCGCGGAACTGAACGTTGCGCCGTGGATGCCGTCGCGTCCCGTGCGTCCGCCAATGGCGACGATGTAATCTTCGGCCAAAACTTGCTTAAACGATTGATCGCACGGCAAGATGCCGACGTTGCCGCAATACACCAGCGGGTTGCCCAGATAGCGCGGATCGAAGTAGATCGCGCCGTTGACGGTGGGAATTCCCATGCGGTTGCCGTAATCGCGAACGCCGCTAACCACGCCGCGCATCACGCGTCGCGGATGCAGCACACCGGCGGGCAACTGATCGGCGGCGGTGTCGGGCGGAGCGAAGCAAAACACGTTAGTGTTGCAGATCGGTTTGGCGCCCATGCCGGTGCCCAGCGGATCGCGAATCACGCCACCCAATCCGGTGTTGGCGCCGCCATAAGGCTCCAGCGCCGAAGGATGGTTGTGCGTTTCGACTTTGAAAACCACGTTGTGCTGCGCATCGAACTTGACAATGCCGGCGTTGTCTTTAAACACGCTGACGCACCAATCGGCCTCGCCCCATTTTTTGCGGAGCTGATCCGTGGCGGCAAAGATCGTTTCTTTGAGCATGTTTTTGAAAGTGCGCTCGCCCTCAGGTCCGCGATAGGCGATGCGACCTGCCAGCGTTTTGTGACTGCAATGCTCGCTCCACGTTTGCGCGATGGTCTCTAACTCGATATCCGTCGGCTCACGGCCGAGTTCGCGGAATCGCGCCTGAATGGTTTGCATTTCGGCCAGTTGCAGATAAAGCTGCCCCTGCCGGCTGAGCTGCATCAGCCCCGCGTCATCCAGCGAATCGATCGCAACCGTCTGCAGTTTGAACGTATAGGGCGCGCCGAACTCGAGTTTGTCGAACGGCAGCGGTCCGACGATCACTTGTTCGATCGCATCGTTGGCCAGAAGTTTGGAGGTGAGCATCCGCAGCCGATCGGCCGGCAGTTCGGCGAGCCAATATTTTTTGAAGGTGCGTACGGCGTCGGCCGGAATTTGCAAATCGGCGATTGCCGCCAAGGCGCTTTGCGCCACGGGATCCATCACGCCAGGCTTGGGCAATACATGCACGACAACCGGTTTGCCCAGCGGCGCGGCCATCAGCGCGGCATCGCCAATTGCCGCCACCACGGTCCGCTCGACGATTCGATCCGCCAGCAGATGCTCGGCCAAATGCTTGGCCTGGGCCAAAGTGAGTTGGCCTTCGACCAAAAAACCGGTCGCTGTTGCCACGGAAAGGTTCTGGGCAACACCGAGATCGGCCGCTTCTTGGGCTACGCGTTGGCCCGCGCGGTCGGGTTGCCCATCAGCCGGATAAATATCAACTTCCCAAAGCATCGCAGTCCATCTTCTGAGTCGAGGAAATGAGTTTTCTGATCGACGATCACATCCCGGAACGTTCGAGCGACTAATGCAACCCGGAGGTCACCGCCGAGCGAATCTCAATGGCGTCGCGTAAGAGCTTTTCTAAACGGCTGCCATTCCGCTGTTCGATGGCGCCGCGAAATGCGGCTAACTTTTTCTCGAAGTGCGTGAGCGACTTCAGCACGTTATCGCCGTTGTCCAGCAAGATTTGGCGCCAGAGTCCGGCATCGCCGGCGGCCACGCGAGTGGTATCTCGCCAGCCACCGGCCACCAGTGGCAAATCTTGCCGCGCGGTGCTCGCAGCTAATACGGAGGCCAACAGGTGCGGCAAATGGCTGGTGTTGGCCAATGCCCGATCGTGGGCCACGGGCGACATCTGCATCACCAGCGATCCGAGCGCAGCCCAGAAGTTGCAAACGGCTTCGACATCCGAGGCGGCTGTCTTGCGTGTGGGCGTAACCAGTGTGACGCGACCGTTAAAAAGATCGGCTTGCGCGTGCTCGACGCCGCTCTTTTCGCTACCGGCCAGCGGATGCGAGCCGATGAAGCGCGGGCGCGGCGTATGCGATTCAATCGCTTTGACGATCGACAGCTTCGTGCTGCCGGCGTCGGTCACGACGGCACTCGCGCGGCATAGCGCGGCAATTTCGATCACCTGCGGCGCAATGGAATCGACGGGAGTGCAAACTACAACCAGGTCCGCGTCGGCCACGCCGGTTGCTAAATCCGTGACACCGGCATCAATGGCGCCAAGCTGTTCGGCCCGTTTCAGAACGCTGGCGGTACGGCCGATGCCCATCACTTTTTTGGCCAGCTTGCGTTGCCGCAGCGCCAGGCCAATCGAGCCGCCAATCAAGCCGACGCCGACGATTGCGACCAGCCCCCATGGAGCCTGCGATGCTGAGGATTGCTCGGACAACGTAAAACTTCCGCGACTTTTGGAAAACCTTGTTTTGGCAAATCGAATCGCCGCCAGGCATGTGGGCGATTGTAGCAGGTCGAGGCCGAATCGTCAGGTGTGCGGAATCTTGGTTCAAAAACATTCTGGCGACTGGTTGGCAAGCCAGACGCGGCCTATAAAGTATGCAGCGACATTCGCGCCGCACCCGTCCCTATTTCGCAGTCCAGCAACTCACTGGCTGCGCAAACGATCGTAACCGTTCGAGGATAATCATGTCGATTCGATGGCGGTCCCGCCGATCGGCCGCGATGCTCATGGCCGCGATGCTGCCATTAATACTCGCAGGCTGCGATGGTCCGCCGCCGCCGGCGCCCCAACCGCCCGCGCGGCCGTCAGCCAGCATGCCATCCGCCAAACCTTACGTGCCTCCGCCCGTCGACGCCAGTCCGGCGGCAACTGCAGCAGGCACTCCCGCGGTCGGCACGGTCACGCCGGAAAATGCAATCCACGCCGAAGGCACAGGCGACATTCCGCCGATCTCTGTCGAAGAGGTGGAACCTAGCGGCGGTTCGGCCATTGATGACCTGACAGCCTTCCATGGCGCGAGTGGTTCGCCCTGGGACCGCGAGCATATCGTGCGATCAACGCCGCTGCATCGCGCCGAGGGCGCGCTGGTGTTTGCCGCCGGGCCATCCTCCTTGGTTTACGATGGCGAACGAATCATTGACGCCCGAACTGGTAAAGACACCGCCGCTTTCAACGAGCCTAGCGGCAGTTTGATTTCGTCGCGAGCGTTAAGTACTGACGGGCGTGCGTATGTGATTTCGCATCCGCTCAATCTTGCGGCATCCGACAGTCAAACCAAGGTGCTGGAGTGGATTGCCACGCGGACTGGAAAGGTTGTCTTTCAAAACGCGCCTCCGGTCGCCAATGCATCGGAGGTGCGTCATTTGCAATTTATCAACGCCGGTCTGCTGCTCACCGTTTTTAAGAGCGGGAGTAAGAACGTGGCGGCCGTGTATACGCTGAATCCGCTCGGGCAGACCACCGGACCGATCGACATTGGCGCATTCGGCGAAGGCGAAGCCGCCGCGCGCGCGGACGGAACGCTGGCCGTGTTTGGCGACGGCGCCGGCAACGCCGCCATCTACAACTTGCAACACGCCGATACGCCCATCGCGCTATCACTTCCGCCGCAGCCTGCCGGCGCGAGAATTCTGCCCAACTGGCCAAAAAGCCTGACGTTTTCACCTTCGGGCGAAGAGATTGCCGGCATCTTCCAAAATCATCTGATCTGCTGGGACGTGCACGGCACGGTGATTTACGACCAGCCACTGCCGTATGCCCGCCTGGAATCACCGGGCGAACATTCGCTTTCTTGGCTGCCGGCGGGCAACGGTTGGTTTGTTCGCGATCGCTATTTGTTTCTTCGCCAAGAGAAACAGGTGGTTTGGCAATTGCGTTATCAACCCGATGGCAAAGCGAGATTACTCTCCAGGGACGAACTGCTGTTTGTTTGGAACGGCGGGCTGGGCAAGCAAGATGTTTCGGTTATCACCACGCCCTGGGAATTGATCGCCCAGGCGCTGAGCGCCAAGCAAACACTCTACCGCAGCGAAGACGCCGTGCTTTTCAATTTACGGGTGGGCGACGTATTATTCGTGCCGAAGTCCGACGTCGAAAAAACGTTGTACGACGCGCTCAGCAGCCGCATCGTGCAGGCACCAATTGGCTCGCCGCCCGCGACGACGGGCGCGCTGGAAGTCGATTACTCGGAAGTCGCCGCTCCGCCGGGCGCCAAGCAAGGCGCAGTTTGTAAACTGCGGATGCAACTGATTCCGCCCGGTGGCGGCGCGCCCATCTGGACCTGCGATTACGATTCCAACCGCAGCAAAGTTTCGCTGCCGGGTTCGAGCGAACAATTGCTGCGAGCGCAGACATTTCAACTCATGCAATTGCGACTGCAGCAGTTGCCGTTTCCGACGCGAATTCCCAAAGATTCCTCGCTGCCGCGATTGCCGATCGTTAGCGATATCGAGAAACGCTAGGTTATGATTCGCCCGGCGGCGAATGGCGGGAATTCTATTTGCGGAAACTCACTTTGGCGCTGGCGGGCGCGGTGAAGAATTCTGCGCCCAGCCGATAAGCTTGCCCGCGTATGGTCGCTTTAGGCTCGTCGATGAAAAACGCAATTTCCGGTTTATCCGCCGGTCCTGTGACGTCGTTTTTCAAGTGGCCGAATGGCGGGCCGCTGCTACCCCAGGTGACGAAGACAAGCTGTTGCGTGGCAAAATCGACCTTGCCGCTAAGTTGCTGGGCGAGTTTTTCGCCCAGTGCCGCGGCGACGTCTTTTTCGGCGGCGAACGTGCGAACGCCCGGCTTGGATGCGAGTTTTGCCGCGTCCATCGCGTCGACCTTGACGTCAATTTTCTGCAGCTGGGTTGTCGGGCTAGCCGGTTCGGCGGCGAGACAAAGCCACGGAGCGAGGATCGCAAAAAAACATAAAGACCGAATCGCGATCAGGGTCAGTCGCCCGCGTATGGGCAGCGGCATTTTTAACATCCGTTTTAACATCCGTGCAATCTCGCTGAGGTATAGGTCGATGGTTGTCCAGGAATGAATCGCAGCGCGGCGTTATTTGATGATCGCTTCGAGCGTTTCGGTCAGCGACTGTTTGATCAACTCATTGTCTTTTTCGTAATGGTCGTCACGACGGGCATTGAACAGCGCCGCGACGCAGTATTCATCGTTACGCTGAAGCATCAGCGCCGTGGTGCCGGGCAAACTGCCGAAAAAATAGTATTCACCGCGACTGTTCGGTTCGCGTCGCGCGCCGCTGAGCCAATAGTGCTGCATGAACTGACAGAGCGCCGGCGCCGAAGCGATCAGCCCGCCGCAGGCGTCGAGCGGTTCGACCCAATAGTCTTGCCCTGCGCCGGGATACTCGACTTCGCTGGCCGGGCGATTGGCCGCAAGATCGCGGGCCAACTGAATCTCTTTGATCTTGAAGGGGCGCATTACGAGTGATTCGAGCCCATCGTAGTACGACTTGCCAGTGGCCCGTTCGATCACGCGTCCGAGCACGATATAGCCCAGGTTCGAATAGCTCCGCCGCTCGCCGGGCGCAAATTGCAGCGGCTGAGCCAGCATATACTGCACGATCTCCTGCGGTTGGGCGCGGCTCGTGAGCTTCAGCGCCTTTTCGATTCGCGTCAGTTTAAACATCGGATCGTAGGACTGATCGCGATCCCAGCCACCGCGATGTTCAAGCAACTGCTGGATGGTGATCTCGCGCAATCGCGCGTCGCCCCACTCGCCAGCCGGCTTGATGCTCAAGTAGTCGAAAACCTTGGCCTGCGGGTCGATCTTCTTTTCGCGAACTAGCGCGGCAATCGCGGCGGCCGTGATCGGTTTAGTGCAACTGGCAATTCGGAGCAGCTCGTCGGGCTCGGTCGGATGCGTTTTCTTTTGGTCCTGCCAGCCGTAACCGCGCGAATAAAAAACTTGCCCCTTTCGCGTGATGGCCAGCGTGCTGGACGTTGCACCGATTCGATCCATCGACTCCTGCATCCTCGCATCGAAGGCAACAAACTGGGTTGATGCCTGGCCAGTCACCGGACGTGGCGCCGCGGCATCTGCCGGCACGGGCCGACTCGCATCGACCGTGGGCGATGGCTTAATGGAAGTTGCCGGCGGTTCGGCAAAGACCATTGTCGCCAGGGCAGCGAGCAGAAAAATTCCAGCGGAAATGCGAATCATGTGGGCTTCGTTAGGCGGCGTGTAAGCGGTAGACAGTGCGGCGTTCATCTTGGCAAAAACCCCTTCGAAATGCAAATTTCAACAACAGTGCTCGGCAAATCCAACGGACTGCTAGCGGGCGGCGTCTGGCAGATTCTGCCGGATATGCCGAATCTGCCGATTTTTCTCTCAGTACCGGTTTTTCACTTGCCGATACCTAGGCAATCAGACTCGCTTCGCGCGGCGGCAAACCGCGCAGCCCAACTCTGATCACTTCAAAAGCAAATCACTTCGCATTCGGCGGCGGAACTCATCGCGTCGCCAGCAGGGGGAAATATGACTCGCGTCATGCGACTGCGGCCGTTGGCGGTCCTCGTTCTGGCAATCGCCGCTGTTTTGACTTTGAATGTCTCGCTGGCGCAAGCTCAAGTTCGCAGCGCCGGGAATTATCAATACAGCGATTTCGCATCGGAAGATGCCTCGACGGCGCGTGCCGCGATGCGACGAGAAAGCTCCGACAATCCCAATCTCGCAACGGTTCCGGCGAAAAAGTCATTCGCAGGCGCAAGCGCGGGCTTCGCCGAGTCATCTCGGCAGGCAACGCGGCCCGCGCGGACACTCGTGGCCCAGGTCGATAAACTTCCCGCGCCCGCCGAACCGCAATTGGCCGACATGCCCGTCGGCCAAGGACCGCCAGTTCCGCCGCCACCTGTTGCCGGGGTGTCTCCGCCGCAAGAATTTCATCCTGCCGGCAGTAACTTCGCCGCGACAACCTGCGGGAATGGCGCCTGTTGTGGCAGCAGTTGTACCGCTGGACCATGCGGCGAAGGATTGTTCGCCGTCAGCGATGGCGACTGGCATTTTGGAATGCGGCCAGGTCAATGGTATTTGGGCGCCGATTATCTCGCCGCCCAAGTCCATATGAGCAAGGCCGACGCATTCGTCCGTACGCAAACCACTTTCGATGCGGCACGTAACGTCACGGCCGTCAACGACGTTGTCAATTTCGAGTTCGATCGCGAATCTTCCGTTCGCGCGTTTGTCGGGTACCACCTCTGCGGCTGCGATGCTGACCTGCAGTTCACGTATTCGCATTTGGAGGGCACGGCCAGCCTTACCGGCACGGCAACCGCCGATACCACGATTTCTGGCCACGGCGGACTGGCGGCACTGGCGGCCGGCGACACGTTAGCCGCGCACACCAACGTGGACGTCAACATCTACGATATCACCTTTCGCAAAAAGATGATGCCGTCTTGCCAGGCGGATTGCTGTTGCCCTACCTGGGATTTCTCCTGGTTTGGCGGAATACGAACGGCCGACGTCTCGCGACACTTCTTCGAAGAAGAGCAATTCGGCTTTTTCCGCAACTTCGATGTCAACAATCAGTTCACGGGCGCGGGACCGATGGTTGGAATGGAAGCCCGCCGCTATATGATGCAAGGCACGCTCTCGACCTACTTCAAAGGCGATATCGCAACGCTCTTAGGCGACTATCAGCATCGGTCGCGTCGCGAAGCACCAAACGGGCTGATCGATACCATCGAATTTCAAAATTTCAGCGAAGCGCGAATTGTGCCAGTGATCGACCTGGAAATTGGCGCCAGTTGGAAGCCCGATTGCCACTGGACCTTCGAGGGTGGTTGGCTCTTGCAAACCTGGTTTGACCTGGGCATGAGCGAAACCAATATCCTGGCTGGCGCGCCGGTGGCCGAACCGCTCAACAACTCCAGCATTCTGGGCTTCGATGGCTTGTTTGCCCGCGTGCAGTACGCGTTTTGATCGCGGAATGCAGGCGCATCGTCGGGCTTATTTCAGCGCCGGTCCTTCGATGGACTTGCCGCCGGTTTCGAGAATCTGAAATTCGTGGATGCCGTTTTTGCGAGTATCCGTGTATTGCCAAACGATTTTTTTGTCGGGCGACACCTCAAACAGTTTGACCTGGTTGGCCGCGGCATGATGCGACGTGAACACGGTGTTGCCGTTGGGCAATCGCTGGCCGCCGCAGCAGTCGTTAATGGGCTTGCCGGGTAGATCGTCATTGCTGATTTGCCAGATCGTTTTGCCATCGGCGTCGACTTCGATGGCCAGGTTGCCGAGTGTGCAGTCGATCAGCGTATGCCCATCGGGCAGTCGGATGGCCGTGAACGGCATATTAGGCGTCTTGACTTCCCAGACGATCTTGCCGGCCGGCGTGTATTCGCGCACGACGCGGTCGGTGAGTTGCGGCACCAGGTAGTTGCCGTTGGCCAATTTGCGTGCCATTCGCGTTTGCAAATGATGGTCCTTGGTTTGCGCCTGCAGGGCGACTTCGACCAGGATTTTTCCTTGGCGATCGACTTCCAGCAACCGCGGTTGATTGCCTGCTTCTGTCAGCAAAATCCGATCATCCGGCAACATCTGCACGGTGTTCACTTCAGACTGCGTGCCCTTGAACGCGAACACGGTTTTGCCTTCGCGGGTAATTTCGACGGCCGCACCGCCCGGATATTCCTTGTTCTTGGTCAACGCCAACAGCAAATTGCCGCTGGGCAATTGCCAACCATCGCGGGTGGCCTGCGGGTAGGTCCAAATGGTTTTACCGTTGCCATCCGCAAGGAATGTTTCCGCGCCCAGCGCCAAGAACGCATGCGTGGTCGCCGGCTCGCCCGCGGACAATGAGCTACTGTTTATTAAGGCAAGTAAGCCCACCAGTCCGCAGCTCAAGCATTTGGTCCAAAGAATTGCGCGTGGCAAACGGGCATGACTTTTCATGGCTGACCTGTCGAGTGGCGAATGATGGCGGCGTTGAAGCTGCCGTCATGTTAGTTCGGCCAGTGCATCGCTGGCAACTACTGGAGTTGCCGCGATCAGATAACCGACGCCAGTCGAGCGTTGAATGCAGGCATCGCGACGAAATGCAAAACCGAAACCAATTCCAAGGAGCAAGACGCCATGGCAAAATCGATCAACGTGAACGATGCCCAGCAGCTCGAAAAAGAAGCTGATGTCGCTGGCGCCAAACTGGACAAAGCGGCTGACGCTGCCCAATCGGCGCTCGACAGACTCAATCGACTCAGCGATCGCGGCAAGAAACTTAAGAAAGAGTTGAGCGCCGAGCCCGACTGATCGCGACGAAGCGAAACCGCCAGTTTCATACACATTCACAAGCTACCTGCAACTCGCACACACGAAGCACGACCATGGGCAAGAAAACCACGCAATTCATCAACAAAATCCAAGGCGAAATCGACGACCTGCGCGAACCGCTCAAGGTGCTTGTCGGCCTGAGCACCACTTTTCAGCAGCAACGCAACGAGTTTGGCAAATTGCTCGATGCCGTGCAGAAAGTCGATGAAAAGTACGTCGGCGGAAACAATCAGGGCGATAAACGCCACGGCCACAAAGGCAATCTCGAAAAAGATCTGGCCAACGATCCTGAAAAGAAAAAGCTCAGCGCCAAGATGGACGCCGTCTCCAAAGAGATGGAGCACACGCACGACTGGATGGACGACGTTCGCAAAGACCTCAACAAAAACCGCGCTAAGCTCAACGACAGCATCAAGCAGTTCGAAGGCTTTGTGAATAAGAAAAAAAGTTCGTGGTTTGGCAGCAAGAGGTCCGTTCCCGACTCTGAGAAGTTCATCAAGGACGCCAAAGACGCTTCGCGGGGGATTTTGGATGTGAGCAAAAAATTGCCGTAATCCAGTCAAAGCCGCACAGTTCTGCCTAAATACCGCGTCAACGTTGCTAGCAAACGCCGATAGCAGTCCAGGCGACCGCCGCCGGCATGGCATTCCGAGCGATGAACCGCGTGCTGCCCTGGACGGAATCAGTATAATATTTTATGATACTGATTCCTGCGCCTGGTGGCCGGGAGTATTGGGATTGAGATTTTCAAGGTGAGATTAGTTCAGCCTATGACGCAAAAGCAAAAAGAAGAAGCTCTAGAAGTTGATGGCACGGTGACGCAAGCGCTTGCGAACACACGTTTTCGCGTGCAAATTGAAGGCGGTCATATCGTGATCGCGCACGTTGCCGGAAGAATGCGCAAGAATTTCATCCGGATTGTGCCGGGCGACCGCGTGAAAGTGGAACTCTCGCCTTATGACCTGACCAAAGGCCGCATTACGTTCCGCGAACGTTAATCGCCGGGCCGCTTCTCACCTTCGCGCGTTCTCTCACAATGCGCGATATACGTTCTCCGACTGTTTCTGCGCTGGCATTGCGCGTATCAGTCGGCCGTATATCCCTTGCAGCAATCGACCGACGACAATTCGCTTACGCCGCTACTTCGGTTCGATCGGCAAGTGCCATTGCTCGTCAAAGAAATCGGCCGCGACGATCTTGCCGGGCTTTTCGGCATCGGGCGGCGTGTTGAGATCGATCACGGCCCAGTCGGGCAGTTTGGGATTTTGCAACGAGTTGGTGTGATCGTGGGCCTCGCGGAACGTCGGACCGCTGTTGAGTACGACGTAAGTTGGCGGCGCGGTGGCATTCGATTTTGCCGCGCGATTCGGATAGATCATAATCGGCAAGTGATTCACGGCCGCATATTCCTGGCCTGCGACTTTGAGCGTTTTTTCGTCCCACGCGAGCGGCAAGAATTTCAGGCTGCTGGCGATCAGCGAGTTGGACGCGGGATCGCCCCACAGAATCAAGTTGTACTTGGCCGCGTCCGACTCGGTCACCTCGATATCTTTTTTGATACGCACATCGCCGCGGAACAGTTCTCGCCAGCGCTTGATCTGATGCGCCGACTCGAAATCAACCCACTGCTGCACACGCCGGTTTTTCGATTTGCTTGATGGTAGCACAAACAGAAACGCGCTCATGAACGCGTCGTCGATGGGCCCTTGCAAACCGGGCGACTTGCCTTGGCTGGCGAGCGGCGTTTGTAAAGCCATCCATTTGCCGTTTTGCTTGCGGTAAAACTGAGTGTTGTCGACCGTTTGCCCATCAATGCTGATCGCACGGGGCAGTTTTGGCTTGGAATTCTGGAACGCAACAATGTTTTTGGTGGTGATGACCAACTGCCCATCGGGCTGATACGCGGCGTCCACGCGGCTGTCTTGCCAATGTCGCTCCAGGGCGGTGACTTCGACCCATTTCATGGCGTTGTAACGCAACGTGCGGGTTTGCAAATGCACTTCCGCAGGGTTTGGAGTGCGCCCGCTGGCGGCGCATTGATCGGCAAATTGCAACACATTCTCTTTCGACGCCGGATCGTATTTGTGTCCCATGCCAGGGCCAATCAGCCGTGTGAGCGTTTTTCCTTCGATTTTGAACGCTTCGGCCATGATGTCGGCCGATTCTTTTTGCTTGTCGATTTCGCCGCTGTAGGCCAGCATCGGCACGTTGAAGAGATTGCGGGTGTAGTCCGGCACGTCGTACAGTCCCCACAAGGTCTGCTCGTAGGCCGGTGGCAGTTTTTCCTTGGTGAGATGCTGGTAGCGAAGCACATCCACAAACCCCGCGCCCGCATGCACGCCGGCAAATCGCTCAGCGTAGTGCGCGCCGACATGCCAGGCGCCGGCACCACCCATCGAAAATCCCATGAGCACGATTTTGTCTTGATCGATCTTATAGCGTTTTTTTACGGACTCGATGGCTTCGAAGATATCCACCTCGCCGGCCGATTTGTAGCCAACGCATTGCCGACCAAAGGGGTGCAGGACGATGGCCTTATCGGTTTTGATCTCGCCGCCGCTGGAATTCTTGGACCGCAAAAAATGCATGTCCGTATCTTTGTCGCCGCGACCGTGCAGCCAAACGTACAGCGGTGCCGGCTGACTCAAATCGAGCTTCTCCGGCACGACGACGCCAAACGGCTGGAGCGAATCGTCAATGGACGAGCGATAAGCTAGCGCCACCGGCCCGCGCTGCGTCAGCCACGGCTGCTGAGACTTGGGTTGGCCAAACGCGTCGAGTCGCACATTGGCGATTTTCAGGCATTCTTTGGCAACGCCAACATCTTGCGGCTTGTAGAACTCGTCGAAGTCCAAAGCGTATTGCATCGCCTTGGCGAAAATTTCCACGTCATCCATCACCGACAACGCGAGCGGGCCGGAGGAGCCGGGTTCGCCCGAGTTTTTCTGAGCAGGAAATCGTGAAATTCGCTGGCGGACGGCAATCACGCCGTCGGTTAATTCTTTTCTTTCCGCGGCAGTGATTTTAATGCCTTCAGGCGGCAAGACGCGCGGAATCTCTTTCCAGGCAGACTCGGCGGCGACCAAACCGGCAACTCCGGGGACGAGGAGAAAAAGTCCGAACCAAATCGCCAGGACGCAGCATTTGCGCATCGATTCAACACCAGTGGTAAGAGGTTGGGCGTGACGATTTCGCCGCGCGGTTGGCAGGGATGCAAACGACGCGGGCCAGCGAGCGGGCAGCATTACTTGGGCGTGGTGTCCATCGGATCGCGTGCGGCCCTGCTGTTGGCTTTGGCAATTTCCGCATGGAGTTCGATCAGCCGCGTTTCCACTTCCTGATCCTTGCCGGATTTCAACTTGGCGATCGAGGAATCGACGTTTTTCAACTTGGCCTCGGCGCGGGCGCGGTCCAATTCGAGAGCTTCCAGCTTGATTTGCACCTGTTCGTTGACGGCCGCGCGGAGTTCGGCTTCGGATGCCTCGGCTGGTGAAAGCGTCATGTGCGCCGCCATCAAGCGGATGCGTGAGTCGATTTTCCACTGACGCAATTCTAATTTGCCCCGCGGCGGATCGTTTTTGGCAAGCTGCGCGATCCGGTCGGACGTGATCAGAATCTGATGCAGCGCTCGCTCATACTCGGCCGGATCGGTGGTTTTGAGCCGACTCAGTACATCCGCCAATTCCGGATGCTGTTCGGTGACAAACGCCCACGAGCGGGCCTCTTGATGGGTTGTAAGCTTTTCTGGCTCTTTCGGCGGCTTGGCATCTGGCTTGCGATCGACAGGCTTGGGATCGACAGGCTTGGGATCGACAGGCTTGGGATCGATGGCCGGCTGTTGCGAATCGCTCAACAGCGGTTTTTTCTCCGAAATGAGGTCGGCTGCAGTGGTGTCTGCAGACAGCGAAACTGCGCCAATGCACAGCGCGAGCGTTGCCGCGGCAGTCAATCGAAACAGGGCCAAGTTTACATCTCCTGCGGAATTTGGTCGCCCATCCAGCGTGGGCCACGCAATCCATGTAACATCCAAGCCGGAATCGGTGAATCGGCATCTTTGCTTTCACCGGCGGCATCCTCGGCCAGTTCTTCAACCTGACCTGGCTCGGCAGCGCGTTTCTGAACGCGTGCCGGGTCAAAACGTGCCCACGCCGACGACAATTGATCGCGCGGCAAGGCCACTCGCTGTGCGTTCAGAATAGCGCGCGGCGCGCGGCTGCGTCCAATGCCAAAATTGAAAATCGAAAACGCGGCAATCAACAGCGAGGCTGCCATCGCGCCTGCAAAAGCGGCCGTTGGCCAGCGTGCTCCGCCGGCGTTTGCCGCTTGCCTGCCTGAGAATGTCTGGGGCATCGACGTGCGTTCGACTGCAACGGCGCAAGCGCCGCCATGCAATACAGCAACGGTGTGCGCCAACTCAACGGCCTGCGCCACGGCTTCGCGGGCCGACTGATCGCAGGCCAAGTGCAACTCGAAATCGCAAATTTCGTCGGGCGTCATTCGCCGCGCTACGTAGCGCAGTGCGCGCCATCCCAAATCACCACCGGCGTTAATGTCCATAGAATGTTTTGAATAACCTTGTTGACGTTGGGCCGCAATTTTCCGTCAGTCAGACCGGGCGAGTTAATCCCTTGCTCGATGTTTCAACAGGCTAACGCTCCATCTCATGCAGAACCTCACGCAATCTGCGGAGCGCCGACTGCATGCGGGCGTAAACCGTCGCCAACGGAATCGCAAGGTCGGTGGCGATGGCGGCGTATGTTTTTTCGTCGTAAATTCGCATGCGGATGATCTG
This sequence comes from Pirellulales bacterium, assembly GCA_038205115.1. Classification (GTDB taxonomy): domain Bacteria; phylum Planctomycetota; class Planctomycetia; order Pirellulales; family JBBRCE01; genus JBBRCE01. The sequence continues at coordinate 99,122 of JBBRCE010000006.1, forward strand.
CCGCTGATGATCGTTCAAACTGCCTAACGCGCGGCGAACTTGCTGAATCGTTTCCATTCGGCAAGCTAACTCTTCAGGCGACTCCGCCAATTGTGGCGGATGTTGCCCAAGCGCGCGGGCCGCTTTGTCGCGGACGACCTGCCGGCGCCGATAAGTTAACGCTTCATTATAAGCGACTCGGAACAGCCAGCCTTTAATGGTTTCTTCGTGCGCCGTGTGCCCCCGTTCCACCGCCTTGGCAAAGGTGATTTGCAACACTTCGTTTGCAAGTTCCAGATTTCCAAGCACGCCCAGCAAAAAGCACCGCAATTCCTCGGCGTGCTCCTCATACAGCAAGGCTACGGTCACGGCGTCAATTCGCTTAACCAGCGCAACCTCGGCATCGCCGATCTCTAACTCGGGAATGACTGGACGCTGAGAATCGCCAGCGGATGCGTGCGATCCGGTTTCGGGCGATGGAGTCCAGTTATTGCGGGCCATAGCACTTGACTAGGACTAAGACGCGGCTGGAGGGCAAATTTTTATAGCGGACGACGAATTTCATCGTTTGCCGCCTGTTTCATTTATACACGGGAAAACCAACCCAGGCGATAGGCAGCGACAAAACCACCCGTACTTGGCAAGATTTGCCGGCGAACCCCAACATAATGCGCTATATTGATCGGCGCGCTAGCTGCTGCAGTGGTGTGTCGCTCAGGTCAAACCGCACTTCCACCCATCCGGGCAATCACGTTAAACTAAGGCCGTTGCGACGGCTTGCCACTTAAGCTGGCATTTTGCGGAAAATGGCAGATTGCACGGCCTAGCCAGAGTTTGATTGCTTTTTTACGGATACGATGGAATCAAATGCCAAGCCTGGATGGTTGGGATTGGGTCTTGATCGCCACGGCCAGCTTTGTGGCGGTCAGCGGGTTGGTTCGCCTCATGCGCAGCCATCGTCATCAAGTGATGAGCGAATTTCGCGCGAACATGGACGCCGAGCTGACTTCGCAAAATGCGACCGAAAAAAAGTAGCGGTGCGGCGTTCGATTTCCTTGCCAGCACGCAATTGTTAGAAAATACAGTTTCCGCAGTCCGCCTCTTCAACTGAAAACCCGTTCCGATGCCCAAGCTGTATATCGAAACTGTTGGCTGCCAGATGAACATGCTGGATAGCGAGTTGGTGGTGGCCAGTTTGCGCAAAACGGGCTATGAACTTGTCAACACCACAGACGAAGCCGACACAATTCTGTTTAATACGTGCAGCGTGCGGCAACATGCCGAAGACAAGATCTACAGCGCGCTGGGCCGAATTCAACACGCCAAAAAAAGCCATCCGCACAAGATCATTGGCGTGCTGGGCTGTATGGCCCAGAAAGATCAGGAACTGATTTTCAAACGGGCGCCGTTTGTCGATTTGATCGTGGGGCCCGGCCAGTTGCACCAAATTCCGCAACTCATTGCCGACATTTCCGCCGGCGGCTCGCGACGGATGGAAGTCAGTCTCGATCGCAAAGCGGCCAGCCGCGACGAAATCGAGCGTAGCTTCGAAAGCTTCGATCCGCTGCGCGATCCGGCTATGCGACCCTCGCCCTATCAGGCGTTCGTGCGCATTCAAATTGGCTGCGATAAATTTTGCACCTACTGCATAGTGCCCAGCGTTCGCGGACCCGAGCAAGGGCGGCATCCCGATCACATTGTTGCTGAAGCCCGCAAGCTGGCGGATGAAGGCTGCCGCGAAATTACGCTACTTGGGCAGACCGTCAACAGCTACCGCCACCGCGATGGGGATCAAACCACGCGACTTTCGGACCTGCTTTACCGGTTACATGACATCGACGGCCTAGCACGATTGAAGTTTGTGACCAACTATCCCAAAGATATGACCGACGATCTGCTACAGGCCGTGCGCGATTTGCCTAAGTGCATGCCCTATTTGCATGTACCGGCACAAAGTGGCTCAAACGATGTCCTGCGTCGCATGAAGCGCGGCTATACCATCGAAGAATATCGCGAGACGCACGATCGGATTCGTGCCACGGTGCCGGAAGCTGTGGTCACCAGCGACTTTATCGTCGGCTTTTGTGGCGAAACCGAGGCAGATTTCGAGCAGTCGATGCAACTGGTGCGTGACTGCCGCTTTAAAAATAGCTATATCTTCAAGTACAGCGAGCGTCCCGGCACTAAGGGCGCCACCAACTTTGCCGACGATATTCCGGAATACGTCAAGCGCCGTCGCAATAACGACCTGCTGGATGTTCAAAATGCGATTTGCCTGGAAGACAATTTGCCGTTTGCGCGGCAAACGGTGGAAATTCTGGTCGAAGGGCCAAGTAAGACCGCCAAGAAGCTGGGCGAAGACGATGGACCAATCATTCAATTGACCGGCCGCACACCGTGCGACCGTATCGTGGTGTTCGAAGGCAATCGCCGCCAAGTCGGCCAAATTTTGCCGGTGTATATCGACGAGGCCAACGCCTTCACGCTGTTTGGCAGCGTGGTTACGCGCGAAGTCGGCCCGCAGGTCTTTTCGCTGTCGATCTAGGCGGTGAGCGAAGCAGCGCACATCTCGTCATCACCCGGCCGGGCGAAAACCGCGCGCGTTTTTCTGGCGAATTGCCGAATGACAGCAATCCGTCTCGAAACTACAATGACGTGTGCCCACCACAATGGAAACGACCTCGTCGGACGGGCTGTTTTGAGCACTTTCGACGACCTTCAATGGACTTCTTTAAATCTCCGTGGTGAACTCCTCGCTCTCGTCCGATCAGCTTCGTACGTATCTCGACGCGCCCCATGCCGCACAACACTGGCTGCGTGGATTGGGAGTGGTCGATTTGACGCGCGGACATGCCGACCTGGCGCGGATGGCAGCGGCTGGCGTCACGCTCGATCTGCTCGCCGACATTTGCGGCCAGTTGGCGCTGCATTTGCCAGCGGTCAGCGATCCGGATATGGCACTGAGCAACCTGGAACGCTTTGTCTCGGCCGCCCGTAGTCCGCTGGCGATTGGAGCCCTATTTGAGCGCGACCGCGACGCTTTGCCGGTCTTGCTGCAGATTTTTTCGACCAGCCAATATCTTAGCGACCTCTTAGTCAACGATAGCGAAAGCTACGATTTGCTCCGTCTGACCGAGGGCGAGCCGGTGAGTCGCGAAGTGCTTGTGACGGAAGTGTGTGCCGAAATCGATGCGCTACTTGATGAGTCGGCCGTGTCGTCGGCGCTGCGTCGATTCAAGCGTCGCGAAACATTGCGGATTGCCTACGGCGATATCGTCCGCGGCCACCGGCTCGAAACGGTCACCAAGCAAATCTCTTACCTGGCCGATGCTATTCTCGAAGCGGCGGTGCGCGCCGCGCGCCGCGATTTGCAGCTCAAACGCGGAACGCCGCGCAATGCCAACGGCGAAGAAGCCCGTTTCGTGGCGATTGGGCTTGGCAAGCTCGGCGGCGAAGAACTCAACTACTCCAGCGATATCGACCTGGTGTTTCTCTACGATAGCGACGGTGCCACCGATGGCGAGCGGCCGTTGGGGAATCGCGAGTTTTTCGAACGGCTAGCGCGCGGGGTAATCCGGCTGCTGTCGGAGTCCACGCCGCTGGGCGCCGCGTATCGGGTGGATCTGCGATTACGCCCAGAAGGCCAGCAGGGCCCAGCAATTTCCAACATCGAAGCGGCCTGGCAATATTACGATACGGTCGGTCGCACCTGGGAGCGGCAGGCATTTGTCAAAGCGCGGCCAGCCGCCGGTAATTTAGAACTTGGCCGCGAATTTTTGGCACACCTTGAGCCCTGGATTTATCGCCATTATCTCAATCGCGCGGATATCGCCGGCATTCGCGCTCTGAAGCGCCGGATTGAACATCGCACCGCGCGCGAGGGCGCGGATAGCCGCAATGTAAAGACCGGCCACGGCGGCATTCGCGATATCGAATTTGTCATTCAATTTTTGCAATTGCTGAATGGCGGCGACCTGCCGCAGGTGCGAACTGGAAACACGCTGGACGCCATTGCCAGGCTTGAGGCCGGCGGTTGCTTGACGCAACAAGAGCGATCGATTCTGGAGGAGAATTACGCTTTTTTGAGAAAAATCGAACATCGATTGCAAATTATGTTCGACTTGCAAACGCACTTACTCCCGGCCGCAGCCAACGAATTGACCAAAATCGCCATTCGGATGGGCTACCACGGCGAAGGGCGCGAAAGTGCGCTGGCCGCCTTCGAGGTCGATTACAAACAACGAACCGAATTAAACCGCAAAATTCTCGATCACTTATTGCACGACGCCTTTGGTGATGATGAGCAGACGGAACCCGAAGTGGATCTGGTGCTCGACCCGGACCCGCCCGAAGAAGAAATCTTGGCGGTGCTCAGTCGGTACGCTTTTCGCAACGTGTCCGGCGCGTATACGAATTTAATGGAACTGACGACCGAGAAAATTCGCTTTCTGTCCACTCGCCGTTGCCGCCACTTTCTGGCGGCCATCGCCAAACGTCTGCTGGAGGCCATTGCCCGTACGCCCGATCCGGATAGCACGCTGATCAACCTGACGAATGTCAGCAACTCGCTCGGTGGAAAAGGCGTGCTCTGGGAGCTATTCAGTTTCAACCCGCCCGTGCTGCAACTGTATGTGGACGTTTGCTCGTGCAGCCCGTATTTGTCGAGCATCTTGATCGGCAATCCCGGCATGATTGACGAATTGATGGACAGCCTGGTGCTTGACCGCCTGCCCACGTTGGACGGTCTTAAACGCGATCTGGCCGAATTGACGCACAATGCCGAAAGTCTGGATTTGATTCTGCACAGTTTCAAAAATGCGCAGCAATTGCGTGTGGGCGTGCGCGACATTCTGGGCAAGGACGATGTGCAGGCAATTACCGGAGCGCTGTCGGACATTGCGCAAGTCAGTTTGACAGAGATTGCCCGGCAAGAATATCAAAAGCTAGTTGCCAAGATGGGCGAGCCTATGTCGGCCGCCGCCGAAAGTCTCGGTCAACCTGCCGAGTTGATTTTGCTGGCGCTTGGTAAATTCGGTGGCCGCGAACTCAACTATTACAGCGATGTCGATCTGATCTTCGTCTACGATAGCGAAGGCTCGACATTTCACACCCGTCGCTCGCGGCGCAGCGGCGAAACCAGCACGAATCAGCACTTTTTCAGCGAACTCGGCCAGCGGATCATCAAGTCGGCCAATCAGCTGGGCCCGTTCGGTCGGCTGTATCAAATTGACGCCCGGTTGCGGCCCACTGGACGCAGCGGGGCGCTGGCCACTTCGCTGGATGAGTTCGCGCGGTATTTTGCTTCGGATCAGGCGCAACTCTGGGAACGCCAAGCGCTTTGCAAGGCGCGTGTGGTTTATGGATCCGAGGCGGCCGCGCAGCGGATGATGGCGGCAGTGGCCGAAGCTGCTTATCCTCCGCCCAGCGAAGTCGATTTGGCGACCTCGATTCGCACCATGCGGCTGCGATTGGAAGACGGCGCCGGCGCGGGCAATCTCAAACGTGGGCCGGGCGGCGTGGTCGATATCGAATTTCTGGTGCAATTGTTGCAACTGCGTCACGGCCGCGAAAATCCCAGCGTCCGCGAGCCGAACACTTTGGCCGCCATTGCCGCCCTCTACCACGGCGGTTATCTGGACCTCGAAGATTTCGAGTTCTTGAGTACCAGTTATCGCGTGTTGCGCGTGATTCAAATTCGCTTGCGCCTGCTTTACACCACGGCCCGCGATAACCTGCCCGACGATCCAATCGAACTGCAAAAACTCGCGCGGTTGCTGAGCTACCCAGATCGCGAAGTGCTGATGGCCGATTGCCGCATGTTAACACGCAACAACCGCGCGCATTTCGAGCGACTTGTTGGCGGCACGGCGCTGGTCGAATAATCGGCCTGGTTTCGGACGATGTTTCGAAGCCCCGAGCACGGCGAGTCGATCGAGCAATTCGGCGGTTCAATACACAGACTGCCACGAGTAGCAGACTTCGGACGGGGAGGAAGTTGTTTCGTCGTCGTTCCCTAGCGAACTCCGACGCGCTGTTCAGCCTGCGGAATTGCTGGAAGCTCTCAAAACCCGAGTTCTTCGTAGCAATACTCGTAAGGCTCATAGCCCTTGGGTTGTATTTCCTTCGGAATCCAAAAACGGACAAATGTCTTGTCCTTCATTTCGACGCCGACGCGAAATGCAGCTTTAGCGAGGTACTTGGAGAGATCGACAGAGCTCAGACATTCGACCAGCAATGGAAAAATCTGCCGATCGATTCCGGCTTCGCCTTCGCACTCATTGGCCTTCGTAATGCGGCCGTCTGGCCAGCGGAAATCCCAGCGGAAATCCCAGTGTCCCTCCTCCTCGGCTGACTCATTGTATGTATCTGGCCAGCCGGGAAGTTCGATACTCCCGACCGAAAAAGCGAAATCATTGCAGCTGTCGTTAAATTGGCCTACTGAGTCCTGGCCTCTGCCTTCGCAAATTCCAATCCAGTGCTGAAATAGGTCTTCACCCATCAGTTCATGAATTTTTTGATCGCATTTTTGTTCGACGAGCCAATGGTTGTGCTGGGCTAACTTTTCATTCGAGTGAGTTGCGGTGTCAATCCACGCAGCGAGGTTCCCGCAATAGCCTTCGCAAAAAAGCCCAAACGTCGAAATCTTGACCTCTGGGTGCTGCGAAGTGAATTCGGCCAGCGAATCCTCAATGAACTTGATAACAGCCGCGCGAACTTTGCTCAGATCGATCATGCATCATCCAAATTCAAATGCCCGTTTTCGAAGTGACGCAAGCACAGCGGCCTGCGATTCGAATCATAATCTTCGGCGGCGAGTTTGTCACTCAGAATTGGGGGTGATCGGCGATTTTTGCCATAGGTTCAAGCGATCGCGATTTCGCCGCCGTGGCGCAATGGTTGGCAACCAGCCGTCACGTTGCGCCGCTTGACCGTGGGACTCGATGCTGTCTAAGATCGGGATTATTCGCATCGTGGGTGCGATTTTTTCGTTTTCAGGCAGCGCGGAGTTACCATGTCCAGTTCATCCGACCGTTCGCAAACCATGCACGGCTCGCTGGCGGGCGAAGACGACGTCGCACCGCCAACAGCGCTGGATCATCAGGTTGACCTGCCGCGCATCGAGCGCGCCGTGCGCGAAATTCTGGCCGCCGTGGGCGAAAATCCCGACCGCGAAGGCTTGCTGGAAACGCCGGCCCGCGTGGCCCGTATGTACGCGGAATTATTCAGCGGTTTACGCGAAGATCCCCGCAAGCATCTGCAGAAATTCTTCGTCGAAAAGTACGACGAGTTGGTGCTCATCCGCGATATCAGCTTTAACAGCATGTGCGAGCATCACATGCTGCCGTTCATCGGCAAGGCGCACGTCGCCTACTTGCCCAACGGTCGCGTGATTGGGCTCAGCAAATTGGCGCGGGTGGTGGAAGTGATTTCCAAGCGCCCGCAAGTGCAAGAGCGAATGACCGAGGACATCGCCAATTTGCTGGTCGAAGAACTCGACGCTAAGGGCGTGGCCGTGGTTGTCGAAGCCAGCCATTCGTGCATGACCATCCGTGGCATTCGCAAGCCGGGCAGCGTCTGCGTTACCTCAGCCATGAAGGGCGTGTTCCGCTCGAATATGTCCAGCCGACACGAAGTCATGACGTTGATCTACGGCGACCGGCGATGAGCGGGCTGGTTATCCTCTGTCAGTTTTTGTTTCGGCTTTCGCTCGGCATGGCGGCCGGCATGGCCGTGACTTCGCCCCGGCAAGTCACCAGCGGGTACTTTCGCAACCACTTGTACGTGTTACTCGGTTTGAACGTGCTGGCCACGCTCGTGGCGGTGACCAATCCCACGCATTTTGCCGTTTGGATTCCAATGGCCGCCGCCATCGTCAGTTATGTCGGAGCGGTATGCTGGCTGTATCAATGGCAGCAGGGCGGTGTCGCGGCTCTGTGGGGAGTGGCCGGATTGACACTGTGGGGCGCGCTGGAACTCTGGAAGCATGAAGTTGCGCCCGCCGCGGCGCAACTGCCGTCCGCCGTGACGACCGCGCTGCACTATCTGGATCCCATCAGTAGCGGACTGACACTGGGAGTCACGATTGCCGCCATGTTCCTGGGGCATTGGTATTTGAACACGCCCACCATGCGGATTGTTCCGCTGCAACGCCTGGTGATTCTGATGGCCGTCACGGTGGTGTTGCGGGCAGGCGTCTCCGGAACCGGTTTGGGCATGACCGTCGCCCAGTCCGGCACGCCGGATTACGGGCAAGCGGCGTTTATCGCGCTCCGCTGGCTCTCCGGCATCTTCGGGCTGGCGGGGATTATCTGGATGACGTGGGATACGCTGAAAATTCCGAATACGCAGGCTGCAACCGGAATGCTTTACGTGGGCGTAATTGCCGTGTTTCTCGGGGAATTGACGTCGCTGCTACTGTCCCACGGCAAGTTGCTGCCTCTATAATGAATCGTTATGAACATCACGTTTCCTTGCCCCAAATGCGAAGCCCACGATCGAACCGATATTCAACCCGGCGATACGTCGTTTGCTTGCCGGCACTGCGGTCAGACAATTTCCATTCCGTTGGCCGCCATCGATCATGGCGAAGTGCAACGCTGTTTGGCCTGTCCGAGTAACGATCTGTTCGTTCGTAAGGATTTTCCACAGAGGTTGGGCGTAGCGCTGGTGGCAGTTGGCGTGATCGGCAGTTCAATCGCCTGGGCGTATGGCGCGGTGATCTGGACGTTTGCAATTCTGTTTGCCTCGGCGCTGGCCGACGTGGCGCTGTACGTAATTGTGCCAGATGCGCTGATGTGTTATCGCTGCGGGGCCATGTACAGGGGTGCAAAAAACATGGATCGGCACGGCGCGTTCGATTTGGAAACTCACGAGCGCTACCGGCAGCAATCCGCACGCCTGGCGGAAAAACGCATGTGATTCGCGACCTCCACGATCTGTCCGGCGGAAAGCTGGCCATTTTCGAATCGATTCTCGCCACGGAGCGGCCCGGCATCAAAGCATTTATTGAGCTCAATTCATGGACCTCGAACGCGAACGCATCCAAGAAGACCTCCGCGGTCTGATCGATGGCGACGTTCGTTGCGACGACGTGTATTTGCAGCTTTACGCCAGCGATGCCAGCATCTATCAGATTCGGCCGTTGGGCATCGTCCGCCCACGCTCCGCCTCCGAAGTGGCGGCAATCGTGCAATATGCGGCCAAGCAGCGGATTTCGTTGCACGCCCGTGGCGCCGGCAGCGGCTTGGCCGGCGAGTCGCTGGGACGCGGCCTGGTACTGGATTTTTCGCGCTATATGCGACGCATCGTTCGCACCGATCCGGCTGCCGTTCGCGTGCAACCTGGCGTGGTGCTCGGACTGCTGAATCGGCATTTGCAGGCCACGGGCCGCTTATTTGGCCCCGATCCGGCCAACAGCGAAGTCACCACAATGGGCAGCGTGCTGGCCATTGACGCCTCGGGCAGTCACTGGCCGCAATACGGCGCAGCACGACGGAACGTCGAAAGCTTGCAGATCGTTTTGGCCGACGGCACGCAGATGGAAGTCGGCCGCGAGTTGCTCACGGAAGGCAACTTGGCACAAATGATTCCGCAAAAGCGCGAACTCATCACGCGCCTGGCCGAACTGCTGAGTCGCGAGGCGGATTTAATCGAGCGCCACCAGCCCAAGTCGCGGCATAATCGCAGCGGCTATCAACTGAATGATCTGCTGGCGGATCGCCACCTCGATCTGGCCCGTTTGATCGTCGGATCGGAAGGCACACTGGCGCTGATCACCGAAGCCACGGTGCACACGCACCCGATTCCGGCCAGCCGCGGAGTGGCGCTGCTGTTTTTCGATCGACTGGAAAATGCCACGCTGGCCGTGCAGGAAATTCTGCCGCTGGGCTTTGGCGCTTGCGATTTGCTCGATCGGCGGCATCTGTCGCTCGCGCGCGAAAGTAATCAAGCTTATAACTTGCTGATTCCGCCGGATGCGGAAGCGCTGCTGATCGTGGAAATTGCTGGCGACGACGCCGTTGAAGTTCGCGCGCGTCTGAGTAACTTGGTCGATCGTGTGCGTCGCAAAAAACGTTTGGCGTTCGATGCGCGGCAGGCCTACGGCAACGCTGAGATCGACACCTTCTGGCAACTTGCGCGGCGCGTAGTGCCGACGTTGCACCGTGTTAAAGGCTCCAGTCGGCCATTGCCGTTCGTTGAAGATTTGGCGGTTCCGCCCGAAGTTCTGCCCGATTTTTTGGTTCGGCTGCAGAATACGCTCAAGCGACATCAAGTGACCGCTTCCTTGTACGGTCACGTGGGACACGGCCAGTTACACGTGCGGCCATTCATGGATTTGGCCAATGCCGACGATATCCGCAAAATGGAAGAGTTGGCCTTGGACTTGTATCGCGAGGTGCTGGATGTCGGCGGCACCATCAGCGGCGAACATGGCGACGGGCTCAGTCGGACGCCATTTGTCCCGCAACAATACGGCGAACTTTACAAAGTTTTCCGCGATGTGAAATGGATTTTCGACCCGCTCAACATTCTCAACCCAGGCAAGATCGTCGGCGACGATCCCGGCTTGATGACCCGCGATCTGCGCCCTATGGCTGCGCCCAGCGAGTCGCAAACGCCGGCGACGGCCATCGCACCGTCGAGCCACGCTGAAAACGGCGGCGTCGAAACCGCGGTCGTGGTGCCTGCGATTCCCCAACAACCGCTGATTACGCTGCAACTCCAATGGTCGCAAGCCGACGCCGACTACACGGCGCAACAATGTAACGGTTGCGGGGCATGTCGGGCGCAATCGTCGGATGTACGGATGTGCCCGATCTTTCGCGCGGGGCCATCGGAAGAAGCCTCGCCGCGCGCCAAAGCGAACTTGATGCGTGGTGTCTTGTCCGGGCAATTGGATCCCACGACGCTGACCACCGACCAATTCAAGGCCGTGGCGGATCTGTGTGTGAATTGCCATATGTGTCGCTTGGAATGCCCTGCCGGTGTGGACATTCCGCGGTTAATGATGGAAGGCAAAGGCGCCTACGTGGCCACCAACGGACTCAAAATGTCCGATCATCTCTTGAGTCGCATCGACCTGTTGAGCGATTGGGGCAGTATGATCGCGCCGATCATGAATTGGGCGCTCGGCAATCGACAGGCGCGTTGGCTGATTGAAAAGACGCTGGGAATCGCCCAAGGCCGCAAGCTGCCGCGATTTGCCGCCCGCACATTCATGCGGCGCGCCGCGCGAAAACGGCTCACCAGTCCCACGCGTCGCAGCGGACGCAAGGTGCTATACTTCGTCGACACGTACGCGTTCAATCACGATCCGCAACTGGGCGAATCGTGCGTCGCCGTGATGGAACATAATGGCGTTTCGGTCTACGTGCATCCCGATCAGCGCGCCTCGGGCATGGCCATGATCTCCATCGGCGCACTCGACGCCGCGCGCAAGATCGCCAAAGAAAACGTCTCGATCCTGGCCGAAGCGGTGCGGCAAGGTTATCACATCATCGCCAGCGAACCGTCGGCCGCTTTGTGCTTGACGCACGAATATCTGAATTTGCTCAACGACGACGATGCCCGACTGGTGGCAGCCAATTCCAGTGAAGCCTGTACCTATCTCTGGAAGCTGCATCAAACGGGCGAATTGCAACTCGATCTGCGCCCCATCAACTTCACGCTGGGCTATCACATGCCCTGCCACTTGCGGGCGCTGGGCGTCGGCTCGCCGGGCGAAAACTTATTGCGGCTGATTCCCGGGCTGAAAGTTTCGCATATCGAAAAAGGCTGCTCCGGAATGGCCGGAACGTACGGCCTCAAACGGCAGAACTATCGCAACAGCCTGCGTGCCGGTTGGGGATTGATCTCCAGCTTGCGCTCTCCGGCAGTGCAGGCTGGCACGACGGAATGCAGCAGTTGCAAAATTCAAATGGAACAAGGCACGGTCAAGCCAACCATTCATCCGCTCAAGTTATTGGCCCTGGCGTATGGTTTGATGCCGGAACTCGAAACCGTGCTCACCCGCCGAGGGCAAGAATTGGTGGTCACGTGATCGTCGAAGTCAAACTGTTTGCAATTACCCGGCAACTGGTCGGACGGCCAACGTGCAGCGTCGAACTGCCGGCGTCAGCCACCGTGGCGGACCTGCGCCGCGAACTGTCGCGGCAAGTCGCTGAACTTGTCCCCGTGATAAAATCGCTGCAGTTTGCCGTTGGCACCCAGTACGCGACGGATGCCACGGTCATTTCGCCCGGTGACGAAATTGCCTGCATTCCGCCGGTCAGCGGGGGATAACATGTCTGAGCCCGCAAAACACGCCACGCAGATTTCCATTGAATTAAGCGAGTCAGTTATCGATTCGCAGGACGTCATTCGCTCGGTGACTTCACCGGCTGCCGGAGCAGTTGTATTATTTCTCGGGACGACGCGCGAGTTCACCGGCGGACGTCAAACCGTTTACCTGGATTACGAGTGCTATCCCGAGATGGCGCGGTGTAAGATGCAAGAACTGGCCGAGCAGGCAGCGGCTCGCTGGCCGTTGGTCGCCTGCTGCATGGTGCATCGCTTGGGCAGGGTCAATTTGGCCGAAGCCAGCGTGGCGATTGCCGTCAGCAGCCCTCATCGGCTGGCGGCTTTCGAAGCGGGACAATGGTTGATCGACACGCTCAAGCAGGTTGTGCCCATCTGGAAGCAAGAACATTGGTCGGACGGAACTTCGGAATGGGTGCATCCGCAGGGCAACGACAAACGCAATTGACTTAACGTTTTTTGGAATTCGCAGCGTCGACTTTTTTAGCAACGTCACTCGTGCTCGAACCGACCACCAACCTGATCGATCGCTTTGGCCGCGTACACACCAACCTGCGTGTGAGCGTCACGGATCGCTGCAACATTCGTTGTTTTTACTGCATGCCCAACGAAAACGTGCAGTTCAAGCCGCGTTCGGAAATTCTGTCGTTCGAAGAAATTGCCCGCTTCGTGCGTGTGGCGGCCGAGCTGGGCGTCAACAAAGTTCGGCTGACCGGTGGCGAACCGCTGGTGCGGCAAGATCTCGCTCGGCTGGTCAAAATGATTGCGGACATTCCGCAAATTCGCGACATCGCGCTTACCACCAATGCCATTCTGTTGGCTGAGCAAGCCGTGGCGCTGAAAGCCGCCGGCTTGCAGCGATTAAACATCAGCTTGGACTGCCTGAGTGAAGAGACGTTTCGCACGATATCGCGTCGCGAAGGGTTGCATCGCGTGCTGGAGGGCATCGACGCTGCAATTGCCGCCCGTTTCGAAAAAATTCGGCTCAACACCGTTTCGATCCGTGGACTCAGCGAGCCGGAAATCGTGCCGCTGGCGCGGTTCGCTCGCGATCGCGGTCTAGAATTGCGGTTCATCGAATACATGCCGCTGGATGCAGAACACAAGTGGCAGTCGGACCAGGTGCTTAGTGGCGAAGAAATTCGCCGGCAAATCGAAGCGGCGATCGGGCCATTGACGCCCGCACTGCGCGATGATCCCAGCCAACCGGCCAGCGATTTTGATTACGTTGATGGTGTCGGCCGCGTTGGTTTCATTAATCCCATCAGTCAGCCATTCTGCCACGACTGCAATCGTTTGCGTCTCACGGCCGAAGGTCAGGTCCGCAACTGCTTGTTTTCGATTGTCGAGTGGGACGCGAGGGCCGTGCTTCGCGGCGGCGGCAGCGACGAACAATTGAGCCAATTATTGCAAGAATCGGTCGGCGCAAAAAAGGCTGGCCACGGCATCGACGGCCCGGACTTCGTGCGCCCCGAAAGGGCCATGTATCAAATTGGCGGCTAAAAACCGGGTGATCGAAGATCGTGCGCATTTATCTCGATAACGCCGCCACGAGTTGGCCAAAGCCCGAAGCCGTGTACCGCGCTGTGGACGATTACCAACGGAATTGCGGCGTGGCGGCCGGACGCAGCCAGTATAGGTTGGCCACGGATGTGCAGCGGCAAATACAAGCCTGTCGGCAGCGGGCAGCGCAGTTGATTGGCGCAAAGCAATCGCAAAACATCGTGTTTACGCTCAATGGTACCGACTCATTGAATAGCGCCATTCACGGCATTCTGCGGCCGGGCGATCATGTCGTGACCAGTGTCGCCGAGCACAATTCCATTCTGCGGCCTTTGAGCAAGCTGGCCGCCGGAAAAACAATCGAAGTGACTTTCGTCGATTGCGACGATCGCGGAATCGTCCAGCCGGCAGCGATTCGCGAGGCTTTACGGCCTAACACGCGACTGGTGGCCCTAACGCACGCTTCCAACGTGACTGGTGCCATTCAACCGATTGCCGACATCGGCGAAATCGCCCGCAAAAGCCAGGCGATCTTTCTGGTCGACGCGGCGCAATCGCTGGGGCATATTCCACTGGACGTCAATGCGATGCAGATCGACTTGCTCGCCGCGCCCGGACACAAAGGACTGCTCGGTCCGCTGGGAACCGGCTTGCTTTACGTGCGCCCTGGTTTGGAAGATCAGTTGCAAACCACACGGCAGGGAGGCACCGGCACGCAGAGCGAAGACGACAGCCAGCCAACGACGATGCCAGACAAATTCGAATCCGGCAACCTTAACGTGCCGGGCATTGTCGGTTTACAAGCCGCGCTTGCCTGGCGAAATTCCGAAAATGGCGACGCCCGACTCGACCTGTCCCGCACTCTGGCCGAACAATTGCATGCAGCGTTGAGATCGATCCGCGGCGTCAGTGTATTTGGACCGCTTGCCGCGGCGGACCGGCTGGCCGTTGTCAGCATCGCCATCGACGGCTATGATCCACAAGAGGTTGCGGTGATGCTCGACTCGTCGTTTGAGATCCAAGTTCGCGCGGGTTTGCATTGCGCACCGCGCATGCATCGTCGGCTGGGCACCTTGGCTGGCGGCGGGACGGTCCGCTTCAGCCCAGGGCATTTCAGCACTGCGGCAGAAATCGAAACCACGGTGCAAGCGGTTTCGGAAATTGCCGGCTCATCGTCGCCTTGAATTTTAAAAACGATCCACGGCCCTAATCTCTCTGATCCGATGTCTAGCGAACCTTGGTACAAAGACGGCCTGCCGTTTCAATGCTCGCAGTGCGGCGATTGCTGCACAGGCGCACCCGGCTACGTGTGGGTGAATCAAGAAGAGATTTCCGCGCTGGCAGTCACGCAGGATATGACCGTTGCGGACTTCGAATCCAAGTATGTTCGCAACGTCGGCATTCGCAAATCGCTGGTCGAATTCGCCAACGGCGACTGCGTGTTCTTCGACGGAACCGCCCGCAAATGCACGGTTTATGGCGCACGTCCTCGGCAATGCCGCACTTGGCCATTTTGGGATTCAAACCTTCGAACCCCCGAAGCCTGGCGCCAGACCTGCGAAGTTTGCCCTGGCAGCGGCCAAGGGGCATTGGTGCAACTTGAGCAAATCGAGCTGCAGCGTAAAGTTTTGAAGCTGTAATTGGTCCGCGTATCTGGATTTGGCCACACTGTCCGCAAACGATTGTCATTCAATCACTTGCGATCAAATCTGCCATTTTTCCCAGCATTCGCCATTGCGGCTTGGTCAGGTTATCCCCGAATCCGTCGAATCGCCGCGAATTTTCCGGCGAGCTTGACACTACTTCTTATGCCACCTACACTTGGAGCATGAATGCGGCAGGTTGGCGACGTGTTTTCCGCCCTGCCGACTACTTCTCATAGGAGAGCCGCAGTCGTGACCAAGAAAGAGATCGTTAAGACCATCTCGGAAGAAATCGGCCTGACGCAACTCAAGACGAAGGAGATCGTGCAGAAAACGTTCGATGCCATCGTCGAGACGCTGGTTGAAGAGCGGCGCATCGAACTCCGTAACTTTGGCGTCTTCGAAGTGAAATTGCGGGCTGCTCGCAAAGCTCGCAATCCGCGCACCGGCCAAAAAGTGTTTGTGGCCGAGAAGTTTGTCGTGACGTTCAAGCCCGGCAAAGAGATGGAGGCCCGCGTCCGCGAGCTGGAGCGAAAAGCGGCGGCCGAAGCCGCTGCAAAAGCCGCAGCACAGAATCCGCACGGCCATGCAAATTCAACGTCCGCGCCCGACGCTTCGTCCGCGCAGGCTCCGGCGAATGCTCAAAAGCCGTCTCCCGACGGCGGTTCGCACGATTCAAACCCAACCTCTGCAAAGAGTTGGGATCATTCGTAGCATCATCTTCTAATTGCATTTCGTCGTGCAGCACCGCGCAATTTGCTCGCCAATCTGATAGCGTTCCGATTTGGCAAATTGAAATAATTGTAGCGGTTATCCGGATTCGACAAAGTTTGCTGCTTGTTCCGCCGAAAATTAGAACTACCTATCGTGCGAAGACGCGAGTGTGACGGCCTCAACAGTTTGGGCCGAACTGAGCGTGACTCGTTTGCCCGATAGCAATGCAGCCTGTAATTCGGTCCGATGGCGGCATTGGACGAGTTGCAGATCGAACACCCGAGTGTCGGTTGCCACGTTCGCTGGCGAATCGGATGCTTCACGGAGGAAGATGCGATGCGCAAAATAATGATGACAACGTTAATGGCCTGGTCGCTTGCTACAAGCACAGGCTGCCTGATCCCTGCATACTCGGGCGACCCGCCACGGCGGGCCCAAGAGCTCATTTTCACCTCGGAAAACCTCCGACTGATCATGGACGAGTGGGAACGAATCTGGTTCCTGGATCAGCCCGATCACATGGCGCCCTATCGTACTCACGGCGGCGTGTTATAAGCCCGCCGGCGTGAGCCTTCGTTCTGCTACGCTTTTTGCGACATTTCCGGCAGCGGCGTATGCTGCTGCCGGCGACCGCCGCATTCGTCAGCGGAACGCCTGGCCGCCCGCGTGGTTGTAGACACTGGCGAGCGCGAGTCCGCGCTTTTGCCGCCAATTGAGCTACTGCGAAAAGCGGCTGGCAGCGCGACGATCCTGCGCATCGATCGTCGTGAACTGCCAGCCGCTTGGCGCTGCGCGGAGTTCGATTCGCGCCGGCGCCAAAGGTCGCATTCGGCTGCCGACTCTACCGGTCAGGCGTGCAAGTTGCTATACAATGCATAGCAGCTTTTGCCCGTTTTCTTTACGCCTGCTCTTGGTTTTTCGTGAATTCCGCCAGCTCGACGCTCTCGGTCCAAATCGGTCGATTGTCGCTCCCCAATCCGATTTTGGTGGCGTCTGGCACGTTTGGTTACGCCCGCGAAATGGCAGGCCTGGTGCAGCTTTCGCGGCTCGGCGGAATTCTGCCTAAGACCATCACCCGCCACTCTCGGCCCGGCAACGCGCCCTGGCGAACGATCGAAACCGCGGCCGGCATGCTGAATTCGATCGGCCTGGACAATGACGGCATCGAAACCTTCATCGAGCACCATCTGCCCTATTTGGCCAGCCTCGGCACGCCGATCATCGTGAGCATTGCTGGCGGAAATCAGTCCGAATTCGTGGAAATGTCGGCCATGCTCGACGGCCGGCCCGGCGTGGCCGCCATTGAACTGAATATCTCTTGCCCGAATGTCAGCCACGGTGTGGACTTTGGAGCGAATCCGCAAATGTGCGAGCAAGTGGTGGCCGGCTGCCGCGCTGCTTGCAACGTGCCGATTCTGGCCAAGCTGACGCCTAACGTCACCGACATCGCCTCGATCGCCCGCGCGGCCGAGGCGGGCGGCGCCGACGGCATTTCGCTCATCAACACCTGCCTGGGCATGGCCATCGACTGGCGACGTCGCCGGCCCATGCTCGGTAACATCGTGGGCGGTTTGAGCGGGCCGGCCATCAAGCCCATCGCATTGCGATGCGTGTATCAAGTGGCCAAGGCGGTGAAAACGCCGCTCGTTGGCATCGGCGGAATCGCCACGCTGAACGACGTAATGGAATTTCTGGTTGCCGGCGCATCGGCCGTGCAGATCGGAACCGCTAACTTTTACGATCCGACCTGTTCGATGGCCTTGCTCGAAGCGTTGCCGGCGGCACTCGCGGAACTGCAAGCGAATTCGATTTCCGAGATTGTCGGCACGCTCGACACCAGTCGCCCGCCAGCACCGGCTCATTAACCCGTCTTCCTTTCACCCGTCGTTGCAACCGTTTACATCATGCGCGTACTCTCTGGGATTCAACCCACCGGCCGCTTCCACTGGGGCAACTACTTTGGCGCCATCCAGCAGTACATCGAACTGCAGCACGAAGAGGCGTCGTATTATTTCATTGCCAATCTGCATGCGTTGACCACAGTCCGTGATCCCAAGCTGCTCGCGCAACTCACGCTGGATGCTGCCATCGATCTGCTGGCATTGGGGCTCGATCCGGCCAAGGCGATTTTGTTTGTGCAGTCCGATGTGCCAGAAGTCAGTGAGCTGTGCTGGCTGTTAATGACCGGTGCCGGCATGGGGCTGCTCGAGCGCTGCCATGCCTACAAAGATAAAGTCGCTAAAGGCCTGCCCGCCGACGCCGGGCTTTTCACTTACCCGGTGCTGATGGCGGCCGACATTTTGATTTACGACGCCGACGTCGTGCCGGTCGGCGCGGACCAAGTGCAGCATATTGAAGTTTGCCGCGACGTGGCTGCCAGCTTCAACCATCATTACGGCGAGGTGTTCCGGTTGCCCAAGGCCAAACTGCTCGACGCGTCGGCCAAGGTGCCCGGTACGGATGGCGAGAAGATGTCGAAGAGCTACAACAACACGTTGGAACTGTTCGAAGACGCCAAGGCGCAGCGGAAGAAGATCATGCGAATCGTCACCGATTCGCGCCCCATGGAACAGCCGAAGGAGCCCGAAGGCGATCATCTCTTCCAGCTTTATTCGCTGCTAGCATCGCCGGACGAGATTCAAGCCATGTCTGAACTGTATCGCCGCGGCGGCTTCGGCTATGGGCAGATCAAAACGGCGGTGGCCGACGCAGCTGAGCGTTACTTCGGTCCCGCCCGCGAACGCCGCAAGCAAATTGAGTCCAACCCGCAACGCGTCCGCGAAATTCTGGCCGACGGCGCCGCCCGCGCGCGTGAGAAAGCTGCCGAAGTTCTGCTGCGTGCGCAACAGGCCTGTGGCTTGAAGGGCCGGTGATGGATACCGAACCGCAGGGCTGTTTGGCTGCAACTCTCAGACTTTTCGGTATTCAACTCGGCGGAGCGCGTAAGTCGGCCAACCCATTGCCTTATCGGCTTTGCGACAACTTTTTATCGGCCGCTGAACTTTCGTTTTTCAAGGTTCTTTCGACGGCAATCGCCGGCCGGTTCGTCATCTGCTGTAAAGTACGATTAGGCGATTTGTTCTACGTTGTCCATCGCGAGCAGCGCCAGTCATTTCGCAACAAGGTCGAACGCAAGCACGTCGATTTTCTCCTTTGCGATCCGCTCACAATGAAACAGCTGTGCGGAGTGGAGCTGGATGATTCATCGCATAAACGTGCGGATCGACAAGCACGCGATCTGTTCGTCGATGAGGTTTTTCGATCCGCAAAACTACCCCTAATTCATATTCCAACGGCAAGAACCTATCGACCGGACGAACTGCTTGATCGTTTGATCCCGCACCTTCGCCAAAGCAAGCGCGACGTCCTCACACCGAGCGGTCGAGAAAATAACAAAGTCCCGACCTGCCCGAAATGCGAGATCCCAATGGTCCTGCGAATTGCAACCAAAGGCCCAAACGCCGGCAACAAGTTCTACGGTTGTGTGAACTACCCGCAATGCAAACAAACGGCGTGAGTTTTGTAAATCGAGCCGCACGATTAGCCCACGGCCCGACTCGGCACTTCGCTGCCACAAATGTAATCGCGCAGCCGCTCGAATTCCGAGTGATCGGCAAAGTGGATCACGATCTTTCCATGGCCTTTGGCACCGTGCTTGATATCGACTTTGGATCCCACCGCCGCGCGAAACTGCTGCTCAAGCGCCGCGACCTGCTTGCTGCTGCCACGGCCGGCTTTTGCTGGCTTGGCTGGCGCGGCCGTGATGCCAGCGATTGCTAGCGGCTCGGCATCCGAGTGGCGGATCGTTTCCTGCACTTGTTCTTCCACCGCGCGGACGCTCAGTTGCTCCGCCTGGATACGTCGACAAAAGTCCAGTTGTTCGCGCTCGTCGCCCAGCGGCAACAGTGCGCGGGCGTGGCCTGGCGAAATGCCGCCAGAGCGGACGGCGTCTTGCACCGCTGCCGGCAGTTCCAACAACCGCACCAAATTGGCCACCGTGGAGCGATCCACATTCAAACGCTTGGCCAACTCTTCTTGCGTGCAGCCGTAGCGCTGCAAGTACAACTGAAACGAAGCGGCCTTTTCCAGCGCGTTCAAATCTTTGCGCTGCAAATTCTCGACGATGGCCAGTTCGGCCACCTGGCGATCGTCGGCCTCGCGAACCAGCGCCGGCACTTCCGACCAACCCGACTTGATCGCTGCCCGCAGTCGACGCTCCCCCGCGATGAGTTGGTAACGCTCGCCGAGCTTCCGCACGACGATCGGTTGCAGCAAACCGTGCTCTTGAATGCTTTGCGACAGGCTGGCGATTTCCGCCGGATCGAAGTCGCGCCGCGGTTGGAACGGGTTGGCTTCGATCTGATAGACGTTGAGCTTCAATGGACTGCCGTCGCTGGCAGCGGTTTCCGCCAAGTGCAATTGCACGCCCGCGCGCGGCAACTCCTCAGCCGGCCGACCGAGTAAAGCTTCCAAGCCGCGGCCCAAACGTCGTTCTTTATTCATGGCTGATGACCTCTAAACAGAGTTCCAAGTAAGCTCGGGCGCCACGCGCTCGAGGAGCATAATCCAAAACCGCGCGGCCGTGACTCGGCGCTTCGCAAACCGCTACGTCGCGCGGAATGACCGTCTGAAAAACAATGTCGCCAAAGAACTCGCGAACCTCGGCTTCAACTTCGTACGTCAATTCCAAGCGATGGTCGAACATCGTCAACAAGATGCCGCCAAACGCCAGCCGGCCAGGCTGCTCGTCCATCACCTGGCGAATGACTTCGATCATCTGCGCCAGACCTTCCATAGCGTAGTATTCGCACTGGATCGGCATTAGCACTTCGTTACTGCTGGCCAGCGCCAATCGCGTGAGTTCGCCCAGCGACGGCGGACAATCGATCAGCACGAAGTCATAAGCGGCCATGCCGGTTGCCAGATGTTGCCGCAATGTCGCGGCTTGATCGTCGGAAGCAGTGGCCAGCGAATCGACATCCTGAAAGCTGCGACTACCAGGCAGCAGATCGAGCCCGGCGATGTAAGTTTCCGTGAGCGAACTGCGGAGCGGTTCGCGGCTGACCAGCGGATGGCGCGGCGAAGGTGAGCAGCCTAAACCGCTGGTGGCATTGCATTGCGGGTCGAGGTCAACCAGCAAGGTGCGTCGACCGGCCTTGGCGAGACCAACGGCCAGATTGACCGCGGTCGTCGTTTTGCCGACGCCCCCTTTCTGATTTGCCACGCACAAAATCCGACCCACGACGGAACTCCTTTTCCGTTTTTGCGACATCACCGCCAACCGGCAGCGATTCGCTGCCCGCGCATTCCATACGCGGGCAAGCGGTCCGAATTGTAACGCGGCAACAGAAATTTGGAAATTTCAGTTCGCGGCCGCTAGCAGCAGAAAATCTCCATTGGCGCCTGGTGAGCGCGCCAGTTTTGCATTAAGCCCGAATTCAAGAGTTATTGCAGTAATCGCTGCTGTCGCCGAAGCAGCATTGCTCAGGAGGAATTGGCAAGGCGGCGCTATGGGACGTGAGAACGGCCGGGCGCGCTGCCCTGTGCCTAAAGCAGCGCCGATCGGCGAATCCACCGACGATGGCAGCGTCGGCGACGAATGCGGAGAAAAATCGCTCGGTTTGATGGCGGCCGAAATGCGATCGGCACTGATGTGGAAAGAATTTCGCGTAAGTGCGTTCCACGGGAAACACCTAGCGAAACGCCGCTGCGCCGCGCGGTTATTCCAGCGGGTTGATGACCAGCCCGCTGAGCAGCTTGGGATAGAAGTACGTGCTCTTGGCCGGCATGCGTTCGTTGTGTTGGCTGATCGAACGGATGTGTTCCACGGTGGCCGGCATTACCAGCGCGCCGAGTTCAAAGCGGCCACCTTGGCCCATCACGCCCGTGGCGTCGCGGGTGGCGGAGTCGCCTTGCTCCAGACTTTCGACCACTTCTTCCACCGAGTGAACGTACTTGGGCTTGGGCAAATCCGTGGCGCTCAGCAGCGTTTCCATCACCAGCCGATGCAGAATGCTCACGCCCAATCCTTGCCAGTCTGCGGTGTGTCCGTCGGCGACATCGGCCATTCGTTTGCGGCCGGCAGCAGTGATTCGTGCCACCGTCCAGCGCTGGTCTTTGTCCGTGTAGAATCCCAGCGTGCCTTGCTGGTTTTCCATTTCGATTTCGTCCCAAATCGTATTGGCCAGGTCGGCGCCTTCGCCAGCGACGCGGGTCGTGAAACAATCGCCCAGCTTGGCTTTCAAGTCGTCGCTAGTCATGGCCGGCAGGCCTCGAAACAGGCGATGCGTTGGCAGCACGATCATGCCCGCATCGCTCATGCTTACGCACATCATCAGCACGAAGTTGGCCGGATCTTGGCTGCCCAGGTCGCCCTGCGATTTGAGTTCGTCGCGATAACTGCAGGCGGTCTCGTAGCGATGATGACCATCGGCAATGAACACCGGCTTGTCGCCCATCAGCCCATTGAGTTTGGAAATCACCGCCGGATCGTTGACGACCCACATCCGATGTTTCACACCCAAATGATCGGTGGCTTCCACCGGCGTTTGCCCAGCGATAGCCGCTTCCAGCAATTCTTGAGCAGCGCTTTGCGGATCGGGGTAGAGTCCAAAAATCTGGCTGAGATTGGCTTTGCAGGCGCGAGTGAGCAGCAGCCGGTCGGCCTTGGGACCGCTAAGCGTTTCTTCGTGCGGAAAGATATTGCCTTCGCCGAAACGTTCCAGCCGGCAACGGGCCATAAAGCCGCGGCGAGCCAATTGCTGGCCGCCGTGTTCAAACACCTGGTGATACACGTAAACTGCCGGTTGCGTTTCGCTCTGCAACACGCCTTCGCTGCGCCAGTTTTTAAGAAACTTGGCCGCGCGGGAATAGCGGTTGCTGCCTTCGACATCGCCAGGCTCGTCGCGGTTCAAAATCAATCGAACGACGTTGGCGGGGTGCGTTTTATACAGTTGATCCTGCAAGGCCGGATCGATCACGTCATACGGCGGCGCGATCACATTCGAAAGCGAACCTACGTGCTTCAGATCGTAACGCAAACCGCGGAAGGCTTGAATGTCGGGCATGATGTCAAAACAATCGGATTGAGGTGTGTTTCACGGGAAACAGAGGCGAACGCGTCGGCGGGCGATGGAATTCGACGCCGCCTGAGGATCTGGCCGTATGGCAAGCCGTTGTTATCCCCGATCGACCGGCCGATTGTCAAATGGTGGCCGAGCCATCGAATTTAACGCTATACTTGAGTTGTAAGCCAATTCTTATGCCTGCCTTTCGGCCGCGAACATGATTCGCGGCTATCGTCCGCAACCGAATTGCCCCCGGCGGCAGGTCGTGCATTGGGCGGCATATCAAGCGAATGCTCTAACTTTGTCACACGAAAATGATTGCTCCGCTACACGCTGTCTCATTGGACCGAATGGTGAGTGCCGTGGAACGAGTCCGAGAACGACTGCGCCGGGTAACTACTGCTTTGCAAGCTTCGGGAATTCGGTATGCGGTGGTTGGCGGCAACGCCGTCGCCGCCTGGGTTGCCAGAGTCGATGAGTCCGCTGTGCGAAATACCCAGGATGTCGATCTGTTGATTGAGCGCGGCGATCTGAATCGAGTGACGCTGGCGCTGCATGGCGTGGGCTTTTCATTTTGCCATGTCAAAGGCATCGACATGTTTCTGGACGGCGCCGCGGCCAAGGCGCGCGATGCGGTCCATTTGCTCTACGCCGGCGAACGAGTTCGAGCCGAACATCCCGAGCCAGCTCCGTCGCTCGATCAAGTCGACATCAGCGGCGATTTTGCGGTTGTTGCACTTGAGCCGCTGGTACGCATGAAATTGGTTTCTTACCGCGACAAAGATCGCACGCATTTACGTGATTTGCTCGATATCGGCCTTGTCGATCCAGACTGGCTGACTCGCTTCGAAGAGCCGCTACGCGAACGTCTACAGCAGTTGATCGATACACCTGACGGCTGATCGATCGCCGAGCAATCAACGCAAAACGGGCACAAGCGGCCTTGGCCTCTTGTGCCCGTGGGGCGAAATTCGCTTTACGGCAATCGCTGACTAGTAGCGATAGTATTCCGGTTTGTACGGGCCTTCCGCCGGCACATTGATGTAGTCAGCCTGCGAGGCCGAAAGCTTTTCCAGCTTCACTCCCAGCTTGTCCAAGTGCAGGCGGGCCACCTCTTCGTCAAGCTTCTTAGGCAACACGTGGATGCCCAGCGGAAATTCTTCGTGCCGTTGCCAGAGCGCCAATTGGGCCATCACCTGATTGGTAAAGCTGTTGGACATCACAAACGAAGGATGCCCGGTTGCGCAACCCAAGTTGACAAGGCGGCCTTCTGCTAGCACCAAGATCGAGTGTCCATCGGCAAAAGTAAACCGATCCACTTGCGGCTTGATCTCGACTTTCTTCACGCCCTTCTGACTGGTCAGCCAGGCCATGTCGATTTCCAGGTCGAAGTGGCCAATGTTGCAGACGATGGCATCGTTTGGCATCTTTTCCATGTGGCGGCCGAGAATCACGTCGCGATTGCCGGTGGCGGTGACAAAGATATTGCCGCGCGAGCAGGCTTCGTTCATGGTGGTCACTTCGTAACCTTCCATGGCGGCTTGCAGTGCGTTGATCGGGTCGATCTCGGTAACAATGACGCGAGCGCCCAGCGCCTTGAGCGAATGCGCGCAGCCCTTGCCGACATCGCCGTAGCCAGCCACTACGGCCACCTTGCCGGCCACCATCACGTCAGTGGCACGCTTGATACCATCAGCCAGCGACTCACGACAACCGTAGAGATTGTCGAACTTGCTCTTGGTCACCGAGTCATTGACGTTGATTGCCGGCAACCGCAGTTCGCCCTTGGCGTGCATCTTGTACAGCGCTTTGACGCCGGTGGTGGTTTCTTCAGACAGACCGCGAATCCCCCCGAGCAGTTCCGGAAAGCGCTGGTGGACCATTGCCGTGAGATCGCCACCGTCGTCAAGAATCATGTTTAGCGGCTGGCCATCTTGGAAGAACAAGGTCTGTTCGATGCACCAATCGAACTCTTCGTTGCTCATGCCTTTCCAGGCGTAAACCGGCACGCCCGTGTCGGCAATGGCGGCGGCGGCATGGTCCTGGGTCGAGAAAATGTTGCAACTGCTCCAGGTGACTTCAGCGCCCAGTGCGGTCAGCGTCTCGATCAAGACGGCCGTTTGGATGGTCATGTGCAAGCAGCCGGCGACTCGAGCGCCCTTAAGCGGCTTGGTGGTGCCGTACTTCTTCCGCAACGCCATCAGACCTGGCATTTCGTTTTCGGCCAGTTGGATCTCTTTGCGACCCCAAGCGGCCAAACTCATGTCCGCGACTTTGTACGGTAACTTCGTTTCCACGTGTGCCACGCATTCTCTCCTTGGAAAAACTCAATTCAGTCGATAACTTCAGGCCGTCGTCGAAATCCAGTCCGGCGCGGCCCTCGCGAAGGCTGCTTGAAAAGCCCCATGATACGATACGCGGCCAAAGCCTGACAAGCTCAGGTCAGTAACCAAAACTGCTTCGAATCGCCGAGCTTAACGCAAATTCTTAATCCTCGTAGGCTTGAATCGCCGCCTGGCAAAACCGACGTACCATCTCCGGGTCTTTGATGCCCGGCGATGATTCAACTCCACTGGCCGTATCGACAGCCTGCGGGCGGACCTGCCGAATGGCCTGACCGACGTTCTCCGCGGTCAATCCGCCGGCCAAGATCAGCGGCAGATCGCCGAGCAGCGCGCGATTGGAAGTCAGCAACTGCCAATCGGCCACGATGCCTGTTCCGCCGAATTGTCCGGCAGCCGTGGGGGCGTCGATCAAGACAGCGTCTGGCATAGCCTGCAGAGTTCGACACGCCGCGAGAAATTCGTAAATCGTTTGCATGCCAGCACTTCGCAGTGGAAAGGCCTTGATCAACTGGCAACCAGCGGGCAGATGCTGGCGAAGCTGTGCGAGAAATTCTGCGCTTTCGTCACCGTGCAGTTGCACACCGTTTAAACGATCACTTGTGACGAGTTGCACGATTGGTTCGATGGCTGCGTTGACGAAGACGCCGATCCGGAGCATTGTGGCCGGCAATTGCTGGAGCATCTGTTGCTTCGCGACTCCCGGTGTCAAATAGCGATTGCTGTCGGGGTAGTAGTTCAGGCCGATGGCATCGGCACCGTTTGCATAGGCAACGTCTGCATTCGCAGAATTGGTGACCCCACATATTTTTATTCGAAACACCTACCCGCCCCCACCAGCGCCGCTTGAAAACCCAATGCCCAGGCGGCTTGATTATACCCGAAATCTGGATTTTCGCTGGCCGCCATCGAGAAACGAATACAGCGGCGACTGTGGTATTGTCGATATCGATGTCGAATCACCCGTATTTTCCATTGCGGTCGGAATTGCTCGATGACGTCGCTCACCGCCAATCGAAATCGCTGGACACGCGGATTGCCGCTTGCGGTTGCGCTTTCGGTCGCCGGATTAAGCGGTTTTGCCGGCGATCGCGTGCTGAAAAATTCCGAGCACGCGGAGTCCTTGCGTGCATTCGAGGTTGCTTGCGAAGTTCGGTCGACACAAATCCAGTCGGCAACCGCAGTCGTCATCGCGGCGAGCAAGCGGACCGAGGAATGCGCCTCGCAAGCCGAGCGGAGCCGCGACCGCTTGGCATCAGCCAAGACAAACCTCGACGTGTTTCGCGATTTTGTGGAACACGCCAAGCCGGTTGAGTCGCGCGAGCCCATGCCTGCGACGGACGACGCTGACAAGCCCGCCATTGGGCTGGGCGATCGACCAAATCCGCGCTACGAGCAAATCAAGCACGACCTGGATCAAATCAAAGATCGTCGCGAAGAATTGATGCTCACTTATACGGCTGCCCACCCGCAAGTTCGCGACCTGCAACTGCAAATAGCTCAACTCACGGCAGATCTCGAAAACGAGTCGCCCCAGCTCCCGCTGAGCGACGCCGAAAAACTCGCACTGGCGGGTTCGAAAATCGCGGTCAGTAAACCCAGCTTGCCGGAAATCCGCTTGCCAGGGCTTGACGATCCCGACGCCAACCAACAGCCCAAGTTGCCCGCATCCCCCGGCGAGTTCTTCGAAGCCGCGCGACATCTCAAAGAATTGACCGTAGCAGTCGAAACCGCCGAGGCAGAGACCGATCGGCTGTCCATGATGCTGCACAAGGCCGAAACCTCGCTAGCAGAAAGCCAAGCGGCCCAGCAAATGGCGGAAATCGCGCCACTGCCGGAACGCAAGTCTGCCATCGATGCAAACGCTCATCCGCTGGCGATGTTTTTCAATGGGCTGCTGGCGATCATACTCGGTTTGGTATCTGGTTGGTCGCTCTGGCCGCGCCGCCGGCAGGTTATCCGCGATGTCGCCCAACTGCGGCAAATTCTTCAACTTCCGGTGTTAGGCGTGATTTCCGCCAACACGGATGTGACCAAACGTCGGGCCGCGTAGTCTAACCCAATGCGGTTAGATCGATGCGACGCGCTGACTTCTACCCAATTTCCGCTGGGTTTGCGGCTATTCCCGTCGGTCTCGGTAGCCGCAAACGCTAGCGGTTGCCTACAATGAATCGGTCGCGTTCATTTGGCTCACGAGAGCTTCGCCATGTTGAAGTTAGTCCGGGGAATTGTACTATGGACCGCGCTGACGGCCGCAATTGTGGTGCTCGGTTGGTTCGCGCACAACAATTTGCAACAGCGGCGAAATCCCGAACAGGCGATTGCCCGTCAATTGCTCGAACAGCGGTTGGCGACCGGCTTGGACTCGGCTGATCGCAAAACCATGATTGCGGCGCTTAATCGCGACCCGCTGCTGGCCGTGGCCTCGGTTGTCGACGCGCAGCAGCAGAATTTGCCCGGACGAACGGCCATCCAATCGCTGCACGATGTGGCTGCTGGCCAAGCCGCGGCGCGGGCACGGATTCAAAAAGCCGCACTCCAGGCGGCGCTCGATGGGCGGCTCAGTAAACAAGTGGCCATGGAATTCACCGATGCGTCCGTGGAATTGATCGATTCGCTGCAAACCGCGCCTTACGACGAACTCAAGGCCGAAGCCCGGCGGCGCCTTGATGGGCTCGAAACCGATTTTTCCGTCAACGAGTATCGCAACGTGGCCGCCGATCCCTCGTATCTGCTGATCGCGCCGCGACTGGATGGCCCGCGCCGCGCGATCTTTCGCGATCATCAAGAGATTCTGACGCCGCTGTTGGTGTGCGCGGAACCCAGCCAATGGAACGAGATTGTCGACAAGTTTCAGCAAGCAGGCCCCGAGCGGCTGGAAAAATTGGAACGCGACCCCAATGCTGGCGCAAGTTACGCCCGCGTGGTTTTGCTGAGCTTCGATCTGCTGGATCAACTGCAGGCGAGCGTCACGGATCAGCGGCAGGCCATTCAGTTTATCGCCGTCAACGGCGGGATTATCCGTGAAGCGCAGCACGCCCGCAGCACGTTCGGCAGCGATTGGGTCAACAACGTCGCCCGGCTCACGCGTTTGAAAACCGCGACGGGCGAATCGCTGTGGTCGCTCGCGCTCAACGATCCGGCGATCATTGGCGTCATGGCCAGCGACCCATCCGACCAATGCCAACTCTCGCTACAGGTGCTGCAGCGGTATGGGCAAACCGAATTGCCAGCCGTGCTCATGAAATATCGCGAGTCGGACAAACTCTACAAAACCGCCTTGCAAAGCGTCACGCAGTTCGATGTCAATCCGAGCGACGACGAAAAGCACAGCAAACCGAAAGACCACTCTTCTGGCTCGCAGGCCGGCCCCGCCGCAAAGTTTCTCAGCCACTATCAAGACAACGACGGTTTTAAAACCCTGCTTGCAAAACACGGCCCGGTGCTGATTCCCGCGCTGGCCAACGGCGGCCAGGATTCGCTCGAGCAGATTACCAAAAACCCGCACGATCTCTACAAACTGGTCGACGAAAACGGCAAACTCAAGACCGCGCCACTTTGGACATGGCTGCCTGGAGGACAAGTCGCCTATGCCTTTCGCGAAAAAGCCAGCGGCCGCACGGTCAGCTGGGGCGAACTCGGTTGGGCCGCCGTCGACGTGGTGCTGTTCATTCCCGTCGCCGGCGAAGTTGCCATCGGCGCCAAGGCAGCGCTGGTCACTGAACGCACCGCCGGCAAAGCGCTGCTCGAAGCATCGGCCGACGCAGTCACGCGCGAAGCGGCCGAAGTCTTGGCCAGCAGTGGCGAAAAAACGCTCGGTCGCGAAGTTGGCGAACTCGGCGCCAAGGAAGCTGCCCGCCTGGGCGCGCTGAGTCAAGCGCGCTATCTGCTGGAATCTGCCGGAATGCGAGCGGTCAAAGCGGCAGCCTACACGGCCTCGCGCGTGGGTGCGCTCGCCATGCGAAACAAAAGCGCCACGCTCATTCTGGCCGGCGCCGCGCTGATGGCCATTTACCCCAAGCAAACTGGCGAATGGCTCGGCGCGCTGCTGGCCGGCACCACGCAAGGCATCAGCCGTGCGTCAGCTGCGGCCGCCGCGCATTCGATCGACGAAATCTGGAATCAGTGGGAACAACTTCGAAAAGCACATCCCGTGCTCGGCTGGCTCTACTGGCCGTTGTTGGCTGCTATCTACTTGCTGGTCATTTGCTTACCGATTTTGCTGTTGAAAACGCTCCTGAAGCCCGTATATCTGTATTTAACGGGCGCCGCCTCACTGCTCTGGTGGCCGATCAAACGGCTGCTGCCAGCTCGCGCAAAAACCGCGGTCGCAACGTAGACGCCTGGGAAACCACCGATCGCTATGTCACGTCCCACTGCCGAAACGCAAACCTCGCGCATCCGATTTCAACTTGGATTATTCGGCGAAACGCGTTCTGGTAAAACCGTCTACCTCACGACGCTCGCCTGGCTAGCCGCGCATGGCCAACTGCCGGCCGAAGTGCATGGCCTGCGGCCCGGCGATCGGCATTCCGCTGGTTATCTCAGCGATCGCCTGGCGATGCTCGAAGCCGGACAGTGGCCAAAAGGCAATCTCGACAGCCATCCGATTTCGCTGCTAATCGATCGCGCGGGCCGGACGGTCGAACTTCGCACCAACGATTTCAAAGGTGGCGACTTCACCGCTGCGTTTTGCAGCGACGACGTCCAGGACCGCCAGCGGGCGGAGCAGTTCGTCCAGCAATTGTTCGCCGGTTGCTCGGCGTACATTTTTTTAGTCGATGCCGACGACATTCGCGACGCGACGGAAAATCGGCAAAACTTGGATTCGCAATTGGCTGTGGCTCGTCAAGCGGGCGCGGTCGAGACCACGCTCGAAATTCTGCGTCGCCGCGCGGCAGGCATTTCGCTGTTTCATCCGCCCGTGGCGGTCGTGTTCACCAAGGCCGACCGGCATCCACAAGCGCTCGAAGATCCGGCCGCCTATGCCAAACAGCATTTGCGGCCCACCTGGGACTACCTGCAGCGCCACGCGCGGGGTCGACATCAATTCTTTGCAATCAGTTGCACCGGCGACCACCCGCGCGAAAGCCAGCAGCCACCCGTGCCTCTGCAGCCGACGCCGGGGTTTCTTTCGCCCATCTTGTGGTGTGCCGAAGTCCATCGTCGTCGGATTCGCGCACTGACGCGATCGCTAGTCGCCACAATCGCCATCGCGCTTGCCTTGGCGTTCGGCTGGTTGTGGTTCGACAATTCGCGGGCGGTGGCGGACTTGCGCGCCAATCTCTCGCAAGCCAATCAGCAGGAATTGGCCGATCGCTTTCGCCAAGCGCGGGATTTGCAATCGTCGCCTCGATTTTGGCCGACGGTCGGACTGGTTGATGTCGCGCCGGTGCCGGTGGAGTTGTCGCGCGAGGCCGACCGTCGACTAACGGCGCTCCTGGCTGGCCGTCGTGATGCCGCAGGGCATTTGCGACAAGCCGACGATCTGACAGCGGCGGAAGCCGAAGTTCGGCAGTTCTCGCAGGATTACACCGGCAGCGAGCCTGCCCTACGCTGGACGCAGTGGCTGGATGCAGAGCGCCTCACGCTAGGGCATCGCACCGTTCAGCAGCTTGAGCAGTTCGCGGCGGCTGGCAACGAGCGCGCGTTTGACGACTTAGCCAAGCAGTACCGCGCCGTGGCAACACCCGAACTTGACGAATCGATCCAGCGCGCCCGCAAAACGCTGGACGAACATGTGGTCGGCGATCGAATTCGCGTGTTGTGGCGACTCGTGGCCACCGACCCGGCCGAAATCGAGGCCATTCGCGAGCAATGCACGCTTGCCGAAGAATTGATTTCGCATCGCGTCGCGCGCGGCAAAGACAAACAGTTCGTGCAACTGGTCCGCAAAATCTACGACGATCTCAAATCCAACGGCCGCACCGCGCCGCTGCGTTTGGAACTGATCTCCGACAAATCCGAGCGTTTGCAATGGTCGGTCGAGCTCGATGGAACAAAAAAACTCGCCCGCAGCGAATGGGGCGATCCGCTACCGCTGGCGGGTAAGCGTTATCAATATCTGCTCGGCACACTGAATCTCGATCTGCTGGCCAGCAAGCGATTGGTGTTGGAAGCCACGGTTCGTCGCGGCTCGATTTCCAAAAACGATTCCATCCGTCACACGTTTGTGGTTGATGATACGCTGCCTACCGCCACCGGACGCTGGACGTTGAGCACGCAGATCGACGCGAAAAAATTCGAAATGGTGGTGGCCGACGTCGATGGGCGAATTGTCAATTACTTTGTCGCCACGCGGCGGTTACAGGAACTGGGCGATGAACTCTTCCGCAGCGCTCGCTGATTGCTCGTGGTGGGTTTACACCAACAGCCGCGCGGATTACCGGGTTGTCGCCCGTAGCGGCTCCGCATCGCCAGAGGTGGACCAGTGGATCGCCCGTCTGGCAAAACTCGTCGATCCGGCCATCAAGCCCGGGTTCGAAACGATTGTCGGCATTGCCGTCTCGCCCAACACGGACTCCATTAATCAAACGCGGCTGCTGGCGTTTCGGGCTTTTGATGCCGGCACATTTATGGCCCGTCCACACACCTTGGCAATCGTGGCGATCGAAATGTCGGCTGAGCGGTTTTGCGAACGTTCGCTCGCCGCCCTGCTCGCCAGTTTGCCGACGCCACGGCCCGATAGCGAAGAGTACGATTTTCCGCTGGCGACCAGCCACGCGGACTTCAGCCGGCAGCCAGCGGCACTGGCCGCGCTTGATGACTGGCTACGCAGCAGTCGAATTGAATCGACGAAACTGCCCGTCGTGTTTTCCTCGCCGCCGGAAATCACACCGAATTTGCAGGCGCTGAATATCCATTCGCTCACGAACAATCCCGCGTCCTACGCTGGTGGCCAGCCAAGATCGTTTTGGATTTGGATCGCCGGCGTACTGGTTGCGATGCTGGGGATTGCGGTCGCGGTGACGCTGTTATTTCAGCCGGCCCGCAATCCTCTCACGCCAGATGCTGAGCACGGTACGGCAACGCCAAACGCCGCCGCGACCAACGAGCAACTGTTGGCCACTCTGGCCAAAGTGCACATCGATTTACCGAGCAATTCGAGTCACGATCACATCGTGCGGGCCACGCTCGCCGCCGCAACCGATGCCGAACGTCGAATGCAATCGCTACACGATGAACTGGCGGAATCTCCGGCGAATTCTCACGAGCGGGCCGATATTTCAGAGCGGCATCTGCGCCATTGGAAGATCGGACTCGACGTCAGCGAGCCCACACCGATGGGTGCGAATCAACTGTCTAACGCTCAGATCACGTTGCTGCGCTATCGCGACGCAGACGAGGAACTGACGCTGCTCGCTAAGCGCAGCCCCAGCAGCGTCGAATTTACCGGTGAGGTCGAGCGACTGATCGCACGATTAGCCCCACAGCGATAAAATTGTCACGCGATCAATGCATCGCGTTATTGCAGAAGCTTTCGCAGCACGGTTTGCAGAATGCCACCGTTGCGATAATAGTCCAATTCCACCGGCGTATCGATCCGCACGCGGGCTTCGAACTCCACCAGCGAACCGTCCGGCTTATGCGCGGCGACGATCAGCGTGGATCGCGGTTGCACGCGATCGTCCACCGGAATATCGAACGTCTCTTCGCCGGTTAGTCCGATCGACTTCCACGATTGGCCCTTCATGAACAACAGTGGCAGCACGCCCATCCCCACCAGGTTACTGCGGTGAATGCGTTCGAAGCTTTGCGCGATCACGGCCTTTACGCCCAGCAACATCGTGCCTTTTGCGGCCCAATCGCGACTGCTGCCGGTGCCGTATTCTTCGCCGGCAATGATCACCAGCGGCACGTGGTCGGCTTTGTATTGCATGGCCGCATCGTAAATGGTCATCGTCTGACCGCCCGGCAAATGCCGCGTCATGCCGCCTTCGGTGCCAGGCGCCATTTGGTTGCGAATGCGTATGTTGGCAAACGTGCCGCGCGTCATCACGCGATCGTTTCCGCGGCGTGCGCCGTATTGGTTGAAGTCGCGCGGTTCGACGCCGTGATGCTGCAAATATTGGCCGGCCGGACTCTTGGCGGCAATCGAACCGGCCGGAGAGATATGGTCGGTAGTGATCGAATCGCCCAGCGCCGCCAAGCATCGCGCGGATTTGATTTGCTGAATCGGTCCCGGTTGCGGCGGCAGATCGAACAAAAACGGCGGCTCTTGAATGTACGTGCTTTCCGACTGCCAATCGAACAAGTCGCCTTCGCTGGTGACAATGGCATTCCACTGCGCGTTGGCCTGGAACACGCCGGAATAGTTCTTGCGGAACATCTCCGGCAACACCGAAGTCTTCATGGTTTCGGCCACTTCAGCATG
The DNA here is from genome assembly GCA_038205115.1 of Pirellulales bacterium. Lineage (GTDB taxonomy): Bacteria > Planctomycetota > Planctomycetia > Pirellulales > JBBRCE01 > JBBRCE01. The sequence goes on from JBBRCE010000006.1 coordinate 133,041, forward strand.
CGAGGGCCAAACGTCTTTCAGAAACACCGGCTGACCGTCGCTGCCGATGCCCAGCGGTTGCGTGACCAGATCGATATCGATACTGCCGGCCAGCGCATAAGCCACAACCAGCGGCGGACTGGCCAGGTAGTTTGCCTTAACCAAGGCGTTGACGCGACCTTCGAAGTTGCGATTACCGCTGAGCACGGCCGAGGCGACCAAATCGCCTTCGCTGACCGCTTTGGCCACCGCGTCAGGCAGCGGACCGCTGTTGCCAATGCATGTTGTGCAGCCATAACCGACCGTGTTGAAGCCCAGCTTTTCTAACGGTGCGGTTAAGCCCGCGGCGTCGAGATAATCGGTCACCACGCGCGATCCGGGTGCCAGGCTGGTCTTTACGTAAGGTTTGACGGACAGGCCTTTCTCGACGGCCTTCTTCGCCAGCAGTCCGGCCGCCAACATCACCGAGGGATTGCTGGTGTTCGTGCAACTGGTAATGGCGGCAATCACCACCGCGCCGTGCGAGATATCGGCGCTGTGCCCGTTATCGACAACCTTACCTGTGCGACTCAACGCCGCGGCATCGAGACCGAAACCGCGCTCGGCGATGGGCGCGATCAGCGCCTTGCCGAACGACTGCTTGACGTCCGACAGCAGCACACGATCTTGAGGCCGCTTGGGACCGGCCATGCTGGGTTGCACGGTCGACAGATCGAGCTTAATGACCTTGGTGTAAGTTGGCGCCGGCGAGTCGTCAGTGCGGAACAAGCCCTGTTCTTTGTAATACCGCTCGACCAATTGCACTTCCGCGTCAGTGCGCCCCGTGGCGCGCAAAAAGCGGAGCGTTTCGTCATCGACCGGAAAAAAGCCAATCGTGGCGCCATATTCGGGCGCCATGTTGCCAATCGTGGCGCGATCGGCCAGCCGCATATTCGAAACGCCGGGGCCAAAGAACTCGACGAACTTGCCGACCACGCCTTCTTTTCGCAGAATTTGCGTTACCACCAACACCAGGTCGGTGGCAGTTGCCGCCGGCGGCAGTTGGCCGCTGACTTCAAAGCCAATCACTTCCGGCAGCAGCATGTACAACGGTTGGCCGAGCATCGTGGCCTCGGCTTCAATTCCGCCTACGCCCCAGCCAACGACGCCCAGGCCGTTAATCATGGTGGTGTGACTATCCGTGCCCACCAGGGTGTCCGGAACGGCAACCGCCTCGCCATGTTCGGTACGCAGGAAAACGCCTTTGGCCAAGAATTCCAGATTCACTTGGTGAACGATGCCCACGTTGGGCGGCACCACGCGGAAATTATCGAACGCCTTTTGCCCCCAGCGCAAAAACTCGTAGCGCTCGCCATTGCGGGCAAACTCTTGCTCCACATTTTGCCCAAGCGCCTCGGCGGTGCCAAAATAGTCGACTTGCACCGAGTGATCGATCACCAGATCGACCGGAATCAGCGGGTTGATCTTTTTGGGATCTCCGCCCAAACGCTGCATGGCGCTACGCATGGCGGCCAGATCGACAACGCACGGCACGCCGGTAAAATCTTGCAGCACCACGCGGGCGGCTTTGAAGGGAATTTCCACTTCGGCCGGCGCCGCGGCATTCCAGGCGGCCAGATTTTTGACATCTTCCTGCCGCACGGAGTAGTCGTCGCAATTGCGGAGCAGCGACTCCAGTAAGATGCGAATCGAAAACGGTAGCGCGGAAATCTTGCCGAGCCCAAGCTGTTCCAAACGCGACAATCGATAGATGACCGCCGGTCCCGAACCGGTTTCGAACGTGTCGCGAGCGCCAAAAAAGTCATGACTGGTTGCGGCCGATACGGGCGACGATGGCATGGAAACCTCGTCCTTTCCAAATGAGATATCTGCGATCGATTGACAGACCCGAGGGCAATTCGGCCGAAACACGCTCGGGCCGAAGGCAGGCAACCCCGGATCGCTACACAATGTAGCAAATTCTCACGCCGCTGTTCTACCGTCCCAGGGCCGTGGACGCTGTAAATAACAGCAAAAAAAGCCGGCGATGCGCCCATTTAAGGCCAACATCGCCGGCTTTGATGATTTGAAGTGACGGTTTTTCCGACGAATTAACGGGGAGCGCCAAACGGACGTGACGCGGCACCGTTGTTGCCCGGCGTGTTGGCGGGCGAAACGTTGCCCACAGGTACGGAACCATTCGGCGCGACACCGCCCACCGCGCCGCGTGGCGGAGCGATGGGTGCAGGCGCGGCAAGTTGATTGGGGTCGTTCACCACGCGCGTCCATCCGACCGGCGTGAAGGGCTTGAAGCCGGGCAGAATCCCGTTAAGCAGTGAATTTTCGCTGATGCCGCTGAATGAATACATCATCCGCGAACCATCTGGGTTGATGAGATTCAAAAACTGGGGCCGCAAATCCTTAGAGTCGAGCACTAGAATGGCGGCGCGAAAATTTGCCGCGTCGGATTGGTATTTGGGCAGCGCCTCGATCCACGCCTGACCTTTCACGTCGCCCGGCGTGACAAGCCGCAGCCAATAGCGCTTGGCTAACGTGGCTGCTTCAGAGCCGAACAAGAATGGTAGCGGGCCATCGCTAATGGCCTTGCCTTGCAGCGCGGGATCGAGCTTGGTTTCAATCAATTGTTTTTTTGCGCCGGAAAACTCATAGATCGACAGGCCGTCGCAGACCCATTTCTCGCGTTCGTCCGGTTTGTCCTGATACTTGTTGGTATTGGCGTCGTAGATGCCAACCTCTTCGATATGAAACAGCCCTTTATCGGGGTTACCATATCGCAGCGTGCCAGATCGACGTGCGCGTGGTAGTGGTTGAGCATTGGCATCGACCGGGCCATTGATTTTTAGTTGACGGCTGATCGGATCAAGGCTGGGTGCCTCGTAATCCAGGCGAGTGAACTTGCAATCGAAGGTTTTGATACCCTTGCCTTTTTTTTCCCATTCGAGCAACACGTGATTGATTTCGGCCTGCTCTTGCGCGCTAAGTACATACGGCACGCGCGGCTGCGGTGGCGTTTTTTGCGGCTGAATGACCGGTTGTTGCTGCAGCGGTGGTTGCTGTTGCGGGCTGCCGACGGGGTTGATTGGGCCGGCGCTGGGATTTTGCGGTTGGAAATTGCCCTGCTGGGGCTGCGTTTGCATAGGTTGCGGCGCACGCTGCTGTTGCTGCTGGTAGTTGGGCTGCGCCTGTGCCTGCGCGGTCTTGCCTGCAAGCGAGCCAATCAAAAATGCGGCGGTGCCGCAATAAACAACGCACACGTGGCAACTTGATCGACGCATGGCGGGCATCCTGTCCTGCGAAGGCGGTGGTGAGCGGTCGCGTCCGAGCGACCGCGAATCACGGGGATTCGCCCAGAATTTTAGCATCATCGTCGCAGCGGCCCTAGAGCGGTTTTTGCCTGACAAATTGCCGAAATGCTCGCGTTCCGAATATGCTGGCAGGCCATTCCATCGTGGGTTGACGGCCGACCAACGCAAAACGGCCTGTCGAATCATTCGACAGGCCGTTGTTACGATAGTAATGTTTCGATCGACGTGGTTCGAAAGCCGGAGAGGTCTTGTTGGTGGTTGCCGTGAGCCCGTGGGGGCCACTGATCGCAACGATTTAGATCATCCGTAGTGCTGACGAATTTGACGTTAATCTTTCGCAACGGCAAACTAGCCGCCGCAGCCGCAGCTCGGAGCAGCAGCGCAACCGCAGCTCATTTCGCAACCGCAACCACAACGGTGGTGACGGTGGCAGCAGCTCTTCATGGACTCACAGCAGCTCTTCACGTAATCGCAGCAGCTGTGGCACATGTGGTGGCAACGGTGGTGCTTGTGGCAGCAACCGCAGCTCGATTCGCAACCGCAGCTCGGGGCAGCTTCGCAACCGCAGGTCGGAGCCGGGGCAGCACAGCAAGGAGCTGGGGCCGGAGCTTCGCAAGCCGGAGCGGCGCAACCGCAGGTCGGAGCGGCACAGCAGCTGGTTTCGCAGCAGCTCGTGTGGCAGCACTTGTGGAAAAAGTGGTGCATTTTGTGGCAGCAGCTACCGCAGCTCGATTCGCAGCACGTTGGCGCCGGAGCGGCACAACAGCTGGTTTCACAACCACAACCATGATGAAAACCGAATGCCATGGCATTCGACGCGCCGGCCAGCAGAGCAATTGCCACCGCGACCGACAACACAATACGACGATTCATCTGTACTACTCCTTAATGGAGAAAAAACGGGGTGAACAGTCAGGATGGTTTGTTCGGACCTGCGAACAGCTTGACTCTGCTGGCAAGAAACCGAAGGCATACCTTTGCGCGAACATCGCGCGTTCCTTCACTAGCAATCGGTATCGTCTACGCAAGCAACGCCGATTCACCATTCATCCCGAATTGCCTAGATTTGTTTTAGGAATCGCTAACGCTTGTGCCGACAATTCCGCGTGTAGGGACGCGAGCGTGGCAACCGTGCCTTGGCGGCGGCGTGATGCGCGGTTGACTTCAAGCACAATGCTACGCGTAAGCTTATTGCAGGCAACGACTTAAGAACCGCGTGCACAAGAGAGTGAGTTGACGTGCTCAGCGCAGGCAGTGCGAAAATGCCTAGTGCTTGACTGACAAATCCAGCGATTGCAGGTACGGAACCGGCGAACTGCCCAGGGCATTGAGCACGGTACCGCCTGCCGTAAAGCAATGCGTGACCCAATCCGGCTGACCGTATTTTTCCAAAGCCTTGCCGCCTTCGCCGCCACCGACATAAACCTCGGCACCGGCATCCTTCATTCGCTTGAGCTGCGCGACAAACGTGCGCGTACCTTCTTCGAACCGCGAATCTTCGAACATTCCGAACACGCCGTTATGGAACACCACGGCTGGCTCCGCGCCAGATTTGGCCGCAACGAGGAACTCGCCCACTTTTTCTTCGAACAGCTTGGACGTCTTGGGACCGACATCGAATTGCTGATCGCCGGGTCCAATCACGTCCGCCACGCGACCGTCTTGCAACACGAAATCCACCGGCAGTACAAACTGAATTCCCTTTTTGGCGCCATCTGCCAGCATTTGTTTGGCTTGCTCGATTCGCTCGGCCGGAATGTAATATGGCTTGTCGGCATGCTTGGGATCTTCGGCAACACCCATCGAGAATTGGCCACCGTGCAAGGCAACATCCGCTTTTTTCAATGCCATCGCCAGCGAGCCGGCGGCAAACACCCAGCGAATGGTGCCGCGATCGATCATCGCCTGCAGGTCGTCGAGCTTGTCGATTTTCAATCCACTGAAGACCACCATTTGCGTCTTTAAGCAGCGGCGCATTGGGCCGTCAAATTCTCCGGCCACGTAATTCCCGAGCGCCACGCGGCGCATGGCCAACGGAATGATCGTGCTCGATGCATCCAAGCTGCCGGCCGAAAGTGCTTCGTTAACGTAGACCTTGGCAACTTTATCCGAAAATTCGTTGGCGAAGCTGGCCAGTTGATGCACAAACTTGGGGCAATCCTCGTGCTTGGCGTCCCACAGCACACGTTCGATTTTGTATCGCCGTGTGTTTTCCAGCATCAACACGTCGCCCGCCGCGGCGGTCGTAATTTGTCCGAGCACATTTGGATGGATCTTGCCGCTGGCGTCATCGTACCAATTGTCAATCAAGGTGACCGTTTTGCCCAACAGTTCGCCCAGCCGTTTGGCCACATCCTTGAGCGAGCCCTCGGGCTTACGGCCGATATGCCCGATCACGATCTGCTTCCAACCGCGCTGGATACCAAATTTGAGCGTGTCGACCATTGATCGCAGACGCTCATCGCCTTGGCCGATCGATGCGCCTGGCTTTGCATCGACGTCGCCGCGAACGACCACTGGCGTGCCGCTGGGAACATCCGCCAAACTACTGAGCCGAGGAATTGCCGCCAAATACTGCTCTAACGTCTTGTTGTGAGCCTGATCTTCGCCCAGTAGCACGCGGCAGAGATGCAACATCGAAACGTCGGCGACTTTCATAACGAACTCCCACTCGGCTGAAAACATTAGGCGATGATTGGCATCAGGATACCAAAACCGTGTTGGCGCGCAAATGACCCGCCGGCAATGCAACGTGATTGTCGCTGGCCACGCCAGCAGTTGAATCATTGGTCAGTCGAACGCCTGCGAAACAAGCGTTGCGCTGGCTGCGAATGGCTCTGCGTTTTCGCCGGTTGGAAATGCCAGCCAATTCTACAGTGATGAATTCCGCGACGAATTATCGCGACGGATTATCGCGCGCCGCCATTTGCCCCGGCTCGACTTTCCAGGCTTGCAGCCCACTGGCCGAGGCAATCAGCAGCAGGCTGTTGTTGCCGATCCGTGTGGCGGCCAACCCACTGATCGCAGCACCGGTGGCAAAATGGTCGATGGGCGTGCCGTCGTTGGCCAGGATATGCACGCTGCCATCTGGCCCAGCGATGATCCATTGCGGTTCGGCTCCGTCGACCAGTGCCGCCGATGTCACGATCTCCAGCGGCTCTGTATAAATACCGCTGGGCAGCGGATATCCCCAGCGCTTGGTTTCGCCAAACCGTCCACCAATCACGCTGCCAATGTGGCCGTCGTCGTCTTGCACCAGGCAGCAGAAACCGCTGGAACGTGCGCCGGCACTGCTGGCCGCGGTGAACACGCGCAACAGTGGGTGCGTACCAACTGGCAAATTATGCTGCGGGGTCGGATTGCCGTCGAAGTCGTAGGCCAGCAGTTGACCACGGCCACTGGTGAACAGCAATTCGGCATGGCCATCGGCCTGACGCGGAGCTTGGGCAATTCCCAGTACCGGCGCGATGTTTCGATCTCGCCAGACTCGTTTTCCTTGCAGCGTAAAGCGATGCACGCCCATGTCCGCGCCCCAAAACCCGATGGCAATTTCCAGTTCGCCGGCCGTTTTGGTATCGACGAATTGCACGTCGGAAATTCCCTCATGCTTGCCCTCCTCGGCGTCAGGAATGGCGGTCAGCAAGTTCCAATTGGCATCGTACAGATAGAATTGTTGCTGCGGCGAGGCAAACGCGGCGTAATACCGTTGCCCGCGTTGATCCACGGCCGTCCGCAAACTGGCGACGGGCGTTTTTGGCGGAAGTTTCAGATCGTGACGGGCAATCACCGCGCCGTTGACGTCCAATTGCGCCACCGCTTGCCAACGATCGTGAACCCACATCTCCGGCGGTCCGGAAACGCTCGGAACGATCAGCAGATTGCCGGGCGATTTGATGCCCGTCGCGTTCCAAAGCTTGACCAGTTTCAGTTTGGCAGGTTCGCTGGCCCGCAAAATCTTGGCCTGCGGAATTTCGCGAACGACCGAATCCGCCTCACGCTGAGCATCTTGAATGGCGCGTTGGTAAATGGCCAGCCGCGAATCGCTGCGGGCTTTGGCCTCGGCGAATGTGCTTTCGCCCGCCAAGAGCTTTTCTAAGGTGGCCGGCAACTGAATTTCCAACTCGGGATTCTTGCCGACTTCGCTATCCTGCACCAGGCCATCGGGACCGAGCACGATCATGGTCGGCGCGTATTGCACATTAAAGGTTTTCTCCGCGTGCTGCCCTTGATCGCGGGCGATCCGTAGCGACACATTCAGCCGCTTCAAAGCCAACGCCAAATCCGCATCCGCCGCCGCGCGACCGTCGGTATTGACCGCGTAGAACGCAACTTTTCCGGCCAGTTTGGTTTGCGATGCCACGCGATTCAGCGCGGTCAGCACATCCATGCAAGGCAAGCTTTGCATCGACCAGAACAGCAACACCGCCGGTTTGCCGGCTAGCGTTTGCCGGGTCATTTTGCTTCCGTCGAGCGAGGCCAGCGTGAAGTCGGAGATCGGCTTGCCAAACAAGTCGGGCGGCGCCATCGGCCGATCCAGCGCCACCAGTCGTTTGACTTCAATCGCGTCGGCCGGCGCTTCGAAGTTAAATGCGTTAACGGCAATCGGGCCGTTCAGTCGCGCGCCGGCAAACTCGACCACCGCCGATTCCATTTGATTGCCGTTGGCGTCTGCCGCGGGCGTCGGCAAAAACTCCATCCGTCGCAACACATGCTGCGCGTCGTCCACCCACAGCACAATCGCGCCGCTTACCGCCGTGAACTGAATCCGCTCGCAGCGCAACTCGGCAATATCCTGCGGCTCAAGCAGCGAAACTGCCGTAGCCTCTTTGCGGAGCGACGGCAACCATTGATCGTCCAGCAGCAAATTCAATTGGATCGGGCCGGTAATCGAAAGCAGTCCGCGGACCAATTCCGGGTCGGCAAACGCCGGGTCGAGAAACTCTTCTTTTCGCAACTTCGGCGGCGCGACGCGCGTCAGCACCTGCCCCTCAATGCCGGGCACAATCGCCCGCAGCAACGTTCCATCGCTGGCCAGTTCTACGCCGCACGTCCGCATTTGAATTTTGTTCGGCCGCTGAAACGACAGCGAAAAGTCGAGCGTCTGCGGTGGCAGCGGCTTGCCATTTTGCGACATCTTTTGCACGAGTTGTCCGGCATCGGCGTAGCTTTTGGCGGAACGGTAGGCCTGAGTCAGATTCGTCAGGATCAAATCGATTTTCGCAGCGGCCAGTTGAGCGGTTTGCACTCCGACGTCCGGAATCGGCGCCGCACGACCGCGCGGTGAGGTTCCGGTGTGGGTTACGCTCGGTTTGGCATCGTTGGCAGCCGGCTCGAATTTGTTGCAGCCGGAAAGATAGACCACCATTGCCCAGCAAACGCCAAACGCGACCAGTCCGCGGAGGTAAAACCAAATCATTGAATAGAGACGCTGTTCGCTCATGTTAATAACGCTTCCGAAGTGACGCATACAAAGACGTGTGTGGTTGGAATTATTCAGATTCTGAATGCTGAGTAAAGCTCAGCGGGTGGCGCGGACCGAAAAATCTACCCCGTTAATCCTGAGTTTCGAAAAGCGATTTTCACAGCAGATAGCAAGAGGTTAGACCACTGCGGTTGCCCGCGTAAAGATCAACTTATTGACGCCCTCAGGCAACCGAATATGATGCGGGCAGGTTTGGCGGTCGTTCGCTGGCCAGCATGGGTTGCCGACTGCTCTTTCGAAGACGGGATGGAATGAAGCTTTTTCTGCCATACGGACGCGAGGCGCGCCTGACGCTGGAACTGAAACCGCACACGCTGATTGCCGATTGCGTGGTGCGCGGCGAACCGCTGGCCGACGTGCTGGCCGCCACGCGCCGCGCGCTGTTGGAACCGCTCGACTTGCCGGCGCTGGCCCGTTGCGTGGTGCCGGGCGACAAAGTGGCCGTCGCGCTGGACGCCGGCGTTCCGCAGTCCGACAAAGTACTGGCCGCAGTGATCGGCCAATTGCAGTCCGCTGGTGTGGAACCGGCCGATATCACGGTGGTGATCGCGCCGGACGATGCGCTTGCGGCGGGAGTCGATCCCCGCACCGCGCTGCCACCGGAAATTCGCGCCTTGGTGGCACTCGAAAAACACGATCCAGCCAACAAAGGCCAATTGAGTTTCTTCGCCGCCGATGCCGCCGACCAGCCGATCTACATCAACCGCACGCTGCTCGACGCCGATATGGTGGTGCCGATCGGAAATTTCCGTGCGGCCAACAGTCTCGGCCATCACGGCCCGACGGCGCTGATTTTTCCGGCGCTGGCGGACGACAAAACCATCATGCGCCATCGTGACAAAAACCTCAAGCTGGCCAGCCGCGCCGGCGAAGACGCGGCCAACAAACCGGGCGATAAACTGCAAACCGAATCCGAAGAATTGACGCAGTTGATGGGCGTGCTGTTTACCCTGCAGGTCATCGGCGGACAGGGCGAAGAGGTTTTGCATATCTTGGCCGGCGATCCGCGTAGCGTCCGCCGCCGCTGCGAAGAACTGAGCCAGCAAGCCTGGGAGTTCTCGCCGGAATCGCAGGCCAAGCTGGTGATCGCCACGATCGAAGGTGCCGCCAGCCGGCAAACCTGGGATCATCTGGCCCGCGCGTGCGTCATGGCCCGCCGCGCGGTCGTCAATGAAGGCGCGATCGTTATTTGCAGTGAACTGGCCGAACCGCTCGGTTTGGCTTTGCAGCGAATCGCTGGACAAGAACTCTCCAGCGAATCGCTCCGCAAAGTCCGTAAGGAAGTCGCGCCCGACGCACTGGTGGCCACCGAACTGCTGCTAACTCAAGAGCGAGCCAAACTTTATTTGCTCAGCCAGTTGCCAGAAGAAACCATTGAGGAATTGGGCATCACCCACATTGCAAAACCCGACGACATTTCGCGGCTGGCCAAACGGCAGGGATCCGTGATCTTGCTGCGTAACGCCGACCGGATGTTGGTAACGTGAGAGGGTCGAACAAGGGGGCAGACGTCGGGGGTTGGAGGTCAGGGACGACGGAAGCCCGTGGGAAAAAAGTTCTCGGAGCGGTCGGTTTGGAGACGCAAAGTGATTGCGAGCAACGGCTTGGCTGCGGTTTTATCGTTAAAAAACGCAGTGGACAGTGAGGACAGTGCAATCGACGGACGCGTTTTTGTAAACACTGCGGCGCGCACCGCAGGCTCGTCACTCCGACTGGCAAAACTGCGAAGCGGGCAGATTGTGCCCAGCGCTGTTCGCCGGCGCGCGACGCGAACGCCGCACGCCGGATTGCTCGTTCGCAAATCGGAGTGTGTGAGCGGTCGCCAGGCTGCTTAAACGCAAGCGACCGCCGGTTAGGTTGTCAAAGAGCTGCAACGGGGATTCGGCTAATTACTGCGGCCACGCGTCGGTTCGATTTCGATTCGCCAGCGCACCGGCGAACCTACTTTTGTCTAGCAAACCATCCACGCGACATCTCCTGCCACCAGTCTCATGCAAGTGCCGGCTGTTTGTCCGGCGCGCAATCGACGCAAAACGTTCGATCGCGCGCTGGAGTGTTGTGCCTGCCTTTGCACGCTGAGTTGTCAGAGCCCTGGGTTGGCCTCAAATCCGTTGTCCCGCGTTGGGCGGAGTTTCCGCCCGCGAGATATATGCACATTAGTATACTATACGGAAGTGCAAAAGTCAAGCCGCATGAAGCAGTTTGCGTGCCCCGCGGCTGGCTGGCTGCGCGTTAAACCGCTTTGGCCCAGGCGGCTTCGTCGTCGGCCTTTTCGGGCAGCTTTTTCAGAATTTCGAGCAGCACGTGATCGGTATCGATGCCTTCGGCCTGGGCTTCGAAGTTCAGAATCACGCGGTGTCGCATGGCCGGCAGGTAGACGCGGCGCACGTCTTCGAAACTGACGTTGTAACGACCTTCGAGCAGGGCGCGAATTTTTGCCGCCAGCGCCAGCGTCTGCGCGCCGCGTGGGCTGGAACCCCAACGCAAATACTGGTTGGTGATAGGCAGCGCGAATGGTCCCTCGGGATGTGTGGCCAGCGTTAGCCGCACGGCATAATCTTGCACGTGCTTGGCAATGATGACTTCGCGAATCAATTTCTGCCACTGCAGAATCTCCGCGCCGTCCATCACCTTGGTGGGCTCGACAACTTCGCCGCGCGTCGTGCGGTCGATGATGGTGGCCAGTTCTTGACGGGTGGAATATCCGACAACCAGCTTGAAAAAGAAGCGATCCAACTGAGCTTCCGGCAACGGGTAAGTGCCTTCTTGCTCGATGGGATTTTGCGTGGCCAACACGAAAAACGGCTTTTGCAATTGAAAGTGGTTGCCGGCCACGGTGATCGAGCCTTCTTGCATGATCTCCAGCATGGCCGATTGGGTTTTGGGCGTGGCGCGGTTGATTTCGTCCGCCAGACAGATTTGCGTGAAAATCGGACCGCGCTGGAATTCGAAAAACCGCTTGCCCTCGGGCGTTTCCATGACCATGTTGGTGCCGAGAATGTCTGCTGGCATCAGGTCGGGTGTGAATTGAATTCGTGAGAATTGCAAATCCAAGGTTTTAGCCAGCGTCCGCACCAACAGCGTTTTGCCCAGCCCTGGCACGCCTTCGAGCAGGCAGTGGCCGCCGACAAACAGGCAGGTCAGCACGCCATGCACGATTTCGTCGTGTCCGACAATCACGCGGCCAATTTGCTCGCGCACGGCGTTATAGCGGCGAATGAATTCTTCGGCCTTTTGCTGCATTGTCTCGGCTAAACTCATGGATATCTCAATCAGCTCATCGAAGGTTGCGTTTCAGAATCTGGACTTCACCCACAGAACATTCCCGCCCGCTCGGCAATTTTCAATTGACAATCCGGCTATTAACCGCATTTCCTACTTCTGCTCTCTCTCATCTTGTGCTTTCTTCTTCGCCTTCAACAGCCGGCTCGTATAATCTTCTTCTTCGCTCTCCGGTCCAGTCGTGCCGGGCCGGGCGGGCGGCTTTTTGGGCGGAGCGGACGACGATTGCAACTCGCGATCCAACGCATCCGGCAACGGCGGCGGCGCGTCGGGAGTGGGCTCGAACCGTGTGGCCGCGCGCATTTGATCGACTTGCTGCCCAACCTCGCGTTTTCGGCTGCGTAGCCGCTCGAGGTATTCGGTTTTAACTTCTTGTTGCCGGTTGAGAAGTTTATTGCGCAGCTTGCCGGCGGCAACCGCGACAAACGCAAAGTTGACCGCCACGCGGCGCACAAAAACGTCGCCAAAAAACAGGCATCCGGCAATCAGCAGCAAAATGTGCCAGGTGGGCTGACTGGAACCCGCGGGCGGCAGATCGTGGCGGAATGTGTCCGTCTCTAGCAATTGTTCCATCCGCGAGCGCCCAGGCGATTTGGCTTCGATCCATTTGCCCGGCTGGCCATCGCGGGGCTTAAGCTCGACCAGCGTGCGGAGTAGCGATTCGTTGGGTTCGCGATCGAGAAATTCGGGCGAGTAAGGCACATTGACGCCGGTGCGAATAGGCATCATTTTTTCGCCGGGGCTGATCGTCAGAAAATAATTGCCGGAGTCCGGCGCGTCGAATTCGCCAATGTATCGCCCCGGTGCGGTCTGGCGAATCTTCAGATCGCTGGGCTTCATGTCCGGGCCAACGACCGCGGCGTTCATTTCCAAAAAGTTGAGAAAGTCGTCTTCTTTGTCGAGTGCCGTGATCACCGCGCGAACTTTGCCGTCGTGCAGTTCGGTGGAAATGGTGAACTTGCCTTGCTCGGCGGTGGGACGCATCGACCAGCGAACCAATTGACTGTACAGGCGATCGTAATTTTCCCACTGCGTCCACTGTGTGGCCCAGCGCGCGCCGGCGTCGGTGGTCATGACGGCCGTTTTGCCCAGGCCATAAGTCCAGGTGGCCAGAATGGTGCGGGTGGCTTCGTCGCTGGGCACTGGCGAAACGATGGCCACTTCGACCAGCGGATTGTCTTTTTTTTGCGTCAATACGAAGCCGGTAATCGGCGGCAGCGAATCGATTGTTTGCGTGATCGGATGCGGATAAGCGATTTGCGGCGTAAAGCCATCTGGCTTTTCGAAAACCAGCGGGCGAGCGATTTTGCGGACTTCTTGCTGATAGATTTTGGGCAGCGCCTTGGCGTCTTTGACCGCGTAATACTTGCCGCCCGTCTGGTTGGCGATGGCGGTCAAGGTGTTGCCCTGCGAACCGGCTTGCCCGTGCGTGCCAACTTCCACGGTGCTGACCACCACGCGCTGCGCCTTGAGCGAAGCAATGGTGGATGACTTCGGGGCGCTGGGGTCGCCGTCGCTAATGATGATCATATGCTTGACCGCAGCGTCGGCGAGTTTGGAGAACGCCACGCTGGCGCTGATCATTGGCGCGTCGAAGTCGGGCATATCGCCGGGGTTCATTTGGTCGATGCGACGGAGCATTTTGGTTTCGCGATTGCCGCCGACTTTGATCAGCGGCATGCCACCTTCGCTCCACAGCCAGTGGACGTTGTTAGTGCCATCCCACTGCACGACGCCGCAGTAATCTTCGTTGCCGAGGGCATTGATCGAGTTTTTGGCGATGACTTTTTGCCAGTAGTTGCCCGTGGAAAGTTCCGAAGCGTGCATCAACATGGCTAGCGCGCCAATGGCTTTGACCTTGGCGCTTTTGACCTGAAAATCGACCGGCATGGCGGCTTCCAGTTCGGTATTGGTCCAACCGCCGGCGCCAAAACTGTTGCGGCCACCCAGCATGATCAACCCCGCGCCCATCTGCTGCGTGTTGCGGACCAGCATCTTGATTTGCTCGTCGCTGAACTGATCGCGCGGCACGTTAGCCAGGATGACAGTATCGAACGCTTGCAGTTGCGGCAGCGAGGTGAATAAGTCGTTGCTGGATTGAACGGTGATTTCGAATTCTTCTTTTTCGCGCAAGCGTTCGATCAGAAATTTGAATTCGCCGGCATTTTCGGCATCTTCGATGAGCAGCACCTGGCCGTGCCCTCGGACGTGCGTGTAGGCGGTGGCAATATTGTTTTGCGGCAAGGCGTCGTCCGCGGCCGTATTGGGGATGAAGCGGGCTTCGTAGGTGTAAAAGTTCGACGCATCGACCTGCTCGCGAATACTGAACACGCGCTTGCCGGGCTCAAGCTTGACGTCTTGTTCGGCCAGAACTACGTCGCCATCTTGCGTTTTGCGCGTGATCTTGAGTTTGCCGCGCGAGACGCCGCCGTTGGGTAACTCGGGTGTCGAGAGATTGTTGAGCACCACTTTCAGTTCGAACGGCTGACTGCGATTCACGTCGGGCGGAATCGTAATTTTTTCGACCGCCACCTCGGCCTGCGGCAAATAGCGGACGGGCAACACATCAATGCCGATGCCGGCTTGCGACATGGCACGGGCTTGTTCGATACCGTTGCCCAGGTTCTCGTTGCCGTCGCTGATAATCACCACGCGCTTGGAGGCATCTTCCGGAAACGAGGCCTGCGCCAACTTTAGCGCGGCCGAAAGATTGGTATGCTCGCGATCGACCAGACTTTCGACGCGTGGAATATGCACGTCGTCGGCAAAGGGCGGCACTTCCACTGCCGGATCACCGCCAAACACCACGACGCCGGCCAGGTCTTTGGTATCGCGATTGCGATGTTTGAGAATTTCCTGGTCGACATAATCTACCATCGCCGCGCGTTGCGTGGGCGGCACGCTGAGCGATTGATCCAACACGTAAATCACGGCCGCGCGCTGGCTGCTGCGAACCACTTGCAGTTCGGCCAGCGCCAGAATCAGCAGCACGATAATCAGGCTTCGCAGTCCCAGGGCAAACCAGCGTCGCCAGCGTCCGAGACCAGACAGGCTGCGATAACTGAGCCACCAGATCAACGGAATCGCCACCAGCAAGCTCAGCCAGGCGGGATGCTCGATGTCAATTCGGTAGCCAAACATGCGGTTGGTTATTTTGCCCGTTGAACGGATATTTGCCAGCGATCGGCCCGATCGGCTTAAGGAACGACCGATAAATAACTTCCCCTGAGTGAGACGCCCGCTTCTCGTGATAGCACGCGTCGGACTGAACGAAAAACGGAAGTTATTTTTCAATCGTTCCTAAGCGGAGACTACCGCAATTTGACGACTTGCACGCGATGATTGTTACTGTCCAGCACATGCATCCGGCCAATATCATCGAGCACCAGCGACCAGGGATTGAACAGTTGGCCTTCGCCGCGGCCTTCGCTGCCCCAGCAGCCCAGCGATTTGCCGTCGAGCGTAAATTTTTGAATTCGATTATTGCCGTACTCGCAAATCAGCAGATGGCCTTTGCCGTCCAGCACAATTCCGTAGGGGTACGACAGCTTGCCGGGCTCTGTGCCTTGTTCACCCCAAACTTTGAGCAATGTACCACGCCGGTCGAAGACTTGAATACGATGATTGCAAGAATCGGCCACCCAAAGATTTTCGTCCTGGTCTAGGGCAATGCTCTGCGGCCGACTGAATTGCCCGGGCTGCTCACCGTGCGTGCCCCACTGGCGAATGAATTTGCCGTCGTGCGTATAAACGTGAATGCGGTCGAATTCGCCATATTCGGAGATGTAGTAATTGCCGTCGTGATCTTCGGCAATATCGGTCACCCAGCCGAATTGCTCGGGCTGGGGGCCATGCTCGCCGCCAATTTGCCGCAGCAATTCGCCAGTCGGAGAATAGATCAGTACGCGATAATAATGCGTATCCGCGACCAGCACGTTGCCATCGCGGCCGATCGAGATGCCGGTTGGCCGGCCGTTTTCGTGATGGGGCGTTTGCCAGCCGCGCAGGTACTTTCCGTCCAGATCGAAGACCTGAATGCGGGCCGTCATATCGACTAGATAAAGCTGCTGTTTGGCATCGATGGCCATGGCCCGCGGCTTTTGGATGTGGCCCTCGCCCACGCCGCGTTCGCCCCAGACTTTTTGCAGCACACCAATCGACGGGCTGCCGTCCGGCATCCGATCAGCGCCGCAACCGGCCAGCAGCGGCGGAATGATCGCCACCAGCAGCAAAAAGCGAGGTTTTGGCAGCACTCGGGCGTTCCGATCTATCACGTCGAGGCTTGACCCTACTGAGAAAAGCCCATTATAGTAAAGTTTTACGTGAGTGGCCGGGGCGAATTCGACTTTCCTGGCAACGTACTTTGCGCTGCCGGGACTTGTCGTCGGCTCGCTGCCGCGTAGCTGACCCGTTTGCGTGTTGTTTTACGTTTTTGCCCGTTGTCCGCCGTTGGCGGCAGGATCGCCATGCCCCCGGTTGTCATCGATGTCCGTAGCGCCGAAGATTTGCGCGACGTCGTGCATCGCGCGGTGCAAGCCCTGGCCGAGGGCAAACTGGTCGCCTTTCCGACAGAAACCGTCTACGGCGTGGCCGCCAGCGCGCTGGATTCCAAAGCCGTGGATCGGCTAATTGCGCTGAAAAATCGCCAGGTTGGTCACCCGTTTGCTCTGGCCATGAAAAGCGCTGACGAAGCGCTGGATTACGTGCCGGATCTGACGGTGCTGGGCCACCGACTGGCGCGGCGCTGTTGGCCCGGTCCGGTGACGTTGGTTTGCGATAATAACCACCCGGCCAGTCTGTTTCGGCAACTGCCCGAAAACGTGCGGCAGGCGGTATCGCCCAGCGGCACGATCGGCTTGCGCGTGCCGTATAACAAGGTCTTTTTGGACACGCTGCGGATGATTGCCGGGCCAGTGGTGCTGACCAGCGCCAACCGCAGTGGCGAAAGCGATGCCACCACGGGGCAAGAAGTTGTCGCGGCGCTCGGCGACAGCGTGCAACTGGTGCTTGACGAAGGCCGCACCCGGTTTGGACAGTCGTCTTCGGTGGTCAAAGTCACGCCAGATGGTTTCCAAATGCTGCGCGTCGGCGTAATGTCGGAAAACACCCTGCGGCGCTTCGCCAGCTTGATGATTGTGCTGGTCTGTACGGGCAACACCTGCCGCAGTCCGATGGCGGAATTTCTCTGCCGCAAACTGATTGCCGAAAAAGTGGGCTGTAAACTGGAAGAATTGGAGGATCACGGCGTGATTATTCAATCGGCCGGTTTGTCCGCGATGATGGGCAGTCGGCCCGCCGCCGAAGCCGTGACCGTGCTCAAAGACCAGGGCTTGGACTTATCGCTGCACGAGAGCCAACCGCTGACTCCGCAGTTGGTAAAACAAGCGGATATTATTTGGACCATGACGCGGGCGCACCGACATGCCATACTAGCGCACTGGCCGGAAGCGGCCGCGCGAACCGCGCTGCTGAACATGGATCATACCGATATTGCCGATCCGATTGGCGGACCGACCGATTTGTATCGCCGCTGTGCGAGTCAAATTCAAGCCGCGCTGGAAGATCGCGTCAAGGACTTAAAACATTAATTGCCGCCGACGCAACCCGCGTCGGCGCCAAACATCGTTTGCATTTTCATTTCAGACCGACGTTGGCAACGGATGCAATCTTATGCACATCGCCATAGGCAGCGACCACCGTGGATTTGCCGTCAAAAATAAGATCATGGAATTGGCCCGCCGACTCGGTCATCAGATCGATGACGAAGGTTGCGACGGTGTCGAAGCCATCGACTATCCGGACATTGCCGCCCGCGTGGCCGCCCGCATCAGCCGGGGCGAAATCGACCGTGGCATTCTGATCTGCGGCACCGGCATTGGCATGTGCATTGTCGCCAACAAATTTACCGGCGTCCGCGCCGCGCCCTGCCACGACGATCTGACGGCCGAAATGAGCCGTCGCCACAACGATCTGAACATCCTCTGTCTTTCGGCCGACATGCTCGGCGAAAAACTGATCGACCGGATGGTCGAAATTTGGCTGGCGACCGAGTTCGAAGGCGGCCGCCACGCGCGGCGCGTGGAGCGGATCAGCGAGTTGGAGGCCAAGTGATGCCGTTCACCGCCGTCGACATTCCGGTGCCGGATTTTCGCATTGCCTTTGTGGAAGAACTGCCCGGCGCCGACACGCAGGGCAATGCGTTCGAGGAATCGCCAAAACTTGCCTGAAGCCGTGCAACGGATGCTGGAAGCGAATCGTGAGTTGGCCGAGAAATCGATCGCTGGTCAGATCAATGTCGCACGCGAGCCGTTTGAGTCAGACGCGGGCATAAAATAACTATCTTCCGCTCAGTCGATTTCACCGTTAATTGTTCCTTGGGAAGTCGGTTCCCAAGTCGCAGAATGTGGATCAACGGAACATTCGTTTCCAACAAGGCTCAAGGTGCATGAACCGACGTGTGGCATCCCAGTCCTCAAAATCGAAATTGGATGGCCAAATGAAGTGGAGATACTTACCTTTAGCGCTTTGTGTGATGATGACCCAACTTACAGCGTGTCATGCCCAGACGCTCAATTTGGATAAATATAAACTTGGGGTCCAATCCGGTTTTGCAAAAATTCCTGAAGCCTTACAAATCGAGGCCTGTTTCGGTGAGGCGGATCATTTTATCTCGTCTCCGGACAAGCATGGCAATTGCACATGGAACACCGAAGTGTACTTTGGCGCTAGGTATTGCTTGACGATGCAAGTCGAAGTGAAAATGAAAGACGACTTTAGTGAAATATTGAAAGTCGTCAGCTCGCCACAATTTTACATTATAATGAGGCGAGTCAGATCATCGATCATGGTGACAATCTTTATGGGGCGCGATTTAGGAACGACCGAAAAATAACTTCCGTTTTTCGTTCGGGTCGACGCGCGCTATCACGAGCAGCGGGCGTCTCACTCAGAGGAAGTTATTTTTCGGTCGTTCCTTACCGGCAACCAGAAGACTTTTAACGTTATGGACTGGAACAAAGTCTTTTCGAAGAAAGGTGCGCTCGATACAATTGGTTACACAATAACGCGCTCTGCTCCTCTCGAACACTGGGATAAATATGTGTCTGCGGGGCGTCGTGATCGCATTCAAGTTCGGCCGCGCGATCGATAGTAAGTGGACCGCCCCGGATATCAGCACGACGTTAGACGCGACGCGCGACAATTTGCGCAAAGCCGTCCAATTGATGTTAGCAGCGAACCGCGCATTGGCAGAAGATTCGATCGCCGACCAACTCAATTTCGAGCGTGAGCCGTTCGAGCTAACCTCGGCATCGGGTTGAGCCGATTCGCCACCTCGAATCACAATGTTGCCGAACGGCCAATGGTCGAAACTCGATCTATGCACATCGCGATATCACTCATTCTTTGACGAATTGGCGAGCGGTCAGCGCTGAGTCGTGCCGTTCATTGGTCAAACAATCCGTGCCTTTCGCCGCCGATCTTCACTGCCTCCTTCAAACGCGACAGTGCGACGTTGCTTTCGATCAATTCGACCGAGCCATCGGCCAATAGGGCGTAAATTCCGGCGTGCGAACTGCCAATCGATGGCGGCTGCACGCCGGGGGCGCGGATGGCCAGCGAATCGAAATCCAAATCGCGCGGTTCGAGCCAATTGATTCCGGACCCCGCCGCTTCGATCAGTAAAATCGTTTGGCCGCTGCCATCGCCGCGCTCAATATCCGTCAGGCTGACCGACTTGTCGTACGGCCAGGCGGTCTGCGGGCCGACGACGGCCAAATAACTGCTGTCGGTTCGATTGCCCTCTTCGCTGGCACAGTGGTAACACGCGAGTTTCTCAATCGACAATTGCCGGTTATGCGGGCCGTTCCACGGTTCGTCAAAGCGATATTGATCGTAGACTGCCTGATGATCTAAATACGGCAGCAGCAGCACCCGCCAACTGTGCATCGGCACGCCATTTCCAGCGGCGATATACGCTGGCGGGAAATGCCCGTTCACGCGATGATATTCTCGCAGCGCATTACCAATTTGTGCCAAGTTGTTCTTACACAAGAGACGCCGGGGAGGATTATGCGATGAGCCAAGGTCTGGCATCATAATCGCGACGGCATAAATCAACAGAGCCGCTATCGCCACCAAGTTCCAGCAGCGGCGATTCTGAACTTGATACCACTCGAAGAGCACCATGGCCGAAGGTATTGCGAGTGGAATGGCAAGCAGCGGACTCAATCGAAAAAGGCGCACGACCATCGCACACCAGGCGGTGAGTGCAAACAAGGCGCGAATGCTGAATTGAAATGGCGGATGATTTTGAATGTCGGACATGAAAGGTTCGCTCGGCTTCGACGCTTCTCAATGCGAAACGATTTCGTCAGTTGTTACCCAATGAAACGACGACGGTTGGAATCGAGATTTGTCGCGCGACACCGATTGCCCGCGGGGTGTGCTGCAATGCTCGCGGCCGCGGCTGGCCATGCGGTTGAAAACAATTAATCCACTTGCCAGCCACATCTTCGGTCATTTCCACCCTTTCGGCAATCGCGCGGCCTTGCGCAATCGGGGCGGGAAGTTCAAAGCTGGTCGCCAGAAAGCCGCCTTCTTCAAGCGGCTCGATCGGGATCGATAACAGTTGTTTCATGACAGGCTCCTCATCGGCTTCGATGATCGTCATCACGCGACGGTCGCTCAATCAACATACCAAACGAAACGGCCCGTCGAAAACCAAATGTTTTCGACGGGCCGCGGACTTTTTCGAATTGAGCGTACGCGCCGCAAAAGGTCAGGGCCTGTTCCCTTCGCCCCGCTCGCCCCCTTGCGTCTCTTCCGCCCCCTCACACATTTCGGAGCAGCAAGTAAACCGGTTCTTCAATATCGGCCTCGACATCCGTGCGAGATGGATCGGGCGTCGGCAGCGGCTTTCCACGAAGCAAATTGCTCTCCGCCATGTCGACCAACGCACTGCTGAGCAGTGACCGCGCGGCATCCAATGTATCCGCGCAAGTGATCGCACCCGGGAAGTCCAACACCTCGGCGTGGCAACCGCCGTCCACAAATTTGTACATCGCTTTGTAGATCAGCATTTCGCTGCCCGATCCGCATTCAATGAATCGTTTTCTCACGCCATGAATTCTTCGACAGTCAGCCCTGCCCCACGAACAATCGCCCGCAAAGTCCCCAATGGTACATCGCCCGGATGGTTCGGCACTGTTACGTGCCGGTCCGAAGTCGGGTTGTACCAGATTTCGTGACTGCCTTTTGCTTGTCGGTCGAAAACAAAGCCCGCGTGGCGAAGTCGTTTTACAACGTCTCGGTAAGTCAACGGCGTGAGTCGGGACATTTGCTATTCCGCAAATTCGACCGCGACCGGAATTGATAGTTGCTGCAGGTCGCCCACATTCGGAACGGTTGGTCGTAACGCCGATGGCAGAGGTGTGCCGTGCTCAATGTAGGATTCGATTAACTTCCGAGCAACGTCCTGCGCTATCTCCATCGTCTCGGCAATGGTACGCCCTTGCGCGATCAATCCTGGAAAGTCCTCGCTGGTCGCTAAATAGTCACCCTCTTCCAATAATTCAACCTGAATCGAAATTAAACGTTCCATATTCAAATTTACTCAAATTCAGATCGAATACTGTCAGCCGGTGTTGTCAGTTTACACAAAAGCATACGGCCCGTCGAAAACAAAATGTCTTCGACGGGCCGCAGGTTTTTCGATTTACTCGTGCGAAGCAGGCCAGGATTCAAGCTTGGGCTAGCATCTCTTCCCTAGACCCTCTCGCCCCCTGCGTAACTTTCGCCTCACATTAGTACATGTCGTAATCGCCGCCGTGGCCGTGTCCGCCGCCGCCCGACTTCTTGCCGCCTTCGTTCTTCGGCTTGTCGGCAATCAGGGCGTCGCTGGTTAGCAGCAACGTGGCTACGCTGGCTGCATTTTGCAATGCGGTGCGTGTGACTTTGGTGGGGTCGATGACGCCGGCTTTGACCATGTCTTCATAAACGTTGGTGGCGGCGTTGTAACCGAAGTTGCCTTTGCCTTCCAGCACTTTCTCGCAAACCACGCTACCGTCTTGGCCAGCGTTGTTGGAGATCATGGTGACCGGAGCGCGGCAAGCGCGAACCACAATGTTGTAGCCCACGGTTTCGTCGCCGGAAAGGCCGTCTGGCTTGACCGAGGTCGAAGCACGCAGGAGCGCCACGCCGCCGCCCGGCAAAATGCCTTCTTGCACGGCAGCGCGAGTGGCATGCAGAGCATCTTCCACGCGGGCTTTCTTTTCTTTCATTTCGCTTTCGGTCGCGGCGCCCACGTTCACCTTGGCGACACCGCCGGCCAGCTTGGCCAGACGTTCTTCCAGCTTTTCTTTGTCGTAATCGCTGGTCGAAACGCCAATTTCGCGGCGAATCTGATCGATGCGGGCCTTGATGTCCGACTGCTTGCCGGCGCCTTCGATGATGGTGGTGTTGTCTTTGTCGATGATCACTTTCTTGGCGCGACCCAGATCGGCCAGGCCGAGGCTTTCGAGCTTGACGCCCAGGCTCTCGAAGATCGGTTGCGCGCCGGTCAGGCAGGCAATGTCTTCCAGCATGGCCTTGCGACGATCGCCGTAGCCCGGTGCCTTGACGGCACAAACTTGGAACGTGCCGCGGAGCCGGTTGATGACCAGCGTCGCCAGGGCTTCGCCGTCAACATCTTCGGCAACGATCAACAGCGGCTTGCCGGCGTTGACCACTGACTCCAGCACCGGAACCATTTCTTTGATGTTGCTGATTTTCTTTTCGTAAACCAGCACGTAGCAATCTTCCAGCACCGTTTGCATCTGCGTGGGATCGGTGACGAAGTACGGCGAGAGATAGCCGCGATCGAACTGCATGCCTTCGACCCATTCGACTTCGGTCTTGAGGCTCTTGCCTTCGTCGACGGTGATGACGCCGTCTTTGCCGACTTTTTCCATCGCTTCGGCCAGCAACTCACCAATCTCGGGATCGTTGTTGGCGGCTACGGTGCCGACTTGGGCCATTTCCTTTTTGCTCTTGATGCTGATCGACATCTTGTGCAATTTGTCGGTAATGTCAGAAACGGCGCGTTCGATGCCGGTCTTCATTTGCACCGGGTTGATGCCGGCGGTGACGGCACGCAGACCTTCGATGAAGATCGACTCGGCCATGACCGTGGCGGTGGTGGTGCCGTCGCCAGCGACATCGCTGGTTTTGCTGGCCACTTCGCGGACCATGCGGGCGCCCATGTTCTCGTAAACGTCTTCCAGGTCGATTTCCTTAGCGACGGTCACGCCGTCTTTGGTGACCGTGGGCGAGCCAAAGCTCTTTTGCAAAATCACGTTGCGACCCTTGGGGCCCAGCGTGACCTTGACCGCGCGGGCCAATTTCGAAACGCCGCGACGCATGGCGTCACGCGCTTCTTGATCGAATGCAATCATCTTTGCCATCGAAAACTCTCCAAGTAGAAATGTGCTGTCTGTTGAGTTCGAACCGCTCCGCGATCGGCTGAACGTCGCGGGCAACAATTCGAAAATGCTGTGTGTGAAGAAAATTGCGACCAGCGTCGCAAGGTGCAGTTTGCCAAAGCGAACCTGCCAGGCGTGAAACTATTCGATCACGGCCAAGATGTCGTCTTCGCGCATCAGCAGCAATTCTTGGTCGTTGACTTTGAACTGCTCGCCGGCGTAGCTGCTGAACAGCACGCGATCGCCAACTTTGACTTGCAGCGGCTGACGCGAGCCGTCGTCCAACATGCGACCTTCGCCCACGCTAACCACCGTTCCGCGGGCAGGTTTGTTTTTGGCCGATTCTGGCAGCAAAATTCCGCCAGCGGTCTTCTTTTCGGATTCTTCACGCTCGATCACCACGCGGTCGCCCAGCGGTTGGAGCTTGATCGTGCCAGAATCGGACTTCTTGGCCGGTTTGTTTTTGGTCGCCGTAGACATGTCGCTCGCATCCTCCGTTAGAATCAGAAATTCAAAAAACGCGGTAACGCACGCGGTGCAAACGCGGCGGTTAACTGACAAAATGTGCGCAAGATCGCAATTCCGACCGCTTAAAGCAAAGGTCATGCCGCGGACGAATTTCTTTTCGCAACCTGCAACGCCATAATAAGATATCGCAAAACAGGCAATCCGCGCCGCATAGCCAATCGTTGTAATGTCGCCAAATCGGCAGCGGCGGCCGGAAGCGTCTGAAGATAACTGCCAAACTGGCAAAACCGTTTTTGCAGCCCTGGCGTTCGGCGGCAAAGTAGCGCAGAAAGATGGCTTTTCGGCGGCTGGCAATCCGATTACGATACTCGCTGGCAACGACAGTGACTGACCTTTAACCGTTGGCGGACTGATGCTTTTTTCTCTGTTTGGCGTGCTGTTCGTCACGCTGATTCTGCTGGGCGTCGTGGGCATTGTGGGAAAATTGCTGTTCAGCGATCCCATCGATTAACGCCCCGTCGCCGTGAACCGCGAGGTTGAGATCGGCCGCATGAACGTTTACGTGTTTCGCGGCAATCTCGATCTATCGTTCTTGCGCGTGCTGCCCGGTCAGTGGGTGGTGCTCAAGCCAAACCTCATCAAGCAATCGAAAGAAAACGACCCCGCCGAATGGCGCTCGGTGATCACGTCGGCTGAACTGATCGAAGAAGTCTGCGACGACGTTTGCCGCAAATTGGCAGGTCGCGGCAAAGTGACCATTTGCGACGCCCCGCAAACCGATTCGTCGTTTGTCGAGATCGCCCAGCGGCTGGGTTTGCACGCTATTGCCGAGCGCTGTTCAAAAAAACACGGCGTGCCGGTCGAAGTTTACGATCTGCGGGCGGAAGAAGCCATTCGCGAACAAGGCGTGATCGTGCGGCGGACCAAGCTGCCGGGCGACCCTCACGGGGCGATCAAATTCAATTTGGGCCGCGATAGCCTATTTTACGGTTTTGCCGGCGAAGGCCACTATTATGGCGCGGATTACGACGCCGCGGTCACCAACCGCCATCATCAGGGCGAAACCCATGAATACCTGATTAGCGCCACGCCCATTCTCTGCGACGTGTTCATCAACCTGCCCAAGATGAAGACGCACAAAAAAACCGGCGTCACGTTGAACCTCAAAAACCTGGTTGGCATCAATGCCGAAAAAAACTGGCTGCCGCATCATACCGTCGGCTCGCCGGCCAGTGGTGGCGATCAATTTCCCAGCGTCGGGTGGCTGCAGCGCTGCGAACAACTGACCGTTGGCTGGACGCGTTCGCTGGCGCTAAAACTGCCTGGCATCGGCACGCGTTTGGCGCAGCGATTGCGCAGGGCTGGCACCGGCCTGTTCGGCAGCGGTCAGCAAGTGATTCGCAGCGGCAACTGGCACGGCAACGACACCACCTGGCGAATGGCGCTGGATCTCAATCGCTGCTTGCTGTACGGCAACCCCGACGGCACGCTCCGCCACGACCGACCCAAGGCGTATTACAGTCTGATCGATGGTCGCATCGGCATGGAAGGCGCCGGCCCCATGCAGGGCGATCCAATCGCCAGCAACGTGGTGGTCGGCGGCACATCGCCGGTGGAAGTCGACATGGTGGCCGCGCGGGTGATGGGCTTCGATTGGCGCAAGCTAAACATCATTCGCGAAGCCTACAAACTGACGAACATGCCGATCGCCACCTGCCAACCGGCGGACGTCAACGTGATCAGCGACGTGCCTGCGTGGAACGGCCGGTTTCTGGATATTGAAGATCGCCAGTTCCTACACTTCCGCCCACACTTCGGTTGGACAGGCGCGATTGAGTATACTTCGAAGCAAGCGTAAGCCACTTGGTCGTCATTTGTTTTCATTTTGACGTTGCCACTTGGCGACATTGCTACACCGCGCGGTATGTGGCAAAGAATGAAGATAAATTTGAATGGATCGTCTCGACCAAAGAATCAGATCGGCTCGCTCGCGGCATGAAAACTTTGACATTCAAATGCAAGCGGAATAATTCGCTTGACCCGCGTCGGACAGTCGGTATGTTGAAGTCGAGGTGAGTGCATATGGTTAGCGGATCGATATCCTTGGCGGCGTTCTAATAGGCAGAGTCTGCATGCCAATTCGAAGATTTCAGCAATTTCGTGTGCGCTCAATGCTCGCGGTTGTCGCGGTCTGCGGCTCACTCTGCTGGGTGCCCACCAGGTGGCAGGCAGCCATCTTGGCGGAGAGGCAGGCTGCGGAATGGCTAAGCGTTCAGGGCTGCTCGGTGAGAACTGATGCGATCGTCTGGGAGTTTTATCACGACGACTCAAGCATCGCATTTAGCTTAGGAACGACCGAAAAATAACTTCCGTTTTTCGTTCGGGTCGACGCGCGCTATCACGAGCAGCGGGCGTCTCACTCAGAGGAAGTTATTTTTCGGTCGTTCCTTAGCCGCGCAACCGTTGGCACCCAATCCGTATCATAAATGGTTTTTGACGTTTGTCGGTGAGCCGAACTAGTCCTTAAATAAGCGTAGCCCGCTTGCTTTTGCGACGCGACGCGCGCGGCGCATGGCGAACGGACCGCGCGAACCGGCGGTGAGGAGGGTGCGAGTTGTGTGTTGGGCATACGGCGAGGTTCCTTTCTGTGTGAGGTGTGGCG